>JAHFCG010000071.1 GCA_023249615.1 candidate division FCPU426 bacterium | reverse complement strand
GAGGAGTCCTGATTTACGCGACGGGAGGCGAGGCATGAAAATAAAATCACATAAAAAGCCTGCCGGGAATAAGGCCGATACACCGTGGAGACCGCCGGAAATATTACCCGTCGCCGCTCAGGCCTTTATCGAGATGGAAAAGGAAAAGGGAAAACATGTCGATCAATATTTCTTGAGGGATACGGATTCGCGCACTGAAAAGGGGCCGCCGGATTACCGGATCGCCACCAAAAGGGAAAGGCCCCAAAAGGGGAAAATATGAAAAGGGAAAAAAGCAAAGGGGACATGAAAACGGCAGATGACGCACAGATCCAGGTGGACGCTTATCACCGATGGGTGAAACGCGGCGCGCCCGAAGGCGATGCCTTAACCGACTGGCTGGCCGCGGAGAAGCAACGCCGGATTGAGGAAGAAGACGCCTGGACTGGGGAAGAACGCAGGTGGGAGGAAAAAAATCCCCAGGATGACGAGCCGGGCGGGTCCTCATAAAAGGCGAGTGAGACCATGAAAGACAACCATGCCTCCAACGGCGTCTACGGCCTTGGGATGATCGGCGCCTTGATCTATTATTTCAAGCACGCGGCAACTTTCTGGGCCGTGCTGGCGGGGATCCTCAAAGCTGTTTTCTGGCCCGCCTTTTTAGTCTACAATCTGATGGAATTCCTTAAAATGTAGGGGTTGTTGGACCCGCTTTTTGTGGAAGGATTCCGTTTTGGGGATCTTGGCCTTTGTAGGGGCAAGGCATGCCTTGCCCCTATGGAACCAAAGGCACCGTGGATTCCGGCGAAAAACAAAGAACAACAAAATCATATTTATTAAAGATTTTGAATTTATTCAACGAGGTTTTTTAAGTTCATGGAACAAGCTGTTATTAAAGACCCCGCCTCCCGGCCCGCCCGGAGGCCCTTCGCCCCGGACGAGCATGTGGATTGGGGCAAGAGCGTGGCTTTTTTTTTGGTTCATTTGACCGGCCTTCTGGCCTTTCTCACGGGAGTCAGTTGGGCCGCGCTGGCCATGTGCTTTTTTATGTATTACATCCGCATGTTCGCCATCACCGGCGTGTACCACCGATATTTTTCCCACCGCACCTACAAGACCAGCCGTTTTTTCCAGTTCGTCCTGGCTTTCTGGGGAGCCAGCTGCGGACAAAAAGGGCCCCTCTGGTGGGCCGCCCATCACCGCCACCACCATAAATATTCCGATACGGACGAGGATATACATTCGCCGATCCTGAGGGGTTTTTGGTGGTCCCACGTGGGATGGATTCTTTGCAACAAGTATGAGGCTACCGAAACCGAAGCGGTGAAAGACCTGACCATCTATCCGGAACTGCTCTGGATCAACAAATACCACGGAGTGGCGACGTTGATGTTGGCCGCCGGTATTTATTATTTCGGAGCCTTTCTCGGACACGCCTATCCGGGACTTCACACCAACGGCCTGCAGATGATCGCCTGGGGATTTTTCACCAGCACGGTCCTTCTTTACCACGGCACTTTCTTCATTAACTCCCTGATGCATATCATCGGCAAAAAGAGATTCGAGACGGGGGATTACAGCAAGAACAGCATGATTCTGGCCTTGATTACCATGGGGGAGGGCTGGCATAACAACCACCACCGCTACCCCTACGCCGAGCCACAGGGTATTTATTGGTGGGAAATCGACGTGTCACACTACATCCTAAAAATATTTTCCGGGTTTGGATTGGTTTGGGATATCAAGATGCACCCTCCGGAAATCCTTGAGGAAGCGCGCAGGGCCGATCAAAAAATGGCCGTGGGTTAATGGGTGTTTTGTAGGGGCAGGCCGCCGGCGGAGCCGATCTGCCTGCCGCTTGGGGCGCCCACGGGGGGGCGCCCCTACAGAATCATTTCAAAACCGTTATGTTTTTTCCACCTGTGTCATCAGCTGTATCTGTTTTAAAACCCCCGCCACCTTTTCGCAATTCTCTTTGTTTCCAATGTAAACCACGGCTTTTCCATTCAGGTGAACCCGCGTCGTGATTCCCTCGGCCCTTTCAAGGGAATAACCCGTGGCTTTTTGAATCTGCAGGATGACCTCACCGAAGGAATGGACCTCATCGTTAAACAGGACGGTCTGCCAGGGGTTGTCCAGTTCCGCCTGCGTCCCCGTCTCATTCTCAATCATTTCATGACTGCCTGGTTTCATCCGATAAACCTCAAATCATTTTAATTAGGGATTGATCTGACCCTGGAAGTGAAAATAAACAATGACTAAAAGAGCAAAGCCGATGATCAACAAACCCCATTTCCAAGCCATGAATCCTCCGTTGCAATCTTTTTTCGTCGAGGGGCGAATGTTTTGAACGGTTAAATAATACCCAAAAAACAATTGAAACATGACCTGAAAATATGGGGGAATTAAGGGATTCCTTGTTTATTACTGTTCCGTGTCCGCCGCCAGTCCCTGTTCTCCCAGGACGCGGTGAATCTCCGAAAGGTTCACCTCGATCGGGCGTTCGGTGTTAAGAAACAGCGTTCCCAGCTCCGGGGAAGGGGGTTCCCACCTTGCCGCCATTCTTTTGAAAACGCCGAGATCCGCGTCGGACGCGAAATGGCGGTTCTCGGAAAGCCGTTTTTCAGCGGTCTCGTGGCTGATCATGCAGACGAAAAAAAGGAAGGGAAGGTTTAAGCCCCTGGCAAGGTTCAAAAAATGTTCCCGGGAGGCCTGGTTCCAGAAGCTGGCGTCCACCAGGACCCTTTGATCCCGCTGAAGGGCCGATTCGGCCCGGCTCCAGAGAGCTTGGTAGGTTTTTTCGGTCCATTCGGGTTTGTAGATACCTTTTTCAAAACCGGTTCCCGGTTTTGAATCCAGGGGCTGGCCCGCCAGTTCCTTTCGGACCGAGTCGGAGGAAAAAACCTGAAAATTTTCCCGCTGAACCAACTGATGGGAAAGGGTGCTTTTGCCCGCGCCGGGAAGTCCCCCTAAAAGAATCAGGCAGGGTCTCAATCCCGGTTTTTCCAGTTTGATAAGGGCCTGCTTGAAATGAACCCTGGATTTATTCGCCGCGGTTTCTTTTTCCTGTTCGGAAACGTCCTCTTCCCGGGCCTGGAGGCCCCGTACCAATCCCCTTACCAGATGGCGGTAGGCGGTGTAAAAATCCATCAATTGGATCCCTTCCGAATCAGCCGTTTTTTTCATAAATTCCCCCGTAAAAATTCTGGATTCCCGCCGAAAACCCGAATTCTCAAGATCCATCGCCAGAAAAGCAATGTCCAGCAGGGGATCGCCGCAACGGTATCGGGGGTTAAACTCCAGGCAGTCAATGATGGCAAGTTTTCCCGGCTTGGATTCGCCGGGGAAATAATAAATGTGCTCTAACCTCAGATCACCGTGTCCGTCCCTTGTTTTGGGTGTTCGTTTGGAGATCAGGGTTTTATTCCTGGTTAAATTTTCCCGCGCCAGGGTTCCCAATTTTTCCAAAAATGAGGGTTCAAGAATTTCAGGAGGGAAAAGGGTAAGCTGGGCCAGGATCTGCTCCCAATCCTCCTGGATCGAAATAAAATCGCCCCACTGGGCGATCTCCGGACCCCGGGCTGCTTCCCGGTAGAAGTGAACAAGGCGGGTGGCCAAATTGCCCCAAAAGTCCCCCGGCAGGGACCCTTTTTCAAGTAAACAATTCAGGCGGTTGTCATCGGGAAGGCGCCGCATTTTGACGGCGTATTCCACCACAACCCCCCTACCCTCCATGCTTAATTGCCCGCCCAACCGTGTAATGGGGACTACGCCCAGGTACAGGTTTTCGGACAAGCGCCGATTCAAATCCACTTCCAGTTGGCAAAAATCACGGCGTTTATTCAGGGTTGAGTAATCCACGAATGGAAAATTCACCGGTTTTTTAATCTTGTAGGCGAAATCCCCGGCCAGGAGAACGATGGAAATATGCGTCTGAAGGACTTTCAGGTCCTCCGCCGGATGGGGAAAGGAAAGGGTGTTCCCCGCCAATCGGGTCAGGAGGCGCTCGAAAACCAAATTGTTCACAGGTCTTTCCAAGATGGTTTCCTTTGATAAAAAAACTTCCTTGATTCTCATCTTATGGCTTCCCCCGTATAACCATATGATTCGAGTCATAAATTTGCCCCGCTCCGGAGCCCGCAAAGAAACCAAGACCCCTTTCCCGGGAAGGTGGAATATGGCGGCCCCCAAAACAGGAGAATTGTTTCGCGGCTTTTCATACGCCGGAGGTTTTTTAAACAGGGTCACGGGGCCCCATCGCGACTCTTATGTAAAAACACCGGAATACAAAGTAACGGCGGTCCGGATCGAAAAGGAAAACATAGGGACTAAGGGGTTTTAAGTATTCATGAAAAAAACGACTATCTCGAAAAATCCGTTGCCTGATTGAATTTTTCTTCCGTTTATTAAAGGTCGAAAAATCCGTTAAATTCAACCTCGGGGTCGATTGCGTTCTATCCTCCGCGGTCCAAAAATGCCGGTTCAGTAAAACCATTTTTATTTGGAGGTTTCGATGAACCCAACGACTCAAGTCCCGGCCCTGGACCCGCAAAAGTATTACCGCATGCCCTGGTCCCTCAGCGACAACGGCATTTTCTGGCTGGAAATCACATCCCAATGTAATTTGACCTGCGCGGGTTGTTACCATGAAAACATCCGGAACGCCCATAAATCATTGGCGGAAATTCAAAAAGAGTTTGATGTCATCAAACGCCTGCGAAATGTGGACGCTGTTTCCATCGCGGGCGGGGAGCCACTCCTGCATCCCCGGATCCTGGATATTGTGCGTTTAGTGCGCAGTTACGGCTGGAAACCCATCATGAATACCAACGGGCTGGCCCTGACCCCGGAATTGCTGAAGGGGCTCAAGGAGGCCGGCATTTTCGGGTTTACCTTCCACATCGATACCACCCAACAGCGCCGGGATTCGCACGCCGACACCGAACAGGGACATACCGCCCTGCGCCAGAAATTGGCCGAGGCCGTCGCCGGCGAAGGGGGCATGGTTTGCGGGTTTAACCAGACCGTTTCCGAGCAAACCCTTGACCAGATTCCCGACATCGTACGCTGGGCCGAGAAGCGCCCGGACATCATCCACACGATGGTCTTCATTCTTTTCCGCACGCCGGGAATGAGCGCCAATTATGACTTTTTCGCCAACGGGAAAAAGGTGGATTTGTACGAAACCTATATCAAATCGACCTGGGGCGGGGAGCGCAATCTCAAAGCGGCCGATTGCGTGGCCAAGATCCGGGAGGCGGATCCCCTGTACGAGCCGGCGGGGTACTTGAACGGCACCATTGAAGCCGATGATATGAAATGGACCCTGGCAACGCGTATTGCCAACAAAAGAAAAACCTTTGGCTACACCAGTCCCCAGTTCATGGAATTTGTGCAGAACTGGCACCACCGCCACCTGAAACGGTGGTTGAGCTACGCCTCGCCGGCATTGCTCCGCGCCGGACGTTCCACGCTTTTATTCCTCGGATGGCGGGGAGCCGCGATGCGCAAGGCCCTTTGGCGGTTTTTAACGAGTCCAACGGCCTGGTTCGGGCGGGTCTACCTCCAGAACTTCGCCATCATCCAGCCGGTGGACCTCCTGGCCGACGGCCGCATGAGCATGTGCGACGGTTGCCCTGATATTACCGTGCATGAGGGTCAGCTTTATTGGAGCTGCCGCCTGGAGGAGATCAAGAAATACGGAACCTTCGTGACGGCGGTCCCCAAGAACGCCGTTCAAATGGCAACGGCAAAGGGCGGCAAGGTCCTTGTGAGAACGAATAAAAACTAGGAAAAATCCCCCGGGTTCCTATTGACGGCTGCCAAAGCCCCGAGCCATGCCCGGGGACTTAGCCTTGTACCCGGGCCGCGTGCGAAGCAAGTGCCGCGGCCGGGTGGCAGCCCGGTCCAAGTACTCTGGTGGAATTCTCAAAGTTTCCTGGATTTTGATTCGCTGGTGGATAAAGAAAAAAAGGAAGAGCTGTCCCTTGACATACAAGTTAACGGGAATTTTTAATAGGGTCCCCCCGGCGGGCCATCACGCGCTGGTGAACCTCGAAATCCTTGGAGCCCTCCTCGATGATTTGGATGACCTCCATGGAAGACCAGGGCGCGAAATAAAGACGGCTTTCGGGTTCCTTGTCCCGGGGAACCTCCCGCACGGTCAAGGTTTCCGCCTTTTCAATAAAGAAACTTCCCAATAGCCAGAGGCCCGTTTCATCCCTGTGGGAGACCTCTCCCCGGAATATGGTCTGCTCATTGTGGGGAGTCCGAGTGGGAAGCAGGTTCCAGGTGATCCGGACATGGTGCCCGGCCAGATTGAAGGATTCCATTCTCATAAATTTCCTCCCCGGCTTTCCCGACCATTCCCGGGAAAACCCTCAAGAAAATTATGGTTCACTTACGAATGGTTCCTTATGAGTAAGGTCATAAGGATTGTTTTTTTCTAATAACCCGGGTTTTTCCCGGAAATAAAAAAGGCCGGGTTCATAACGAACCCGGCCTTTTTCTTAATCTTTTTAGTTAAATCATCAACCAGGCTGAAAGCCTCAACGCGTTGTTGTCGGAGGCCGTCAACTCGTCCCCGTCGAATTTGCTATAGGACGTGTATTGAAACGAGAATTTCGTGTTGTACCAGGGCACGTAATTCAACTCCAAAACGATTCCGGCGCTGTCCGGAACGTTGTTGGCGAATGCCCCGTAAAGCACCGGGTCGGCGGTACCGGTGGTCCGGAAATAACCGACACTGGCCCCGATTTTCCGGTCGTAATAAAAGGTACCGTCCAACTTCAGGGAGGTGAAAGTATCCTCGACCCCGGGATTGGTGAAGTCCCATTTTTGATTTTCCGTGGTGTAGTTTCCTTTCGCCGTGAACAATACTTCCTTGCCCACGTATTGGTATTGGGCGTCCACGGCGAAGTCGGAAATGTTATCAGGATCACCCAGGCCCAGGGTTGGGGTTCCCATCGCGTAAGTGTGTGTCGTTAACCCATAGGCCCCCACCTCGATGGAGTGTTTATCGAAGTCCTTGGTGAAAGCCACCCGCCAATAGGGGGCATAACCCTGGATAACGGGGTCGGCCGCGTCTGTCATGGATCGGTAAGCCGTAATTTCGGCGTAAAGCATCTGGTTCCAGAAGGCATAAACCCCCAAACCGCCGACGACACCCGCGCCCATTTCCATTTGGGATGCCACGGAAGCCGCGCTGCCCCCTGAGTAAGGGAAGCCCCAGGCCGGGGTGCTGTTGAATACATCCTGGACGGTGGGGTTGTTGTTGAGGGTCATTCCCAGGACCAGGTCGGTATCTCCCAGTTGGAAACGATCGGCAATGCGGATGTCGCTGTTGTCAAAACCAATGGAGCCGGCATCATAGGTCAATTGAATGAAAGCACCGGCCTTGGTGGAAAGCGCTCCGCCGTAAAAAATACTAAACTCAGTGGGGAATTCCAGCAGGCCTTTCCCGTCGGATCCGTTTGAAATCGTTCCCGAGGGTGGGGCCGATGGAAACGTGTCGGCGAGCTGGAGCATCGCCGAGATGGGCGGAGTGTTGCTGATGTTCAAACGGTAGCCCGCCTCGTCGGAGCCGTCCTTCAACGAATCCGAATTGTTGGTGGTATACCCGTTCAACTTGAAGGTTCTCCCGTAAGTCGTCAATTCGGGAAATACCGTGTGGCAGGCCGCGCAGGACATACCGGTCTGGCGCGCGAAACTCGGAATGGCCGATACCTGGGAAGGGATCAGTCCCAAACCCAAGACGGTCATTACGGCCCAAAACGCCGCTTTTACTGAAGTCTTCATTTTCTTCTCCTTTGATTTATTACCTACCCAAACCTGATTAAATAACTTCCGACGCGCGCCCCGCGACCTGGTCCTTTTCTTAAGCCTTCCAATTCAAAATTAAGAATTCAAAACTCAAAATTGAATTTATTCCCCCCATCCCTTGTGTTCCTCGAACTTTTGCTGGGATAACAAGAAGGCGATGATGGCGTTGATCTCGCCAGGGTTTAGATTTTCCCCCCACCGCGGCATGAAGAGCGGGGGTTCGGGTCCATTGGCATCGGCCTTGCCGGGTTGACTGCCCGAGATAATGGTGTTCAGGACCGCCTTATACTGGGCGAAGACAAGGGGCCAGTTGGAAATGCCGGGGGAAGGTTTGTCCTTGGAAGGTTCCTCCTTTTGATCCAAAGCTTTGGTAAAAGCTTCCACCTCATCCCTGCTCTGGAGGAACATTTTGGCCGCGAGGGTGTTCAAGGGGGGGACCGTCCCGCGGGCGTAATTGAAGTTGGGAACACCGCCCTCGCCGTCCATGCCGTGGCAGGTCACACAGCCCCGGGTCTGGAAATAAAAGTGGCCTTTTTGGGTGATGTCGGTGAAGGACGGCAGCACCGAGGAAATCCCCGCCATGCAAATGGGGTCGTTGATGATGGGGGAAGCGCCCCGCTCGACCTTCCCGTCCTTGCCGATGGAAACCAGACCGCGCATGTTCAACATGTGAAAATGGCAGTCCCCGCAAACGGCGGTACAGTAGTAGGGATAGATGCCTTCCTTATCGGTCTTGAAATTGACCGTTTCGGTATGTCCGGGAACGAGCTCAATGGGGCCGATGCCAAGTTCGGGCATGTAAAAACGGTGGACCACGTCGGCGCTGCGGAGGATCAGGCGGACCTGCTCGCCGGAGCCGAGGTGAAGTTCGGCGGGCCTGAAATGGGTATGCCAGTAATTTTCCCCGGTAACCTTGTCCTCGGTCCATATGCCGTCGGTGGCCACGCCCGTCAAGGTGATGACGTGTTCCGTTCCCACGGGCGCCATCCTTGTTCTCTGGTACCAAAAGGGCAGGGCGAAGGCGCCGATGACGGCCCCCAAGGCCAGAAGAATGGAGAACAATTCCCTGAATTTCATTTTCCGTCCCTCAATTCACGTACAACTGGATGAATAACATCACGATTAAGGTCATCAAAACCGCCATGGGTGAGGCAAAACGAATTCTGGCTTTGGGGTCCTCGTAAACTTTCCCCGCCTGTTTGAAGGTGGACTTCAGGGTGAGGATGAGTCCCACGGCCATGATGGCCACTTGGATGGCGGGCATATATTCAGGAACGATGGGGGACCAGGCGGTATGGGCGGTGTGGAAAAGATCCCATCCCCAGCCAAAGGGATCCGACATGGTCACGAGGATGTAACTGCCATTGATAAATATGAGGGGGAGGCTGAAGGCGATCCAGGCCACCAATCCCAGCGGAACCAGGGGATAAGCCATGGCCAGGAAGGAATCCTTCCAGGGTCTGGGGGCGGGAACGCCGGCTACCTTCCGGGCAACCCAATGGAAACCCGAAAAAATGGAAGGGATGATGAGCATCGGCAGGGCCCAGAGGACGCCCGCGTAGGCCGCGAAATACTTGATCCCCATTCCGCTTTCGGTAAAGTTGGCCACGTCCTTGAAGAAACCGTAGGGTCCCAGGTAAATGACGCTGTAGGCAAGGGCCAAGGCCAGCATGATGAAGGCCTTCCAGGCCTCGTCGTAACCCTTGAGTTTTGTGTCAGCGGCGAAGGGGCGCATCCTAAGGGTCATGTTGTCGTGGGGACAGGTGTGGATGCATTCCATGCAAAGCCCGCAGTAATTGTTGCGCTCCATCTTGCTGGGAAAGTTAAACCACGGGCAGCCCCAGCCGGTGGCGCCCCCCACGAGGCAGCTTTTGTCGTGGCACTTTAAACAGGTATCGGCGTCCTTCGAGCGGACCTCCAGCATCGAGGTCATGGCGTAGAGGCTCAAGAAACCGCTGACAGGGCAAACGTAATTGCAGAAGGCCCTTTGGCGGTAAATCAAATGGAGGACCGTCGCCACGATGATCAAGGTTCCCAGGACCACCACGCTGACGATGGGCCGCGTCAGATAAAAGGCGCTGAAGGTGCAAAGGAACAAAAAACCGATGTTTTGCATCCAGATGTTGGAGAGAGCCTTGGGCCACCGGAGGTTCAAACCGAAATACCGGTTTAAACCCACCTTTTTGTCCTGGGTGCCGGGCCTGGCCAGTTTGGGGGTGGTCAGGGAGCCGCGCTGAATCCATTCCCCGAAAAAGGGAAAGGGACAGACGGTGCACCAGATGCGGGAGAGAAATGGCACCAAGGCGGAAATGAGAAGGAACCACCAAAAAATCCAAACAAATACGATGAGGATGTTACGGTTGCCGACGGGTGTGCCCCAGATGCCCGCCGCCAAAAAAACCAGGAACAGGAACAGGTTGGGAAGAATGAGCGCGAACTGGAACCAGCGCTGTTTCACCAGCCACTTAAGCCAGGGAAAGGTTTTTAACAGGTCCCAACGCCATCCTTCGACAGCTACGGGCAGAGCCAGGGGGCCTGAAACAGGCTGGGCCTTGGGCGCGGGCGGCGGAACCGGGGCAGGGACAGGGTTAATGGCTTCGCTCATGATTTTTTCCTTAAAGAAGGTCCAATTTTTTATCCAACCAGCTTGCGTGATCTTTTTCCATGTCGGCGAGGGTGTTAAACAGCTTCACTAATTCAATATCCTTAACTGTTTTCATGGCCTTTTCATAAAAATTTGAGGCCCTTTTTTCGGCTTCCCAAGCCAGTTGATAAACCTGTTTGGCCTTGAGGCTGTCGAAAATCAAATGTTCGGAATCATCCATGTCGATCGCCTCCACCGTTTCCTCCAGCTCGAAAGGGGATATTTCCGGGATCCTTCCGCCGAATTTTTTATTGAATAATTGTTGTAAAAGGACCTCGTGCCGGCTTTCCTCAACCGACATTTCCTCGAAATTTTTGGAAACCTCCTTATCGTAACCCTCAAACATCACGGAAAAATTGTGAAGGGTTTTCCGGTTGGATTGTTCGATGGATATCGCCAACGCAAGCACTTCCTTGGGGGATAGATCCTGTATTTTGCGGGTCATGCCGGGACTCCTTCCGAAACCAGTACGGGTGATTTGCCGGAGGGCCAAACAAGGATGAATCCAGCGATGAGAAGGCCAATCATGAGTCCCATGGCCTGACCGAAAAGGGAATTGGGCTCCACGATCAGCACCCCCATCATGAAGGGATGCATGTAACCGCAGGTCATGGAACAGCGGTAACGGAATTTCCCCTTTTTGTCCGCCTTGAAGACTATTTCCTGGGCCGACGTGAAATTTCCCGTTTCCGAGGGATGACGTACCAGGAGGCCGGTTTTTCCCGCCTCAGAGAGAGCGTCAACGTCATAACCTTCCAGAAAAAATCCATGGGTCACGTCCTTGGAGGAAAACCTCACGTGGACCTCATCCCCCTGATTGACGTGGATCACGGAAGGCTCATAGGCGTACTTGTGGGCGATGATATTAAAATCCCTCCGCTGGGGCTGGGGAGGAGGCGGGGTGGTGAAAGCCGGCAAAAGAATGCCTGCCGCCAGGACGACCGCCGCCCCGACCCATTTTCCTTTTTTTATGGAACCCATGACTTTCTCCTGAACCACACCAATGGCGGTTGCCTGTCAGCCAATGCGTTTGCGGATGGATTCTTTATTTCTTGTGGATATCAATCTCAGCCTTTGTCGCCGCGCCGTCGATAACGGTTACCATTTGATCCGTGGCTACCAGTTTGCCGTTCCAAATCTTGAGGGTGTATTTGCCAGCGGGTACTCCCTTAATGGAATAGCTGGCCGACTGTTTTTTGGCGGCCTCATTGGTGACCAGGCTGGCGGTGGTGAAATAAGGGGTGTTTAACACCACAACGGTGGCGGCCATCTCCGGGTGAAGACTGCAAAGAATCGGCGCGACACCGGCCGAGTCAAACTTGTAGTTTTTGACCACGCCCTTGCCCCATTGACCCAGGTCAAAATTGCAGCAGGCGGCGGGGGAAGAGACGTTATGGTTGACGCTGTCCTCGTTCAAAAAATCCACCGTGGTTCCTTTTTGGATAGCGAGAACATGGGGAACGAAAACCAGGCCTTTTTGGTTCATTTTGGCGCCCGGGACGGGAGCCGTCACGGCGGACTTGACCGCCGGTTCCAGATAAACCACCACGTCCTTATCGCTTTTGGGCCCCTTCGTTTCCACATAGGCTTTCCTGACGTGGATGGTCCCGCTGACGGAGCCCCCTTCGGCCGCCGAAACAAACGAGGCTAAAAACAACCCCAGGCTCAACCCGATCGTGGCCTGGCCTAAAACGAAAGCTAATAATGATTTTTTGAGTCTCATTTTTTCTCCTTTTTTAATTCGTGAAAGTAAAACCGACTCAACTTAAAGCAAACGTGATGCCAGTGGCGGCGGGTTGGGAAACAAGGGGTTTTGGGTCGATCTGGAAAAGCGGGCGGCGGCTATGGCGCGCTGACTATGGCGCGGGCGCCATAGTCGGCTTTCAGAACCCCCGTTCCTGACGAGCCATCAATCAATTTATTTATGAGCCATGTCATAAGAGCCGACTTTCCTTTCGGGGATCATGGCAAAAGAAGTTTTCCGTTTTCCCCGAAAGGATGACCTTTATGTCTTCGTTGGAACAGGATGTCCGGGTGGAAAGGCTGGGGTGGTTCATCAACCTGCGTTGGGCCGCCGTGGCGGGCGGGTTGACCATGATGGCGGGCGGGCCTTTTGTTTTGCCATTTGACATTAAATATTTTCAGTTGATCCTTTTTGTTCTGTTCCTGGGGTTGTTGAATGTTTTTTATTTTTTATACTGGAAAAAATTGTTAAAAAGCGGACTGCCTCCGAATCTCCTTTGGGAAAAAGCCAGGCCCTTTCTTCATTTTCAAATGGTGGCGGATCTCTGTTTTTTGACCCTGATGCTTTTTTTAAGCGGAGGGGCTGAAAATCCCCTGATCCTTTTCTTTCTTTTTCATCTGGCCATCGGAGCCATGGTTTTCCGGGTCGGTGAAAGCCTCATTTACGCCTGCCTCGCCCTGGCTCTTCCCTGGATATTGTTTTTCACCGAACATCTAAATCCCAAAAACGAAAGCCTTTGGAAAGAAATCAACGGAGTGACAAGGGCCCATGAGGGAGCCATCCTTTTCGCCTATTCCATGACGGTCGCGGGCCTCTGGTTTTTTCTTTCGCGTTTGACACTCGACCTGAGGAGCCGTGAAAAGGAGCTGAGGGAAATGAGCGAGCGGCTTTTGACGGCCAATGAACAGCTGAAACAACTGGACATATATAAAAACCGCTTTCTCAAACAGGTCATTTTTCAATTGAAAAGCCCGGCCATTGAGATGGATTTTGACCTCTCGTCGGTGGAAAAGGCCATCCCCGCCAAAAATTTTAAGGCGACGGAGGCCGTCAAGACCGCGAAAAAAAGGGTCTGGATTTTGCTTGAGTTGATCGAGGACCTTGTCTGGCTTTCGCGCGTCGAGGTGCAGGACGTGCCGTTTAAAAAGGACTGGATTGATATTTATGGGGTCCTTTTAAAACGAATCCAAATGATGGAAGGCAACGCCGGCGAAAAGGGAATTTCCCTCAAACTGCACGGGGACGCCCAAATCCGTCTTCGGGCGGACCAGGAGGCCTTCGAGCGGGTGGCCGATAATTTGCTTTCCAACGCGGTCAAGTACACCCCGGCCGGGCCGAATCCCATATTAGTGGATTTTCGTGTTCAGGGTAATTGGCTGGTCCTGGCGGTTCAGGATGAGGGAATCGGGATCCCCCCCAAACAGCAGGAGAAAATTTTTGAGGAGTTTTACAGGGCCAGCAACGCGAAGGCCATCGAAAAATTCGGGACAGGTTTAGGGTTGACCATCGTTAAACGAATCATGGACTTGCACGGGGGGAAGGTTGAATTGGCAAGCGAAACCAAAAAAGGGACAAGGGTTGAAACCTGGTGGCCGATGGGTGTGATTGCCCAGGTTCGCCCGCCCCAACTGGATTAAAAAAGAACAATGTGGTTTAAAAAGATTTAGGGGTTAAAAGGTTTCCGCGCGGAAAAAACCACAAAATCCCCCGTGCCAAAACCCGGTTTTGGACTCTCAGGGGCTGTCATGGTTTTGGGGTCGTGAAAAAGGGTTTGGCGCGCCTCTTTCCATTGGAACCCCGCCCTGGTCACCATCTCCAGAATATCCCTGGCCGAATAAAGAAAAGCGTTTCGGTA
>JAHFCG010000193.1 GCA_023249615.1 candidate division FCPU426 bacterium | reverse complement strand
ACACCACATATTGTCCCTCTTTAATCAAACCCTTTTGAAGGGCTTCATCCAGGGCGATAATGACGGAAGCCGCCGAGGTATTTCCGATTTTGTCCACATTCACGAATATTTTTTCGGAAGGCAAACCCATTCTTTCGCCAATAGCCTGGATGATGCGCAAATTCGCCTGATGAGGAACCACGAGTGAAACCTGCGAGAGTTCGATATTGGCCCTTTTTACGGCCTCAACAATGGCCTCGGACATGACCCTTACCGCGACTTTAAATATTTCCTTCCCCGCCATCCTCAGAAAATGCATTCTTTGGTCCACGGATTGAAGTGACGAGGGAAACTTGCATCCTCCCCCCGGAATATTAAGGAGGTCGGCTTCGCTTCCGTTGGCCGCCATATAAGAGGATAGAATTTCGTGTTTTCCCTCAGGCACCTCGCCAATGATCGCCGCTCCCGCTCCATCGCCGAAGAGAACACAGGATCCCCGATCCTTCCAATCAATAAAAGCCGTTAATTTTTACGCCCCTATTAAGAGAATTCTTTTATAGGTCCCGCTTTCCACGAAGGCCTTGGCAATCGAAAGGCCGTAAACGAAACCTGAACAGGCGGCCGAAATATCAAAAGCCGCGGCTTGGGGGGCGCCCAGTTTGTTTTGAACCAGGCAGGCCGTCGCGGGCGTCGGCATATCGGGGGTTATGGTGGCGACAATAATTAAATCAAGATCCGTGGGTTTCAAACCCGCGTTCGCAAGGGCTTTCTTTGCCGCTTCAACCGACATATCCGATGTGGTTTGCGTAGGGGCCGCGACCCGGCGTTCCTTAATGCCCGTACGGGTGACAATCCATTCGTCGGTGGTATCGACGATTTGTTCCATTTCCTTGTTGGTGAGTATTTTTTCAGGAAGATAAGAACCCGTTCCCAAAAAACCTGCGTGAATTTTTTGACTCACTTTAGCTCCCATCAACTTTATTTTTAACTGTTCGGGCTTTCACCGCAGAGACGCGGAGAAAACAAAGATAAACAAAGATTTTAAATTTTAACCTCATGTTTGTCTTAAATAATAAGCCTTTCTCTGCGACTTTGCGTCTCTGCGGTAAACAGGATTCTTTATTTGGATTCCGGCTTGTCCACAACTTGGCCGTGGTCATTGATTTGTTTCTTCAATACCCCGTTCATATCCTTGTTGACGCACCTTAAAGCCATTCGAACCGCGTTTTTGATGGCGTAGGCGTTTGATTTACCATGCGAAATGAGGCAAAGTCCGTCGATTCCCAGCAAGGGAGCGCCGCCAAACTCCCGCCAATCAACATGTTTTTTAAACCGATTAAAAGCCGGGCGGGCGATCATTCCGCCGATCAACGTGATCAGGTTGGATTTGATTTCCCGCGACAAACCCTGCAGGACCATTTCCCCGACGCCCTCAATGGCCTTCAGAGTGACATTTCCCACAAAACCGTCGCAAACCGTGACGTCGCAGTTGCCATTGACGATGTCCCTTCCTTCAACGTTTCCTATATAGTTCAGCGGGACTTTTTTTAGCAGGCCCTGGGTCTCAAAAACAAGCTCATTGCCCTTGGTTTCCTCTTCCCCAATGGAAAGAAGCCCGACACGGGGGCTTTTGAAGTTCAATACGGTTCTGGCAAGGACGTCGCCCATAAGGGCGAACTGAAGAAGGTGTTTGGCTTTACAATCCACATTGGCGCCCGCGTCCACCAAAACGGAAACGCCGTTGATGCTGGGAACCATGGTGACAATGGCGGGTCTCAAAACCCCGTCAATGCGCCCGCACATCATAAGGGCCGCCGCCATGGCGGCTCCGGAATTGCCGGCGGATATGGTCGCGGAAACTTCCCCATTTTTAACAAGTCCGGCACACCGGACGATGGAGGAATCCCTTTTTTGCTTACAAGCGTGGGCGGGGCTTTCGCCCATTTCAACCACTTCGCGCGCGTCCACGATGGAAATGGATTTCTTGGGATAATCACCCGATTCAGCCAGTTCTTTTTCGACTTCCTCTTTGCGGCCGACCAGGACTATTTCAAGATCGTGATTGGCGAGGCCAAGAACTTCGGCGTCCCGAACGGCAAGAACAGCCCCCTGGACAGGATCCCGGGGGGCGTGATCTCCGCCCATCGCGTCGAGAGCAATTTTCATGTGGGGGAAAGGTTAGGCAACATCTACGGCGACGACTTCTTTACCTTTGTAGTAGCCGCAGGTGGGGCATACCCGGTGGGGCATTTTCGCGCTTTTGCACTGGGGGCAAACCGAGAGAGACTTGGTTTTGATTTTCCAGTTTGTGCGGCGCTTGTCCCGTCTTTGCCGGGAATGACGCCGTTTAGGATTCGCCATGACAACCTCCAATAAATTCAATTCTGATTTTTGAGTTCATAATTTTAATTGAAAAATTAAAAACTCAAAATTTACAACTTAATATTTTTGAGCGCTTCCCACCGCGAATCAGGCGGCGGTTCTGAACACACACAGGTTCCAAAGTTTAAATCCACCCCACAGCCTCCGCAGAGGCCGCGGCAATCTTCCCTGCACAAAAACCTCATCGGCACCGAAAGAAGAATGGTTTGCCGGATTTGCTCACCCACATCCAGAAGCTCGCCTTCAAAATAAACGATCTCGAATTCCCCTTCCGGAAAAACCTCAACCCCATCGGGGTCTTCATCGGCACCCGAGGACCGGTAGCGGACCTCAAAAAAGGACTTGTAAGGATTCTCAAACTCTTTCAGGCAACGGTCGCAGGCCAGGAGCATTTTGCCCTTAACCCAACCCTTGGCTGAAATAAGATCATCTTCTTTGGAAAGTTCACAATGAATTTCCAAAGGATCCGAGCAAAGTTGCGGCTCCAAATCGATCCCCAGAGCCTTCGCCCAGCCCTTTTCCTCTAAAACGAGGTCTTCGTACTCCAGAGAGCGCAATTCCACCTTCAACATCGTTGCGCCTCCTCCCTTCCCCAAGCAGCTATCTGCCGTTTATGATTCAAAACCGGCCAAAACCGAGGGCCGATTATAGGAATGGCCCTCTTTGAGTGTCAAGGAAATACCCCTTTTTAAAGGGGTTTGTTCACTGGGTTTTGTCTTGAGTGTAATTTAGGAATTTGTTTGCGAAGTGGAAAGAGTTTTCTTTCGTAGGGGCAAGGCATGCCTTGCCCTTACAACGGCATTCTTCTAGTAGGAGTTTTTCAAAGGTTACAAGGTCAGTAAACCCTTTTGAGGGCCTTTTGGACCACCGCGGGAACAAAGCCCTTCACATTCCCGCCTAATTTGGCGACTTCTTTGATCGAACTGGACGAAAGAAAAATAAATTTTTCGTTTGGCACCAAAAACACAACCTCAATCCCGGGGTGGAGACTCCGGTTGATGAGCGCCATTTGGAATTCAAACTCGAAATCCGAAACGGCCCTCAACCCACGGAAGATGATGTTGGCCTTGATTTCGCGGGCGTAATTAACCAAAAGTCCGTCAAAGGAAGAAATTTTCACCTTGGGAAGGTGTTTGGTAGTTTTCTTTAAAAGTTCCACCCTTTCCTCAACGGGAAACAGGGCCCGCTTGGAAGGATTCCCCACCACGGCCAAGTGAAGTTCGTCGCAAATATCGAAAGCTCGCTTGGCAATATCCAAGTGACCGTTCGTGACCGGATCAAATGAGCCGGGATAAAGACCGATTATTTTTTTGTTAGCCATTGAACCCTCATGAAATGAATTAAGCAGCAGTCATTGCGAGAAGTGGTCCACAAATAGGGGACCGATTACGCCGAAGCAACCCCCGGTATAAATAAGTCGTTACCTAAAAAACTCTTGCAGTAGTTATTCGTTGTAGGGGCAAGGCATGCCTTGCCCCTACGGAACCTTTAGTTTTTACCGATACCGACTAATTGAGCAGAAGAGTCATTATAGTTTTTCAGAGTTTGGAACTTAAATCTCTCGCTCAACCGCCTTCGCATTTTTAAACAACGTTAAAAGTGTGTCACCATATTTTTTCTGCCGAATCATCGGATAAGGAAATTCCCCCGCCAGTTCCGTATCTTTGGCACCATGTTCCACCGCCAAAATTCCCTCTTCAGCGAGGATGGGGTATTCCATCAACAAAAGCTGAATTCGTTTCAGGACTCCGTTTTCGTAGGGCGGATCGGCCAGTAGGATATCAAACTTTTTGCCTTCCTGATGAAGCAAATAGAAGGCCCTGGAAATATCAGATGGGATTACCCTTGTGTTTCCTGAGGATGTCTTGGGATTTATCCCTAAACTTTCGAGGTTCTCATGGATTAATTTTAAACTCTCGGGCCCCTTGTCCACAAAGACGACATGCGCAGCGCCGCGGCTGAGGGCCTCTATGCCAAGATTCCCCGTGCCGGCGTAAAAGTCCACCACTCGGCAATCCCGAAGGGGCTCCAGCATATTAAACAAAGCACCCTTCACCTTGTCTGAGGTTGGGCGGATTTTCATATCCTTCGGCGCTTTGACCGCCCTGCTTTT
>JAHFCG010000192.1 GCA_023249615.1 candidate division FCPU426 bacterium | reverse complement strand
TGGAGAAGAGCGCGAGAAATATTCGATCCGGCCAATTCAGGTTGTCAAACTCATTTTCCTGATCGTTTTTAAAAAGGGGAAAGATCCCCCCGCCTAAGACCGCAGGCCAGGCATCATCGGAAGTGGAGGCGCCGATGACAACCGGCGATTTTGTGATTTGTAAAGAAAGGTCAACCAGGTTGTTTTTATTTTTTTGTTTAAGAATGTCACCGGCCGCCTTTTTTTGTTCGGAGGTAAGCGGAACCGCCTCAACGGTGGAATCCTGGCCGGCGAGGTAAAGTTTGATTTTGTAGCCTTCGATCACGTCGTCGGTTCCCTTGATTAAAAAGACTGAAAGGGGAGAATCTCCAAGACGGGCCCTTGCCGCTGTTCCCAACAGAACCACTGGTAATAAGACAAGAATAAAACCCTTATATTTTTTCATCGGTTCCCCGCCTCAATAGATGATTCCATGTTTCAAGCAATCTGGGGTGGATCGTCATGTTTTTTTGAAAAAGGAAGGAAACGGTCAATTCCACTTTTTTCAGGGCCGCAGCGTTTAAACTTTTCCAGGCTTTTTTTCGAACCAACTCCACGCCCTCAAATCGACGCCCGTTTTCTATAAAATCAGACACAAAAATCAATTTTGCAAGGGGTTTCATTCCGGCCTTTCCGAGGGTGTGGCAACGGATGGCCTCAAGAACCTCCCCATCCCTGATCTTCCATTTTTTAAGCGCTATTTCAGCCGCTACATGGGGATGCCAGAGGCCCGGCATTTGTTTTTCCCCCTGATCAAGTTTGAAGCGCGAATTTTTCAACCAGGAACCCATTTGACCACGGGTAAGTTCCTTGCCGCAATCATGGAGCCAGGCCGCCAATAGGGCCTTGGTTTTAGGCAGCCGGTGTCTTTGGGCCAACAGGCCCGCTATTTTCACCACCCCCTGGATATGCAGGAAACGACTGGGGCCGACCTGGGTTTGAACCCATTTTGGGATTTGAACCAGATTCGCTTCGTTCATTACCCGTAAATCCCGGTATAAGCGATTCCGCGAATGATGGTCCGTTGGAAGAAAAGGAGTAGGAGGATCGAGGGAATGGTACTTAAAGCCAGGGCCGCCATAACCACATTCCAGGGTTCTCCCATGTCGATAAGTTTTTGAACACCCAGAACCAGAGGGTAATAATCCGGATTGTTCAGGACAATCAGGGGCCAAAAAAAACTGTTCCAGGTGGTTACGAAGGAAAAGATTGCGAGGATAGACATGATGGGTTTTGTCATCGGAAGGATGAAACGAAAGAAAATTCTTGTTTCGGTACAGCTGTCGATCCGGGCGGCGTAAATAATCTCGTTCGGGATCGAGTCGTAAAAATCCTTTAATACCACGATACTAAACGCGCTGAAAATTCCAGGAAGGATCATCGACCAGTAGGTATTGATAAGGTTGGTATTGGCGATTCCGGGTCCAAACGGGAAAAATTTCATGATGAGATAAAGCGGGATGACCAGAACCTCAAAAGGCACCATGAGGCTGGTCATGAAGAGGAGAAGTATTCCGCCCGCGAATCGAACCCGGAGTTTTGACAGGGAATAAGCCGCCATGGAGGAAATAAGCAGTTGGCCCAGGACCACGCAGGCGCAAATAAACATGCTGTTCAGGAAATATTTAATAAAGTCAACAAGCCGGAGGGCTTCCTCGTAATTGCCAAGATTAAAAGAGGCTGGAACGTAGGTTTGAGGAACGGAATAGATTTCCGCTGGTGATTTGAAGGAACCCAAGGCCATCCAGACCAAAGGGGCCACCGTGGCGGCGCTTCCCATCGTCAAAAGAAGGGTTCCCAGGATCAAGGTAACCTTGATTGGCTTCTTTTTTCGGTCCAGGTTGGAAAAAAGTCCCCGGGCGGCCTTCGGCTTGGCCGATTGAACAGTGGCATTAAAGTTTTCCATGTTTTCGTTCTCCTACCGCGACACTTGTTTCAACTGTAAAAAACGGGCCATGGTAAAAATAAACAACACCGCGAACATGAGCATGGCCATGGCGGACGCGTAACCAAGGTCCATCGCGCCAAAGGCCGTTTTGTAAATATAGGTCCCGATTACTTCGGTGGCGTGCATAGGCCCGCCTTTTGTCATGACAAAAACCTCCGTAAAGATCTGGAAGGTCGTGAGAACCTGGATAATGGATAAAATCCACATGACCGGGACCAAATGAGGAAGGGTGACATTGAATATTTTTTTCATGACACCGGCCCCGTCAATTTCCGCGGCCTCATATTGTTCCTCGGGAAGATTTTGAAGCGAAGCGAAATAAATCAACATGAACCACCCTGTGTTTTTCCAGACGAACATAAGGACGATGGAAATAAGCGCCCAGCGCGGATCCGTGAGCCATCCGATGGGTGAAATCCCCAGTGGCTGTAAAACCGAATTGAGAACGCCAAAACCCTCGTCAAAAATCCATTTCCATAAATTCGCCGCGGGAACCGCCGGAATCACAAAGGGAAGGAGATAAAGAAACTTAAAGAGGCCTTTTCCGTAGGATATCTCATTGAGGAGGATGGCCAGAACAATGGGCGGCCAAAAGCCCAAGGCGAGGGATAAGAGGGTAAAGGCCGCGGCATTGACGACCGTTTGCCAGAATAGGGAGTCCTGGAACGCCCGCTGGTAATTTTCCCAGCCGACGGGAACGCTTTTGCCCAAGGGGCTGAAATGGGTCAGGCTGATTTGAAAACCCTGGACCATCGGGTAAAGATAAAAAAGGGCGAAAAAGGCCAGGGCCGGAAACAAAAACCAAAATGCCTGCGCACGATAACTTAAAGGATGCCAAAAAGCCTTGCCCGCGGAAATGGCCTTGTCCGGTTCGATGGGTTTGTCAAAAATCGAGGCGACCTTCCGGCGGTCTCTGACCTTCCCGGAATCCTGTCTTTTACGGATGAGTTCCTTCGCCCGATCCTCCACGGACTCGGTTGATTGCCCCTGAAGAAACGGCACGCTTTCCATGGCTTCGGAGGATTTCTTAACCGGAGGGGGACCGGAAGGCGCCGCGGGCGGAGGGCCCCCAAACTGACGCATCAATTCCTCCCGGGTTTTTTCGTCTTCCTGGGTTGGAACATCCTCGATCTCAAGATCAAGATCCGAACTGTTTTCGGAAAGCTCACGGGGAATATCAACTGGTTTTTTCTTTTCCTCGTCGTCGTCATATATGGAAAAAGGTTTGTATTCCTTCATGGCGCCGCCTTGACTTTGCTAAAAATATCCCGATCCGCGCTTTTGGCGTAGGTCAGCAACAACTGCCGAGGATCAGCGTCAGGGTCCAGGAAAATATTTTGCAGCGGATCATCGTCCAAAAGATCCCTGACCTGGGGCCATCCATTGACATGGGGTTCGACCCTGGCCGTTTCCAGGGCGTCCTTAACCATCTTGAATTCCGCCAGGTTGGCGACGTTGGTGGAGGAACTAAAGGCGCCCGGAAAGATGATCATTTTCAGCTCATGCATTCTCAGCCACTTGCGCAATTGATTCGCGGGCGAAAGCTCAAACTCGATCCATTTTTTCGCGGCTTCCTTTTTCTCGTCGGAGGTTCCAACGTTAATCACATAAACATCGCCGCCTAAATGTGCGGCGCGGCCTCCGGGGCCGGCGGGGAGGGGTGCGATTCCAAAAGATTGGGGATCTATTTTATACCGGGTAATCAGGGCTGGAAGAAGGTTCTCCGTACCGAAGGTCATGGCGATTTTGCCCAGCGCGAACAAATGAAGAAGTTCGGCCTCCGACATCAGAACATCCGGCTGTAAAACCCGGTATTTCCAACGCAAGTCCTTCCAAAAGGCAAGGGCCTGAACGGCTTGGGGTCCATCAAAGGCCGCGTGGACCTTTTCGTTTTCAATTCGGGTCATTTCCCCCCCCGCCTGCCAGACAAAATCTTGGAAATACCAAGTTTTGGGAACCAGGCCCAACCCGTATTGACCCTTATCCCTATTGGTAAGGGTTCGTGCGGCGTTGGTCAACTCGTCCCAGGTGGCGGGAGGGATCTCGGGATTCAATCCGGCTGCCGAAAACAGGTCCTTGCGATAAAGAAGAAACAAAAAATAGGTATCCGCGGGAATTCCATAAAAATGCCCGTCAACCTTTGTGCTTTCCAGAAGAACGGGTTTGATGTAATCCTTCTGGCTCCAGCCCTGAATAAAAGTGTCTACCGGTTCCAGAAATCCCAGGTTGGCAAGGGTTTGAATGGCGCCGACCCAAACCTTTACAATATCAGGCCCCTTCCCCCCGGCCATAACGGTGATGAATTCTTCCGGCTGGTATTCCCTCTCAACGCCATCAATTTTAATATTTTTATTTGATGGATCCTCCTCAAAAGCCTTTACCGTTTCCTCCCAGATTTGCCGGTCCAGAGGAAGTGATTTTGGGGGAACGTTCCACATGGTCAAATGAACAACCGTTTTATCCTGGAGGTCCTGTTGGTTCGAACGCATCAAATATTGGCTGAGGCCAAAGACCAGGAACGCCA
>JAHFCG010000070.1 GCA_023249615.1 candidate division FCPU426 bacterium | reverse complement strand
CGAATGGGCCATTGTGGAAAAATTTATTCCGGGAGTTGAAGTAACGGCGACGGTGTTGGGGGAGAAGGTTCTACCCCTGATTGAGATCGTACCGAAGAACGAATTTTATGATTTTGACGCCAAGTACACGCCAGGCCATTCGGATCACGTGATTCCGGCAAGAATTTCATCCTCTTCGGCAAGGAAGGTCAAGGCTTTGGCGGTCAAGGCCGGAAGGGCGATGGGTTGTTCGGATTATTACCGGGTGGATTTCATCGTGCCGAAGAAAGGCGAGCCTCAAATTTTGGAGATCAACACCGTGCCCGGAATGACTTCCACCAGCCTGGTGCCCGATTCCGCGAGGGCCGCGGGAATGTCCTTTCCGAAACTTTTGAAAACGCTGGTGTTGATGGCGCTGAAGAAAGGAAAAAGAAATTGAAACACAGAGTTACACAGAGTCAACAGAGTGAGACTGAAAGCTTATTTGTGAATCATGAAATCTTTACTCTGTGTAACTCCGTTAACTCTGTGGGGAAAGGTTCTGAAAAATGAGGGGGACCGCTAATCGTGTTTTGACATCGAGGCTGTCGTTTAGGGTCGCGGAACAAAATCGCCGCGCTACCTGGACCTCGGAAAAACCTTTGAACCACGGAGATCACGAAGTAAGGCGAAAGAAAGTTGAATCATCAAATGTTTCCAACTCCGAGTTTTCCGTGAACTCCGTGGTTGAGGCTTAAGGTGGGTTATTACAAAGGGAACCGGGTTCCTTTAAGCCAGAAGGCGTCCCGGTCCTACTCGGTGAACCTGGGGTGGAAAGGAAGACAGGCGGCGGTTGTCGTTGAGAAAAAATTTTTCGTGAATTTGTTCGGCCGAAAGGAAAGGGCGGTTGAGCAAGCGGAACCACCCGCAAGGACCTTTTACCGCCCGGGATTAACACGGGTGGAAGATACCCCTTCCTTTTCGAAAAAAGAAAAGGCCTGGGTGCCCAGGGTTCCTGAAATCAGGGGCATGAAATGGGCGTTTCGGATGGCGGGGTTGATTCTGCTGGTGGGTTTGGTGGCTTGGTCGAAACAAAAAACGACCGCAATTCTCCAGGATGTGGCGGGCTTGAAGCTGGGGAAGGTGACGGTGGAGGGGAACCGTTACCTGACGGACGTCGAGGTGATGAAAGCGGTGGCTTTACCGATGGGAGAAAACATGTTCAAGCTGGATTTGGAACAGGCGACCGAAAGACTTAAATCCATGGACTGGGTTGAGAGGGTTTTTATCGAACGGCGCCTGCCTTCTTCCCTTCTGATTTCCATCCGGGAACGAAAACCCGTCGCTCTTTTGGACAACGGAACCCTTTACGGGGTGGACCGGGAGGGGCGTGTTTTGTCGCCCTCTTCCGCCCTCTTGAGCGAGGACCTGCCCCTCATATCGGGTGTGTCCCTCAAGGCGGACGCGGTGGGGACCACGGGGATGGCGGAAGAGCTGAAACCGGCCCTCGACTTTTTTTCCTTTTTGAAACGAAAGGACAAGGTGCTTTCGGCGGACGTTTCAGAGGTGAATTTGTCGGATAAGGAAGCCTTGAAGGTGACGTTTATCGACGGAATCCAGGCGACTTTCGAGCCGCCGGTGACCGAGCACGAACTGAACCGGATGGCCCTGGTGTTGAGTGATTTGAACCAAAAGGAAAAACGCGCGGGAACGATGGATTTTAGGTACAAGGACATGGTGCTGGTAAAAACCAGATAAAGTCAATTTTGAATTATGAATTTTTAATTTTGAATTTGACCGTAATTGAGAATTCAAAATTAAGAATTAAAAATTTGTGCTAGGGGGGTGGGGAAGATGGCTAAGGAACAAAAGCAGGACATCGTGGTGGGGCTGGACCTGGGGACAACCAAGGTCTGCACCATCATCGGGGAGCAGGATGACGAGGGGCAAGTCCATATCATCGGGGTGGGAACCACACCCTCGACGGGCCTCAAAAAGGGCTCGGTGGTGAATATCGAGCAAACCATCGCCTCGATCAAAAAATCCATCGCCGACGCCGAACGAATGGCGGGGGTGGAGGTAACTTCCGCCTTCGCGGGGGTCGCGGGGGGGCATATCAAGGGCCTTAACAGCCGGGGGGTCATCGCGGTTTCCCGCAAAGATAAGGAGATCACGGAAGAGGACCGGGAAAGGGTGATTGAGGCGGCCCAAGCCATCGCGATTCCCCTGGACCGGGAAATCATCCATGTCATTCCCCAGGAATATATCGTCGACGATCAGGACGGGATCAAGAATCCCGTGGGCATGTCGGGCGTCCGCCTGGAGGCCGAAGTTCATGTGGTGACGGGCGGGGTTACCAGCGTGCAAAACATCGTGCGAAGCGTTGAACGGGCCGGCATTCAGGTTGCCGACATCATTCTCCAGCCATTGGCCTCGGCGGAAGCCATCCTTTCGGCCGATGAAAAGGAGCTGGGGGTGGTTCTGGTGGATATCGGGGGAGGGACAACCGACATCGCGGTCTTCATCAATGGGGCCCTCTGGCATACCGGCATCATCACCCTGGGCGGGGCCCTCGTAACCAGCGACGTGGCGGTGGGTTTAAGGACTCCCAATACCGAGGCGGAGAGCATCAAGATCCAATATGGCTGTGCTTACACCGCGATGGTGAAGGAAGAGGAGGAAATTACCGTGCCTGGCGTCGGCGGAAGAACCGACCGAAGGATGCCGAGGAGGGTTTTGTCCGAAATCATCGAGGCCCGCATGGAGGAAATTTTCGAGCTGGTCGGGGCGGAACTCAAGAAGCACGGTTTTGAGGACCGGATTCCGGCCGGCGCGGTCATTACCGGAGGCGCGGCCCTGATGGAAGGGACCGCCGAGCTTGCGGAAAAGATTCTGCAACTGCCGGTTCGAATCGGATCGCCCAAGAGGGTCGGAGGTTTGACGGACGTGGTGGCCAACCCGAGTTATTCGACCGCCGTGGGGTTGGTGTTGATGGGGATGCAATCCGCCCATCCGAAAACGGGCGGGAAGGGCATGAGCTTTGGAAGCGGCGAGGACATGTTCAAGAATATTTTGGGAAGAATGAAGAAATGGTTTGGAGACTCAATCTAGGGAAAATGAAAAATGAAGAATGAAAAATTCTTCGGGGAGGTGAGCCGGCGCACAGAGGTTAAGAAGTTCATTTTAAATTTTAAATTATTCATTTCAGAAAAAGAGGGGGAAGTATGATCGAGTTCGCGGAAGAGGATGTGCAGCAGTACCTGGCTCACCTGAAGGTGATCGGGGTGGGTGGGGGCGGTTGTAACGCCATCAACAAGATGATCGAGGCTGGAGTCGAGGGAGTGGAATGCATCGCGGCCAATACGGATTACAAGTCCCTGCGCCGAAGCAAGTCGGCCAAGAAAATCCAGCTTGGGAAATCCTTAACCAAGGGGTTGGGTTCGGGCGGAAATCCCACGATCGGCCGGGAAGCCGCTCAGGAATCCACCGATGATATCCAAAAAGCCCTGGAAGGCGCCGACATGGTGGTGGTCGCGGCTGGAATGGGCGGAGGAACGGGAACCGGCGCGGCGCCGGTGGTCGCCGAGATCGCCCGGAAGATGGGCATCCTGACGGTGGGTGTTTTAAGCCGGCCGTTTGAACACGAGGGGCCGGTGCGGAAGGCCCAGGCCGAAGACGGGCTTCGCGCCATGCTTCCCCACGTGGACGCCATTTTGGTCATCCCCAACGAGCGCATCAACCTGGTCTGCGAACAGGACGTTGATTTGTCCTCCGCCTTCGCGCGGGTGGATGAGGTTCTGGTGCAGGCCATCCAGGGAATCTCGGGTGTCATTCACTCCGAGGGTATCATCAACCGCGACTTCGCGGATGTGAAGCGCATCCTGACCGCCAAGGGCAAGGTTCTCATGGGAACCGGCTACGGCACGGGCGAGGACCGCGCCTTGAAGGCGGTTCAGAAGGCCGTGAACAGCCCACTGTTGGAGGACGTGGATATCGCCGGCGCGACCGCCGTGCTGGTCCAGGTTACGGCGGGAGCCAACTATACGTTGAACGAATTCAACCAGATCAACGGATTTTTACAGAAGGCCGCCAGACCCGGCGCCGAGATTATTCCGGGTGTGGTCCGGGATGAAAACCTGAAGGACGGCCTGAGGGTCACCATCATCGCGACGGGTTTCGAGGCCCCCAAGGCCCAGGATATCGCCACGGTGATCGACCTGAAGAATTTCGTGACACCGAACTTCACGGGCAAGAGCGGTTCGACCGCCCAATTGCCGGTGGAGGAAATGGAAGGCGATTTGACTCTCAAGCTTTCCGACGGGCAATATGATATTCCGGCCTACCTTCGCAGACGTTTGGCGAGCAAGCCGTTTCAAAATTGACAAATGGTCCATTGGATAAAAATGGAATCCATTTGTCATCCTGAGAAACCGGAGGTTTCGAAGAATCTAGGTTGAACCTAGATTCTTCGTACCGTTCTCATTATTTGAAAATATCAAAAAGTGGAACGGCAGTCAGAAAGACAGACGTAAGGAAGGCAGTTGGTTATGAAACGGCGGGAAAAATCAAAACTGGTTTTGGGACTGGCTGTGTTGATGGCATTAACGGCCACGGGGGCGGTGTCGTTGACGCCCACTCCCGGGAAACCCATGGCTCCTGGTTCCGCGAAAGCGAAGCCGGACAAGACGACGGGAGGCCCTGTAACTCAGGAAAGTTCCTTCATAGTTTTGTGTTACCACCGTTTTGTGGAGAGGCCGGAGACAGTCAAGAAACCCTTGAACCAATACCGGTTTCCGATGCAGGATTTTCGCTGGCAAATGCAGTTCCTTAAAGATAACGGGATAACGCCTATCTCGATGGATCAGTTAAAGGCCTACTGGTTTCAAGGGACCCCCCTCCCCGAAAAAGCGGTGCTTTTGACTTTCGATGACGGTTTTCGAAGCATCTACGAGAAGGCTTATCCCGCGATCAAGGAGTTTGGTTATCCGGGGGTTTTGTTTCTGTATTCGGATTTCATCCGGGGTCAAAGCGACTCCATGAAATATTCCGAAATCGGGGAAATGCAAAAAAACGGGTTTGACCTTGAATCCCACACAAAAAGACATTTAAAACTGGCGTTGGAGTGCGAAAAACGGACTCCCTCGGACTTTGCCCAATTACTCGACGAGGAATTAAAAGACCCCATTCAGTTCATTATGGAAAAATTCAACTTTCGATCCAAAGTGATCGCTTATTCCTATGGGTCCTACAACCAGGAGATTTTGGAACAAACCAGGAAGGCGGGATACCAATTGGCCTTCACGGTGAACCCCGGGCCCAATGACCGCACGGTTCCCCCCCTTCAGTTAAAACGAAATTTGATTTTGTATCCCACCAAACACGAGGCTTTCAAACGAATTTTCGCCGACAAGGTATTGCACCTGAAGAATTTGGTCCCGGACGACGGCGAGGTGGTTTGGGATAAACAGCCGGTCATCAAGGCGGTAATCCTGGATGACATGAATCCCAAGACGCTTTTTTTTCACCTGGGGGATCATCCTCTCGCGTTTTTTTACAACAAGAAAACCCATTTGCTTCGGCACCGAATCGGCGCGCCGCTTAAATCGGGCGGGCACATGTTGACCCTCGAGGGTTTGGACTTGAAAGGTCAGAGGCGGGTTTATACCTGGTATATCCGTGTGAAACACCGGAATTTGAAAAAGGATACGGAAGAGGAGACCATCACCCATCCCTTTTCTCCGCTTGCGCCTAAACCGAATTCAGTGAAGGAGGGGTCAAAGATAAATCCAGCTCCAGGACTCCAAGACGCCAAGGAAACGGGAATTTAATGAAATATCTTCGAAAAAAATCATTTTTGCCGACCTTCGGGTCCTGGGGTCTTGGCGCTGGATTTTGTTTTTTTCTTTTTTCGCCCTGGTCCATCGGAGCGGAGGAATCGGCCGCGCTCAAATACACCTACCGGCCCGAAATGACCCAGATTTCCATCCTTCATGACATCAAGGGAAAGGTTTATTTGCCCTTGATGGAGGTCGCGAAGTTTTACGGGCTCGATGTTCAGTTTGATTCCCAAACCCGGAGGGTTTCACTTTCCAAAGGTAAGAACCTGATCAAACTTGCCTTGTCCCAGCCGGTTTTCATGACATTCAATCCCGAAGCGTCCTATCCGGTGGACCCGGCTGAGGTGGTTTCGGGCCAATTAGGGATATCTCCCGAGGCGGCCGAGGATTTGGTGGGGACCCTGTTGAATATCAACGTGCGATTCCTGCCGGAACAACAGACGCTCATCGCCGGCGGAATCAGGGCGGACGAAATTAAAAAAGAAATATTGGCGGAAGTTCAAAAGGCGAAAAATCCCCCGGTTCCGCCAAAACAACCCACCATTCAGGTCCAATCACCCGGCCCGCTCCAGGAATCCGGGGAAGAGCAGGATGATAAGGAAGCTCCATCCCTTCCCGCTCCTCAAAGGATTGGGGAAAACGCCCCGTCGGAGAGACAGGTTTACCGGGTCCGGCGGATCATCATTGACCCGGGGCACGGGGGAAGGGATTGCGGGGCGAGGGGCTTTGACAAGAAATATTGCGAGAAGGAGGCGGCTTTTAAGATCGCGCAACGTGTCGCCGAACTACTCAGGGAAAATTCGGATCAGAAACTTGAGATTTTCATGACCCGGACTTCGGATTACTTTATATCCCTAAAATACAGGTGCGAATTCGCAAACAGGCACAATGGTGATGTTTTCGTCTCAATCCATTGCAATTCAAACCCAAAAAGCAAATCCACCGGAACGGAAACCTATTATTACAGCCCGAGGCCTTCCAATAGGGTGGCCACGCTCGCGGCCGCGAGGGAAAACGGGGTCAATAGCGATCTGGGTTCGCTGCTGGCGGATCTTCATCAGGGAACCTATAAAACACGGAGCCAAAGACTGGCTTTTGAAGTTCATCGGTTAATTCGTGACCGCCTTAAACAGCATATCCGCCATGTTCAACACGCCCCTTTTTATGTCCTTCGCCAGGTCGACATGCCGTCGATCCTTGTGGAAACGGCTTTTATCAGCAATCCCAAGGAAGAAGTGAAATTGCGGGATCCTTATTGGCGGGACCATATCGCCAAATCTATCGCGGATGGAATTTTGGCTTATCGCGACATTGTGGAGAGTACCAGTGAAAACCAGCAAGCTCGGCGCTGAAGCCGTAAAAATAGAGACCGGTGGAACCGTTATGCTGGGATTTCCCCGGCTGGCGGATTCCAAGGTCCTGTCCCACGCCATTTCCACGAGGGTGGGGGGAGTCAGTCAGGGGACCCATGGTTCCCTGAACGTGAGTTTCAAGGTTTCGGACGATCCCCTCAGGGTCGAGGAAAACCGGGAACTGTTATCACGGGCCACCGGAATGGATTTAAAAAAGGCCGTTTGGGTGGACCAGATCCACGGCGATAAAATTTTAAAACTTGATGCCAAAAATTCACCAAAAGGCGGTACCCTTGGCGAGGCGGACGGGTTGATCACCCAGACGGCGGGTGTTCCCATCATGATCCAGGTGGCGGATTGCCTCCCGGTTTTATTTTATGACCCCATCCACAAGGCCATCGGGCTCGCACATGCCGGGTGGCGGGGAACCGTCACCCATGTGGCGGCCAAAACCCTGCTGGCGATGGGGGAAAACTATGGAACGAGACCCGAGGAGGTTAGGGCGGCGCTGGGCCCCTGCATCGGCCCCTGTTGCTTTGAGGTGGGGGAGGATGTAAGAATACAGTTCGCCGATGTGTTTCCCTGGGCGGCCGAGGTCATGGAAGGTTCCACCAAGGACCACTGGAAACTGAATCTTTCAGAAGCCAATGCCCGTCAATTGATCGAAGTCGGGGTAAAAAAAGAAAATCTTATCCGCTCTGAGCTTTGTACCATTCAGAACATCGATCTTTTTTATTCTCACCGCGCGGAAGCCTCCGCGAAAAAACAAACAGGACGAATGGGTGTTTTCATGATGCTGGAAAATTAAAGTATGGAAATTTTGTGTTTCCTTGGAGGTAAAGGATGAACCTGAAGAAAATAAGAGGAAATTTGTTCGGGATTGTTTTTTTGATTCCGGCCGTGATTTTGGCGGAGGGAGCGGCGGCCCCCGGGGACCCCAATGAATTATATCAGGGAGCCCTTCAGGCCTACCTTTCGGGTGATTTTGACCAGGCGATCCTTTTGGATTCCAGGGCGCTTCAAATCAATCCGACTTTCTCTAAAGCCCAGGGACTTCTCAGTATTTTAATTTCAGAAAAGGACACCTCCCGAAAAACCGTCATCTGGATCGGGGGTAAGCCCTCCACCGTGACGCAGGCCCCCGAGACGGCCGCGCCGGCGCCCGTTACCATTTTGCGGGAGCGGATTATAAATAACAATAATAGTAAAGCCGCGAAGGTGGATCCCCAAAAATTGCAGGAATTGGAGACGAGGGTTCAAACCGTGGCTTTTCTGTTGGAACGGGATTCTTTTAACCAATATCGCGAGCTGACCGGCGCCCAGGTCCAAACCACCAAGCGCTTGGATGAAATTTCTCAAACCCTCAAGGAAGTGGGAGGCGGATTGAATCGAGGCAATTGGTTATTTCTTTTGGCCTTGATTATCGCCAGTCTGGCACTCCTGAACAGCTGGGCGACCCGACGGGAGATGAAAAAACAAAAAAGAAACGCGGATCGTTCGGATGATTCCAATGAGGGCCGCAGGGTGGTAAACCTTCGGTAGAAGTAAATATTTTTACCACCAAGACTCCAAGACGCCAAGGGCATCGGGAAAAACTAAAAATCTCTATTTTTGAAAAAGGACTTTCTTGGTGTCTTGGATTTTTTGTGGTGAATAAAAATTTTTAAGGAGCGATGAATGGGATGGTTTAAAGAACTTTTGATGACCCTTTACCTGATGGACCGCCCGATCGCGAACCGGAAGAAGGTTGACCGGCGAAACGATGACCGCCGCTGGAGGGGGTCTGAGGGTGATATGCCCAGGGCGGCCCGTGATCCCCGCCGAAAAAAAGAAAGACGAAATAAAAAAAGAAGATAAACGAACGAACAGGCCGGTCAGAACCAAAAATAAAATTTAAAAACATCCTTGTTCTCAAAGGCCCCCGTGAAAGCCTCCCGCCCCCCGCTTTTATTGATTCTTGTCATCATCGGTTTCATTGGTTGTTTTTTCGTGAATATCCGGATTCTGTGGTTTTTGGTGGAATCCACCAACGCTCCCAACCCCGTCCGATGGTATCCGGCTTATCTTTCCCTCAGCACTCTATACGTGATCGTCTCCCTTTTCGGTTTGGCCATGATGAAAAGGTGGGCAGTCATCGCCTACACTTTTTATTTCATCACCCACCAGGCGGTTCATTTGATCATGGGAAATTGGGACCCGATCGTTTTGATCCTTCCAGGGGTAATTACCCTCACCGGCTGGTTTTATTATCGACGGATGACCTGATTGTTCCGCGGAACCCTTTCCCTTCCTGACCCCTTTTCCCTGGGCCTTACCCTTTTATGCGGGCAATGTTTTCGCTGGGAGGGCCCCGATGTCCAGGGCTGGTTTCAGGGAATTGCCGGCCAAACCTTTTGGCGTTTAAAACAGGAGGGGGGAAAACTTAACTGGGAATGTGCCTCCCGGATGGCTCAGGAAAAGCCTCCTGCCGAATGGCTCACCCAATATTTCGACCTGAAGGATGACCTCAAGGGATGGTCCCATTCCCTTGAATCCGATCCGGTAATGGAAATTCCACTGAAAATTCTAAAGGGTCTCAGGGTTATCCGACAGGACCCCTGGGAATGCGTTATTTCCTACATGTTCGCCCAAGGCTTGTCGGTAACCGTCATCCGGAAAGCCCTGGGAAAGTTTTGTTTGAAATTTGGCCGCGCCATCGAGGGCGCCCCGGGTTTTAGGGCGTTTCCCGAGGCAAAGGATCTTGGGATCCTTTCCCCGGACCAGTTGAGGCCCTTTACCAATAATTACAAGGCAAGAGCGGATCGAATTATCCGGTTTGCGCGCGCCGTGGAAGCCAAAGTCATTTCGCTTGACCGTTTTAAGGAAATACCCTGTGATTCGGCAAGGGAAGCCCTGATGGGATTCGACGGAATTGGGCCTAAAATAGCGGATTGCATCCTTCTTTTTTCCATGGACCAAACCTCGGCTTTTCCAGTGGATCGTTGGGTTTTGAGGGCCATGAAAAGAAATTTCAAGTCCGTTAAACTTCTTGGCGCCGGGGAGGAGGCTCCCCATTTGGCCCAGTATTTAAAAATAGTCAAAAAGGCGAGAGGCGCCTTCGGGGACCGTTGCGGTATCGCCAGTGAATACCTCTTCCTTTTTTTGAGGTTAAAGGAGGATGAGAAATTGAGGGGGGATTTGCTACCCTTTTGCCAAAAACACGATTTGTTCATTCAAGCCAATCAGGATCCTGAAGTCGAAAAAACGCGTTGAAAAAATGTTGTGATAATCCAACGAAAGTCTTTATAAAACACCCAAAAAAAATATAATGGAGTTACTGGCCCGACCAGGACCACGCCTTTCCATTCCACGCGAGGATGTCGGCATGAAACCGGTTCTTTTAATCGTTGATGACGAGGAAAGCGTCAGGGAATCCTTCCGCCTGGCTCTTCAGGATGATTTCGAGTTAACCTTCGCGGAAGACGCCAAAAGTACCCTTCGAATCCTTAAAAACCAAACTTTTGACCTTTGCCTTCTCGATATCATGCTTCCGGACGGTTCCGGAATCGATCTTTTGAGGCAAATCAAGCGCCGGGATGAAAACCTTGACGTCATCATGGTGACGGCCCTGACCGGGGTGGATACCGCCCTGGAGGCCATGAAACTGGGTGCCTACGACTACATTACAAAACCCTACAAAATTGATGAACTTTATGAATTGATCAAACGGGTCCTCACTAAAAGAACCCTGGAAAAAGAAAACCGTTTCCTGCGCGGGGAATTTCAGCAGCGGAAACCCGTCAGTCTCGTCGGGGAAAGCAAACCCCTCCAGGAAGTATTAAAAAAAATTACCGACCTGGCAAAATCGGATCTTCCTGTTTTAATCACCGGGGAAATGGGGACGGGCATCGAGGAAGCCGCGAGGGAAATCCACTTTCGGGGTTCAAGGGAAAAGGGGCCTTTTGTGACGGTCGCCTGCGCGGCTCTTTCCAAAAACTTCCTGGAAAAGGAGCTCTTTGGGGAGGAAGCGGATGACGCCAAACTTAGGCAGCCTCAAATAGGAAAACTTGAATTCGCTGACAGGGGAATCCTTTTTCTGGAACAGGTCGACCGCCTTCCCCTGGAAATTCAGGACAAGTTGATGAGGGTTTTTTCTGAAAAAAAATGCTCCCGCGTCGGTAGCCAGGTTTCCATGACCCTGGATATTCGGGTCATTGCTTCCAGCGACATGGATCTGTCGATGGCGGCGGACAAAGGTTTTTTCCGCCGTGAATTATTTCAATTTCTGAATTCCCTTAATTTGTCCCTGCCATCCCTTAGAGATCGGCGCGAGGATATCCCGGCGTTGATCGATTATTTTTTAAAAGTGGCGAATCAAAAAGCCAAGGTTCCGGTAAAAACAATCCAAAAGGAAGCCGTTCAATTTTTGACCCATTACCCCTGGCCGGGAAATTTAAGGGAACTGGAAAACAGCGTGGAAATGATGACCCTTTTCGCGGGGAAGGAAACCCTGACCATCGAGGACATTCCCCTGGATATTTTGGTCAAACAAATCGACCTTGCCAAAACCAAGGAAGAGGCGAAATTATCCCTTAAAAGGGTCCGGCGGCAATTTGAACGTCAATATATCCGCAAGGTGCTGGAGCGCACCCGTGGAAACCAGACCCGAACCGCCGCCACCTTGGGGCTTCATCGGAATACACTTATCTGGAAGCTGAAGGAATTAAACCTTGAGGAAGATTATAAAAAAATCGTCAAAAAACGCCGTGAACATGGAATAGGCTTCAGAAATCTCTAAACGATCAACGCCCACAGGTGTGCTTTTGAACTGGAACGCTGTTCTTCAAAACCTTTACCGCCAATTTCCCCGGGAAAATGATTCCCCCCTTAATTTCCTGCCCGTGGAAAAAAATCTTCAAAAAATCCTTGGTTTGACCAAAACCCTTTTTGTCGCGAGGGAAAAGGACGGTTGGATTTCATCAGAAGGAAAGGGTTCCTTTTCAGCCGAAGAACAAAAAGCCGTTTTTCGGGGCCTCAATGGAAGAAGGAAACCTTTTGTTCCTGGTAAAAAGACATTGCCGGAATGGATGGAATTTTGGCCTGTTTTCCCTGGAAGGGATTGGGTGGCTTTTTACGCCCTGGGTTGGAAAAGAGACCGGAAAAGGTTTAGCGCCGAGGAAAAACAATTGCTGGAATTACTCGTTGACCGGACCGCATTATTTCTTGAAAGAAACCGTTTGTGGAAATGTCTTGAGCGGGCCCAGCGCCTGTCCTCCCTGGGGTTCCTTTCGGCCGCGATGATCCACGAAATTCGAAATCCCCTGACGGCCCTGGACACCCTGGTTCAGCTCCTGCCACATAAAAAAGGCGACGAGAGGTTTATGGAGTCCTTTCAGACCCTGATGATCCGTGAAATCGGCCGTTTAGGGCATTTGACTGAAACTTATTTGGATTTCTCCCGGCAAAAGATTGAAAAATTTGAAAAGATCGATCTCCAGGAACCCATCCAGCATGTGATTGAAATTTTAAAACCCCTTTTTACGCTTAAAAAGGTTAGGTTGATAACCATGGTCCCCCGGGGTCTTTTCATTCGCGGGGATGTTCACCAAATGGAAGGCCTGATTATGAATCTGGCGCAAAACGCGCTTCAGGCGGCGGGAACACAGGGTGTGGTTAAAATCACGGCGGGCTTTTCTGATTCAAAAAATCCGGGGCCGGGATCCTGGATTAAATTAAGGGTGGATGATGACGGTCCCAGCGTTTCCCGTGAGAATAAAAATAAAATTTTCGATCCTTTTTTTACCACCAAGGAGGAGGGAACCGGACTTGGTTTGGCGATTTGCCGAAGGATAATTGAAAATCATGGGGGGTTTTCAACCGCGAAAAGCTTTTCAGAGAAAGGGTTTCAGTTTAACGTTTTATTCCCGGCCCTGAAAAAACCGTCAAAATGAAATCCCTAAAACCCTTTTTTTCTGTTATTTTATACGGGTTGATAGTAAAGGAATGGGGAAAACCTTGGCTCAAAAAGAACTGAAAATCCTGATTCTCGAAGATGATGGTTTTTTCCGTGATGTTTTGAAAGGCGTCTGCCTAAATTATGGCCAGGCCTCCGCGGTGGGGGATGTTGAATCAGCCTTGAACTTAATTACCAAAGAAAATTACCAATTACTTCTTTTGGATTGGCACCTTATCCAGCCTCACACCGTTTCCTTTTATTCGGCCATTGAAAATTTTCAACCTGGGGTTAACCGTCTGGCTTTGTTCACGGCCCCTGATTTATCCAATGTTATCGCCGCCATGAAAACTGGATTCAACGATATCCTCTGGGCCGCGCAGGAAAAAAATGATCTTGGGGAAAAAATCATGAAATCCCTGGAATCCTCGAAACCGGCCTCGATTGCCCATTCCTTCGTTTCCCGGTTGGCCGAGTCACTTACCGACAAGGCAATGGTTCAAAACACCTCCCTTTTTCAGGCCCGCAGGGAGTTTTCCAGGACTTTTTTGCATCAGATCCTTAATCAGCAAAAAATGAGGAGGACGGAATTGGCCAGTTTAATGAGTGTCAGCCCCAGGACACTTCACCGGCATTTATCCGAATAAGTTCTTTGTTTTACCACCTCGATTCTTTTTTATTGATTAAATCCTCCCTAAAAACCCTTTAGAAACGCCAGAACATTTGAAAAACCCTTTAAAAACGCAGAAATTTCTTGCCAAAAGCCCCTAATTCTTGTATAAATTGGCTGGATTTCAATATCCGGGAGGTGGACTTTGACAAAGAGCGAACTGTTGACGATGTTAGCGAATGAGACTGGTTTGAAGAAAAAAGATGTCGATAACGTAATGCAGGCTTTGAGAAGCACCATTTACAAGACTTTGAAGAAAGAATACAAAATCAAGCTGGACGGCCTCGGCGTGTTTCAATTGAAAGACCGCAAAGCCCGTGTGGCGCGTAATCCTCGGACCGGTGAGATGGTTAATGTCCCGGCCAAGAAGGTCGTCAAGTTCCGCGTTTTGAAAGATCTGAAAGAAGCCGTTCTTTCCTAATATTTTTTTAAAGATGTTTCTAAGAAGCGTCCTGTTTTTAAAAACAGGGCGCTTTTTTATTTTCGGGTAAAATGAAGGCCAATCCAAAATTAG
>JAHFCG010000069.1 GCA_023249615.1 candidate division FCPU426 bacterium | reverse complement strand
AGTTAAAACCAAAACGGTTGTTGTACTCAAAGAGGGTGTCCTCTCCCAACGCGAAACCTAACTTGGCATAGGCCACGTTACAGGAGGTGTAAAAAGCCTCCTCGAGGGTTTTGATTTGTTTGTGTCGCTGCCAATCCTGAAAAATCTTCCCATCGATAAAAAGCGACCCTCGGCAAATAAAGGGAAAAACCGTATTGAGGTTTATGTTTTTTTCTACCGCGGCCGCCGAACTGACAATCTTGATGATGGAACCTGGTTCGTAAAGGCTTTCAAAGGCGCGGTTCTTTAAGGGAGTGTTGGGACTGTTGCGGTAATTGGCCCATTCGGTGTGAACCTTTTCAGGGGTAAAGGTAGGCTGGGAAATACAGCCGAGAATTTCCCCCGTCTTGGGGTTGAAAATAATGATGGAACCCTTTTGCCAGCCCATGGCCTTGGAGATGACCTTTTGAATCCGGCTGTCGAGGGTCAGGTAAAGTTTATTGCCGGGAAAGCGGGTTTGATAAATTTGCTCCAACCCCGAGGAACCCCGGTTGTTGGCCTGGTTGGTGTCCATGTAACCGATCAGGTGGGCGAATTCCTTGCCCATGGGATATCCCCGTTCCCCGTTTTTGGTCCATTGAAGGGCAAGGGGGACGCCGTTACGGTCAAAAATATAGTAAATGGATCCCCTGTCGCGTTCCTCACGGGCCTGTTCCAACAGGACCTGCATCTTTTTGTTTTTAGGGTCGTAGTTCAGCGCTGTTTCGTAATACTTTTCGCCCTTGTTAACCTGCCCCAGGGCTCTTTCCACCGTTCCCAGGGCGATATAAATTTCCGGGTTCGTGGATTGAAGCTCCAAGGCGTGCTGAAGCTCCAACTCGGCTTCGGTATATTTTCCCTCGTCAATAAAGGCCTGCCCTGTTTTTAAATGGCTGAAACGGCGGGAATAACCCAAGCCCATCTTCACCGCCTGGTCGTAAAGCTCCTTTGATTTATCGAGGTTGCCGGCCTTCATTTCGATCAGGCCCAGCCCATCCACAGCCTTGGCGTCGCCTGGAGTCCGCTTCAAGACTTTGTTAAACTCGGCTTTGGCCAATTCCAAATAACAGTTTTGCCAGTATTTCAAACCCTTGAGGTAGTTAAATTGGTTCATCAGATATGTCTTGGAGGTGACCAGTCCGCAAAAAAGCAGGAAGAAAACAAAAACCGTTTTAAAAGCAGGCCATCTAAAACCCCGCCGGCGGTTCATGGGAACAGGGTTAAAACGGGTAAAGGGATCAATTAAAGCCATTGGAATTAAAGCTCCTGTAAGGGAATTCAAGCATTTTAATGGGATTGGTGAAAAACACCAGCCGTTTCTACCGGCCGGTAAGGGAAAGTAAAGTTCTGTTTTTTGAGGAAATGATAACGGTTTATCCGACGGCCCCTTGATCCCGGTGGATCCACTTGAAGCCGTTGCGTTGGTGTAAAAAAGGTACTATAAGGAAGTGGTTTCCTTGCTCCGCCAAAACCTGCACCGGGAAAGAATCGGCCATGACTTTGGAATTGATAATTGTTTTGATGGGTTTTTTGGTTTCCCTGGCGGTTCTTTTTTTTGTGTTGAAAAATCAAGGGTCAAAAGAATCGGGGAATCTTGGGAAACATTTGGAGAATTTCTCCCGGGACCAGGAAAGGCTCGAAAAGGTCCTCAAGGATGAATTGTCCCGCGCCCGCGAGGAATCCAACGGCGCCGAGAGGGCTACGCGCGAGGAACTAACCCGGCAGATTTCGGCCCTGACCCAGATGAATGATCAAAAACTGGAGAAGGTGCGGGAAACCCTGGAGAAGCAATTAAGATCCCTTCAGGAAGATAACGCACAAAAATTGGACCAGATGCGGACGGTGGTGGATGAGAAGCTCCAGGCCACCCTTGAAAAACGCCTGAGCGATTCCTTCCGGCAGGTGAGCGAGAGGCTTGAAAAGGTTCATCAGGGACTGGGGGAAATGCAAATTCTCGCCTCCAGTGTGGGTGATCTTAAGGCTGTTTTGAATAACGTCAAAACCCGGGGAACCTGGGGCGAGGTCCAGCTGGAAAGTCTTTTGGCCCAAATCCTGGCCCCGGAACAATTCGCGAAAAATGTCGCCACCAAAAAAGGAAGCGAGGACCGGGTGGAGTTCGCCATCCGCCTTCCCGGCAGGGAGCAAATGAACGGCGGGGAAATTTGGCTTCCCATCGACGCGAAATTCCCCCTGGAAGACTATCAGCGGTTGAATGAGGCGCTTGAAAAAGGGAACGGGCAGGCGGTTGAGGAGGCTTCCAAGAGCCTGTCGAACCGGATCAAGCTTGAGGCGAAGAATATCCGTGATAAATATCTGGACCCGCCCCACACCACGGACTTTGGAATTCTCTTTTTGGCCACCGAGGGTTTATACGCGGAGGTTTTACGCCAGCCCGGTTTGGTGGACATCCTTCAAAGGGAATACCGGATTGTCGTGACGGGGCCCACCACCCTGGCCGCCATTTTGAACAGTCTTCAAATCGGGTTTAGAACCCTGTCGATTGAAAAACGATCCAGCGAGGTCTGGAATTTGCTCGGGTTGGTAAAAAAAGAATTTGGCTTATTCGCGGGCATCCTCGAAAAGACCCAAAAGAAACTCCAGGAAGCCAGCAATACCATTGATGACGCCGCCAAAAAAACCCGCTCCATTGAGCGAAAGTTGAAGAATGTTGAGGGCCTCCCGGTCTCGGAAGATCCCGCCGTCATGCCTGAGGGTGATCAAAGTTTATTAGGCGGAGATTCCTAAAAACGTTTATTTTGTCGAAGTTTTTCCCCGAAATTTTGTTAAATTCCCCACATCCTTTGTAAGGATTTTGATCAATTTGCAACGAAAGGGAACCTGGCCCCATTTTGTTGCAAACGCTAAAGCACTCCCTTTACCGTTAAATCGTTTAAGCCTTAATTTTGGGAATGGAAATTGCAAGTTAAGGCTAATGAAAGGGCTTTTCTGGCCTGTATTTTGTCGAAAAGGGATTTCGAGTTTGAAGACTTTGACCCCTAAAATTAAACACTGCTTTCTTTTAACTTCCCTGATGTTTTTCGTCATGGCGCGGGTTTCCCCTCTTTTTGCCCAGGCCATCAATTACACCACAACCAAATATTGTCCCACCGATCCGCCCACGGTTTTTACGATGAACGCCCCAACTTATTACTCGCCCGTTCCAAACCTTGGAGCTTGCGGGTACCAAACGGCAACCTTTGACAATACCCATTACGCGGCCATGGCGACCCAGGATTACCAGAACGGCGCCATCTGCGGAGCCTGTGCGGTCGCGAACAACGGTTCGATGTCGACCACCGTCATGTTCGTGGACGAATGCCCTGCCTCCAGCAACCCGCCATGCGTCAATGGGTCCCAGTCCGGACACCATATCGATTTTGCGCCATCCGCCTACAATGAATTGGTTTGTGGAAGCTCCAGTTGCTCACCGGGCGGGCCGCCCAGCACCGTCCAATGGCATTTTGTTTCCTGCCCCATGGGTTTCCGGACCCACGCTAACTCCTCGGGAAACATTACTTACGAGTTTAAGGATTCCAGCAGCGCGGGTTGGCACCCTATTCAATTCCTCGACTTTTTATTTCCCATCGTTTCAGTTGGGGTGGGAACTTCTAATTCCTCGTTCACCAACCTCACCCGTGACACCTCCGACAGCATCCCCAGTTTCTGGGGAGGGACAGGCCAAAGCAACACAGCCGCTCCCCTTTATTACCGGATTGTTGACGCCCGCGGTAATGCCGTCACGATTGGTCCGATCAACAGCATTTCACCCATGAGACCCACAACACCCTATGGCACTACCTCCGTTCAATTTCCGGATTGCGGGCCCCAACCCAATACGAATACCCCGACCAGGACCAACACCCCGACTAACACCCTGGTTCCCGGCACTCCCACCTTTACCCCCACCGCCACGAGATCGCCCACGCCCACCTCCACCAGAACCAGCACACCGACCCCCACGGCCCTGGCGGGATGTCCCTACTATTATTATTCCGGCGCCTCTCCGCACTCCCTGGCCAACGAAAGCACCTTCACTTCCGCCGGCGGTACGGCCAGTTTGACGGAAAGCGCCGCGGCCGCCCAAAACGGCGAACCCGCCGGGCTTGTTTTTGGTTCATCGGTAACCGCCAACGGCTGGTACGCTCAATTTGGAATTAACTGGACCCAATATTCCTCCGCCTCCCAGTGGCTGGTTAACCTGACCAAATTCACGAGTCTGGTTTTCAATTTGCAAAATACGACCGCCGCGGCCTCCCCGATGACCTTCACCGTCAAACTGGCGGATTGGGGCGGGGCCGGTTCCAGCGGTGTAACCGCGTCGAACCCGGTTACCTTCGTGCTGACGGGAACAACCTCCCAACAGTTTGTTTTCCCGGTTTCCAGTTTTTCCACCGGCGGGGCCAGCTACAGCGTGACCAATGTGGGTGAAATTGATATTCAATGGCTCACTTCCGCGGCGGCCCAGGCCGCGACGGTTTATTTTGGAAACTTGTCTTTTTACGGTACCTGCCCCACGAACACCTTTACCCCGACCAATACCGCCACCAAAACCAACACCCCTAATTTTACGAATACCTTTACCAATTCCCCGACGTTAACCTTTACCAACTCCCCCACGAGGACCTTTACTTCGACGAACACCAATACCCCTGTTCCGCCCACCAGCACCTTTACCTTCACCTTTACAAGAACCTCCACTTCCACCAATACCCCGGTGCCCGCCACCAATACCTTTACACCGACCAATTCCCCCACCAGAACCTTTACCCCCACCAGCACCAATACTCCCGTTCCGCCGACAAACACCTTTACCTCCACCTCCACCAGAACCCCGACCTCCACCAATACCCCTGTTCCACCCACCAACACCTTTACCTCGACCAATACGCCCACGAGAACCAATACCCCGACCTTCACCACGACCCCTGTTCCTCCCACCAATACCTTTACCCCCACTTCAACCATGACCTTTACCTTGACCAGAACCTCAACCTCCACGAATACCCCAGTACCCCCCACAAATACATTCACCAAAACCAATACCCCCACAAACACAACGACATCCGTTCCGCCCTCCAACACCTTTACCCCAACCAACAGCTTGACCTCCACGGGAACCCCGACCCGCACCAATACTTCCACCAGCACAAACACACCCATGCCACCCACCAATACCTTTACCTCAACCAATACCCGAACCGGCACTCCCACCAATACCAACACTCCGGTGCCGCCCACGAATACCTCCACCTTTACACCGACCAAAACCAACACTCCCACAAACACTGGTACTTCCACCAATTCACCGACAGGAACCGTTCCGCCCAGCAACACATTTACCTCGACCGGCACTTCCACCCGGACCTATACCCCCACCAACACCCAAACACCTGTTCCACCCACGAGTACCTTTACTTCCACCTCCACCAGAACATTCACGCCTACCAGCACCAATACCCCTGTGCCTCCTACCAACACCTCGACCAGCACCCGGACGAATACACCCACGTACACCTTCACCGCCATGGTTACCTCGACAAACACCGTTATTTCCTTAACGAGCACTTTCACCTCGACTAAAACCAATTCTCCAACCTTAACAGCCACCTGCGCGTGCCTTACCTTGACGCCCACGGCCACTTCCTCCTCCACCAATTCCTTCACCCCGAGCTTTACCTTTACCCGAACCTCCACGAACACCTTCACTTTCACCCGGACCAACACCTTTACGCCGACCAACACCCTGAGCCCGACCTTGAGCTTTACGGGAACACTTCCCCCGACAAGCACCCCCACCAAAACCCCTACACCTTCATTTGTTTCCATCGGGTTGGGTTCCGCCAACCCTCCCAATACCAGCCTTCTGGCGGGTATCACGGGGGTTCCCGTTCTTCAGATCCAGGCCGTCAACACCAGCAACAGCCCGGTGAATATGTCCCAGTTCACCCTGACGGCATCGGGAACAGGGAATGACGTAACAGGGGTTGGCAATGTTTCCCTTTATCTTGACGTAAACAACAACGGGATATTGGATGTGGCTGATTCACTCCTGGCTTCGGGTACCTATCCCGCTAACGACGGGATCTTGACCTTGAACTTCACGAACCAGATCCCGGCCTCCGGTTCCGTTAATTATTTGGTGGTTTACAATTTCACCGCGGGGGCCCCGGTGGGTTCCTACCAGGCAAGCCTGGCCGGCAACAACGACTTGACGGGTCTTAATGTCACGACAGGCCAGCCCTTCATCTTTACCGGGGCTCCTGTGAACGGTTCGGTGGTTTCCATTGTTGCCGCCACCCCAACCTCCACCTTTACGGCAACCTCCACCGGAACCTTCACCTCAACCAATACGCCGGTTCCCCCTAGCTCCACTCCCACCTACACCAGAACCTCCACCTCAACCTCAACCCCGGTTTTCACCAGCACCCACACACCCACGGCGACCTCCACCAGGGGAGTTATCTCACAACCCTATCCGAATCCCTCCCAAGGCGGGCCGATTTATATTGATATCCAGGCCAACGGAAACACACACGTGAAATTGAGTGTTTTTACAGCCGCCTTCAGGAAAATCCGGGAAGAGAATTTTTATCCCACCACCAACATGAGCCTTTCCTGGGATTTAAGGGACAAGGCGGGAGTAAAGGCGGCCAGCGGTCTTTATTACCTTCGGGTTGAGGTGACGGAAGCTTCCGGAACCACCGTCCGTATTAAAAAAGTTTTGGTTCTCTAGCAAACCCCTTACATTGACTTATTCTTTTTTACTCCCTGAAAATTCCCAATTTTTCCGTTAAAACCCCCCGCTTTTTCCTGAAACCATTTGAAAAGATTGACCCTTTTAGCGGCCTCTTTTATATTGTTTAAACGGTTGATTGAGGGAAAAGACTGAAATTACCAGTAAGTCCTCTTGCCCTGAAATTGACCTCTTGCCCAATCGAAGGATTGGGATCGTCCAGCGGAAGATTGTTTTTTTCGTTGGATTATTGGCTTCCTGAAACCCGGGGTTCTTTACACTTCCGGCTTAGTAGGGAAAGCAAGGAGACAACATGCAAATCTCACCCATCGCCCCCGGTTGTTTCCATTTGGAGGGTCCCACCACCAGCGCCCTGCTGGGAAGTCCTCCGGAAATTCTCAAAGCCCTGCTCAAACAAAAGAAAAAAATTCCCCATGTCGGCATTTTGCCCGACATTTCCCACAAGAACGGCATTTCACAAATGGCTTTTGAATTTTTGGGCTACTGGTTCCTTTTTATCGACCAGGGCTATATCAAGGGGGGCAAGTTCCGGGTTTTGGGCACCAAGGAAATGTGCGCCCGGCTTTACGATCTCCTTCGCATCACCCTATTGGGGCCAAGCCGAAATGAAATGAAAAAATGGGGTTTGAGTAAAAATCGGATCGACACCCTGGTCAATATGGCGGAAGGAATGGCCATCAAGAAGGGAAAGGAAATCCAGCAGATCGAGGACCTTTTTGAGTTTGTGCATTTGCCGGAGGAGGAGGGCGAGGTTCAGGTTCCCATCTTCGGCGATTCCAAGGATTACTGGATCAAACGACTTGGGAATAACCTTTACGAGGTTTCCGGAAAAGGTGAAACCTATCAACTGGACCTGAAATTTGAGGGTGAACAGCTTCCGCCGCTGGTGGATTTGACAGGCGAGGTGGAAAAACCTGAAGCCCTCCGCCTGAAGGTTCTTGGTTCCTACACCGGTTTTGACCCCGACGGACCCACCACGGGGATGCTTCTGTGGGTCAATGGAAACGGTTTTTTGGTGGATTCTCCCGCCGGCATCAGCAAGTACCTGAAACAAGTCGGAGTGGCCAAGGACCGGCTGACGGCCATCATTCAAACCCACGTTCATGACGACCATTGCGCCTTAAGCGAGCTCATGCTATCCGAGCATACCTTCACACTCATCTCCACTAGGGAAATTTATGAGTGCACGATATTAAAAGTGGCCCATATCATCGGGGAATCCGTCGAGATGGTGAAGCTCATGACGAAATTTATCGAGGTTATTCCGGGGAAAACCTACCACATGTTTGGTGCCACCTGGGAATTCTTCTACACGGTCCATTCCATTCCCACGATTGGTTTCCGGGTGACGGTTCCGGACGAAAACGGGAAGCCCTATACCCTGCTTCATTCCAGCGATCTGGATCATTTCAAGGGAATGGCCCAGTTGGTGGAATCGGGCGCGGTATCCCAGGAACATTTTGACCGGATGAAGAATCTCGTGAAAGGCGATGAATGCCTGGCCATGATTGACGCGGGCGGGGGCCAGATCCACGGCGACCCCTCCGATTGGGATGAGACCATCGCCAAAAACCCCGGAACGGAGTTTCTTTTTTACCACGTGAACCCTTCCAAGGTGGACACCCGGAAATACCAGGTGGCAAAACCCGGATGGGGAAAGACCTTCCTGAAGGAAAAGAATTTTTCACAATCGGTCTATACCGGCGTCATCCGGACCCTGAAGCTTTTTGAGGTGAAGGACCTCAACTGGATCAACATCATTTATTCCCAGGGGCAGGTGGTGGAGTTTCCCAACGGCCACGAGGTGGTCCGAAAGGGGCAGGAGGGGGATTCCTTTTACTTTATTCTTTCCGGAACCATGGAGGTTCTGGACCCCGAAAACAAAAAGGACCTTTTGCTGGCGACACTGGAAAGCGGGGATTTTTTCGGGGAAATGTCCATCATCAACAAGTCCAAAACCACCGCCACGGTCGTGGCCCGGACACCGGTTATTCTTTTCAAGCTTGCCGGGGATTTGTTCCTGGAGTTTGTCGAAAAGAACGACCTGCGGGAGGGGTTCTCCAGCCTCTGGAAAAGACGTCCCTTGATTTCTTCCGTCGCGATTTTCCGCGACCTGGACCCCACCGCCAAGCATGAGATATCCCTTTTGGCCAAGAGCCAAACCTTCAAGAAGGATGAGTTGATCGTCCGGCAGGGAAGCAAGACGGAGGATTTTTACGTCATCTCCTCGGGCCGTGTCGAGATTTTCCGAAAGAACGACCACGGAAAGGTTTCTTTTTCCATCAATTTGAAAGCCGGTGATTTTTTCGGGGAAAATGTCGCCATGGGATATTCCGACAAGCGCAACGCGACCGCCCAGGCCCTGACGGAAGTGACGACCCTGGTTATTTCATCCCGTGAATTAAGAAACCTCGCCAAACGCATGCCGATTTTACGGCATCAGCTCCACGTCATCATGAAGAAGCGGGGAGTGACCGAGGAAGTGCTGGAAAAGGGAATGGTGCTTTAAGAATCGCCTGCCGTTTGTCTGCCCATAAACGTCAAAAACCACTCAAGAACTGTTGATGATTCGGACAAATGCTTTCGGCGTTAATTTTTTTCACGCTCTTTAGCCTTTGTGAAAGCCCTTATTTAATGGGCTTTCCAAGGATATCCCCAAGGCATGAAGGCATGAAAATTGCTCATTTTATAAGGGAATGGTTCCTGCCTTGAGGCGGGGGCGACTGAGGACAAAGGAACTTTTTTGAAAGAACTAATAACGTTTTCCAATTCAAAAACCTTTTTTCGGGTGGGCGGACAAAGCCCCGCGGAAAAACCTGGTTCCCCCTGGCTTCTGGGATGGAAAATTTTCCCACGGGTCTTTTTTTTCCTGGTTTTTCAAACCCTGGCAAACCCCGCTTTTTCCGCTCCGGCGGATCTTCATGTGGTTGGAAACCAAATTTTAACCGTCAGCGGAGGATGTACGATCCGGCTTCGGGGAGTCAATATCGCCAGCATGGAATGGCTTTGTTCCGGCGATGGACCAGGGGGCAATATTCTGGCGACCGTCACCGAGGCCACCACCAATTGGAAATCCAACATTATCCGCGTTCCCCTCAATCAGGACCGCTGGTTCGGGTACCAGGGCTGCAACCAGACCAATTACCGGAATCTCGTGGACAACATCGTCACCACGGCATCCAACAACAACGCCTATGTCCTCCTTGATCTTCATTGGTCGGGCACGGGAAGCTGGGGGACGGCCACCGGACAGCAGGACATGCCGGACAATAACAGCGTCACTTTTTGGCAGGATGTTTCCAATCGCTATAAAAATAATCCCGCGGTATTTTTTGATTTATACAATGAACCCAAAAACGTCACCTGGTCCATCTGGAGGGACGGCGGGGCGGCCAACGGGTTTACCACCCCGGGGTTACAGCCCCTTCTCGCGGCCATTCGCGGGACCGGCGCGAATAACATGATTGTCGCCGGAGGCCTCGATTGGGCTTATGATTTAAGAAGCCTTCCCACCCTGACAGACACGGGGAGCGGGAAAGGGGTTGTTTACGCGGCGCATATCTATCCATGGAAGTCCACCCCTTGGGATACCTATGTGCCGCCCGCTTTTTCAGCCGTTAATCCCGTCATCATCAGCGAGTTTGGGATGGATACCAACGACGGGGGCACCTGGGACAACAGCCTGATCGCTTGGATCACGACCCACAGTTATCACGCCATCGCCTGGGATATGCACACCAGCGCCGGTCCCATTCTCATTTCGGATTGGGCCTTTACACCCACCAACTATCACGGGGTTCCCGTAAAGAATTGGCTGGCCTCGGCGGTTCCCACCTCCTGTCCAGCGGGGGGGAATACCCCGACTCCCACACCAACAAGGACCCCCACTCCCACGCCGACCCGCACTCCCACTGCGACCTTAACTTTCACCAGTACCGCCACCCCAACCTTTTCCAAAACAGCCACCGTTACGCCCACCAGAACCCCCACCAATACCGCAACCAACACGCCCTCCAACACCCCCACCTTGACAGTTACGCCGACCTACACCATTACCTTCACCAACTCCGCCACCAAAACACCAACGGCTTCCCCCACCCGGACTCCCACCCCGACCATTACTCCCACCATTACCAATACACCGGTGATCACCAACACCGCCACGAACACAACCACCCGAACCGCGACAAATTCCCCGACGCAAACCCCCACCAACACCCCCTGCGCAATTTGGTATAGGGACAACGACGGCGATGGTTACGGGAGCAGTCTTTCGGGTACCACCGTGGCCTGTTCGCAGCCGGCGGGGTACGTGGCCAACAATACCGATTGCAACGACTCCAACGCCGGGGTTCATCCCGGAGCGGCTGAAATTTGCGGAAACGGGATTGATGAGGACTGCAGCGGCTCGGATTTGGCTTGCGGGTCCACGCCGACCAATTCACCCACCACAACCCCCACAAAAACACCGACGGCGACCCTTACCAACACCCCAACGCTTACTTCGACCCAAACTTTTACCGCTACCGCCTCAAAAACCCCCACGGCCTCCCCAACTTCTTCACCCACCAGGACAGCGACCTTAACCCCCACCGTTAGCTTGAGCCCCACGAATACACCTTTGGTCACCAATACCCCGTCAAATAGCCCCACCTCTACCCCCACGAATTCCCCTTCGGTTACTTTTACCAAAACCTTCACCTCCTCCCCGACACTCACACACACCAATACCCCCGTGATCACGAATACCGCCACGCTTTCCCCGACACAAACACCCACCAACTCACCGACGAATACCCCCCTTATCCCCAATACCGCTACCCACACACCAACCAAAACCAGTACTTTGACTTCCTCAAATACCCCTTCGGTTACCCCGACCTCCACTGCTACCGCGGAAATAATTCTGGTGACGCTGGGAACAAACTCCCCGGCCGGCTCCAATCAAATTCCAGGGAGTTCCAATCTTCCCGTGCTTCAAGTGAATGCTTCCAATACCGGGAATGGCGCGGCGACCATCACGAGCCTGAAATTAACCGCCTCGGGAACGGGTAATGACATTACCGGCATTGCCTCGGTTTCCCTTTATCTTGATGCCAACAACAACGGGGTGGCGGACGGGACGGAAACACTTTTGGCAACCGGTAATTACGGCGCGGATAACGGCGTCCTAACCTTTAATTTTAATCAGGTGGTTTCAGCCGGTGGGTCGGCGAATTATCTGGTGGTTTATAACTTTTCGGCTTTGGCTCCGGCGGGGACCTACCAGGCCGTACTGGCGGGAAACAGCGACGCGACGGGGGTGAATGGCGCGACGGGTAATCCTGTTATTTTTTCTGGGGCACCCGTTGGAGGAGCGGTGGTCACGGTTTCCAATTCCACTCCGACCCCTACGCCTGTAACTGAGATAAAAATTAATCCTCCTTATCCCAATCCATCCTTCGGCGGGCCGGTAACACTGAATGTCCAATTGCCCGGGACAGGAGAGGTTCATCTTTCCGTTTTCAGCGCCTCATTCCGTAAAATTTACGATAATAAAATTCCGCTGTCGGGTTCAGGAAATGTTTCCTGGGACTTAATGGACAGGCAGGGAACCCCCGCCGCCGACGGAATTTATTACCTTCGCCTGGAAGTTTCCGCGGGATCCAACATGAAAAAAATCTTCAAGGTTCTTGTTCTTCGGTAAGAAACGCCAAAATGAAAGCGCTCTTTCCTGATTTTTTTTGGACTTCTGAGTTTAACGAGAAAGCAAAAAAGCTTATTTGCCTCACCCATTTTTATTCGGTTCCGGAATATCATTTCCTTCATGGAACAATTTGAGAGTGCGCCCTCAAAGATCTCTGCGGTGGAAAGCCCCAAAACCCCCAGTGGAAATCGTTTTTCAATTTCCCGAATGCCCTTTTTTTATCCCCGACTAAAAACGTTTTTTATCAACCGCAAAACCCTTCGGCGCTGTTTTTTCCATTCGCTGGTTTTTTTGATTTTGATTCTTGTAACCGGTTCAAAAACCTTCGCGGCGTCTCCCGGCCTGGTGGTCTCGGGCAACCAGTTTCAAACCAGCGGGGGATGCGTGACCCGCCTTCGGGGTGTCAATGTCCCGAGCCTGGAATGGAGCAATGCGGGCGAGGGCCCCGTCCAGTCCTCGGTGACATCCGCCATCGGAACTTATAAGGCCAATGTCATCCGCCTTCCCCTGAACCAGGACCGGTGGTTCGGCTGTCAGGGAGCCAGCGCGGCTTCCTATCAAACCATCGTCGACAATGTGGTCAATTATTGCTCGGCCAATAACGCCTACGTTATTTTGGATCTCCACTGGTCCGGGACGACCAGCACCGCCTCCGCCCCCTGCGGAGCCGGCTGGACATCCTCCACCGGCCAGCAGGATATGCCGGACGCGAACTCCGTGACTTTTTGGGCCAATGTCGCGGCCAGGTACGCCAACAATTCCGCGGTCTTCTTCGGACTTTATAACGAACCCAAGAGCGTTTCCTGGGCCATTTGGCAGACCGGCGGCACCACGACCCAGGGATTTACGACCCCCGGCCACCAGGCTCTCATCAACGCGATCCGGGGGACCGGAGCCAATAACATTATTTTCATCGGTGGTTTGGATTGGGCATATGATTTGAGATCGATTGATACCTATCCCTTTACCAGTCCGGGGAATGGGTTTGCCTATGACGTGCACATTTACGGTCATAAGGGAAATGGGACCGACGCCGCCTCCAATTGGGATACCGAAACCACCATCGCGGCGGGGAACCATCCTGTTTTCATCGGGGAGTTCGGTCCGGACTCGGCGGGGCCCAGTTGTAACAACGACTCCGGAACCTTTGACGCCGCCATTTTTGCCTTCGCGAACGGAACCAATAACCGGAACTACGTTTATTCCTGGGCCGCCTGGGCGTGGCACAACAGCGCCTGTCCCGCGATGCTTTCCGCCCTGCCTTCCACCCTGAATGCCTGGCACGGTCAACCCGTGGCGAATCAATTGGCGACCGCCGTCCCTACCTGCGGCGGAGGCGGGACGCCCCTTCCCACCAATACGCCGACCCGAACTCCCACCAACACTCCCACGACGGTTCCTCCCAGCATCAGCCTGACGAAAACCACCGGAGGACCCACCTCCGGCTACCAGGAAAATGGGACCAACATTCCCATGACCATCATGGTTTGCAACGCGTCCGGTTCGGTGACGGCCAACAGTGTCACGGTGGTGGATAACGTGACGAATCCCCTGGCCTGGGCGCAGAACGGACCGAATTTCAGCCAATGGGTGGTGACGGTTTCAGGCGCTCCCGTCACGATCAATCCCTTAAACACCTCCGGACTGCCGGTAACCTGGATCGTCAACAATCTTCCCGGGGGTTCCTGCGTTCCCATTAATTTCAACATGATCGCCTACAGTTTCAACGCCACGGATTCCTGCCAGGTGGTCAGCGACCATGGCACCGCGACCTGGGCGGGAGGGGGACCTTACAACAGCAATACCATCGCCATCACCGTCCTTTGTAATACCTCCACCCCAACCCC
>JAHFCG010000191.1 GCA_023249615.1 candidate division FCPU426 bacterium | reverse complement strand
GACCATTTCATTAATCGTCTTGAAACCCAAGTCTGCCATGATTTCACGCACTTCCTCGGCGATAAATTTCTTGAAGTTAACAACATACTCCGGCTTGCCCGTAAACTTTTTGCGAAGTTCCGGGTTTTGGGTCGCGATTCCAACCGGACAGGTATCCAGGTGGCAGACTCTCATCATGATGCATCCTTCCGCGACGAGCGCGGCTGTGGCGAATCCGTATTCCTCGGCTCCCAAAAGAGCGGCAATGACAACATCACGGCCTGTTTTCAACTGGCCGTCGGTTTGTACCACGATTCTGTCCCGCAACTTGTTCTTCACGAGAATCTGGTGGGTTTCCGCCAAGCCTAATTCCCAAGGCGCTCCAGCGTACTTAAGGGAAGTTAAAGGAGAGGCTCCCGTTCCACCGTCATGTCCGCTAATCAGAACATGGTCGGCGTGGGCCTTGCAGACTCCCGCCGCGACAGTCCCGACACCGACTTCAGCCACAAGCTTCACGGAAATGCGGGCGTTCTTGTTGGCGTTTTTAAGGTCGTGGATCAGCTGCGCCAGGTCCTCAATGGAATAGATGTCATGGTGGGGAGGGGGTGAAATGAGCCCCACAAAGGGGGTAGCGTGGCGGGTTTTGGCGATCCAGGGATAAACTTTTTTACCAGGAAGCTGACCGCCCTCACCCGGCTTGGCCCCTTGAGCCATTTTGATCTGAAGTTCCTTGGCATTGACCAGGTAGTTACTGGTCACGCCAAAGCGTCCAGAGGCAACCTGCTTGATAGCGGAATTTCGGGAATCCCCATTGGCCTCCGGGGTGAAGCGGTCCTCATCCTCCCCGCCCTCTCCGGTATTGGATTTGCCCCCGATGCGGTTCATGGCAATGGCAAGGGTCTGGTGGGCCTCCTGGCTGATGGACCCGTAGGACATGGCGCCCGTCACGAAGCGCTTAACGATTTCGCTCGCCGGTTCAACCTGTTCAATGGGAACGGGATTCCCTTTTTTGAATTTAAATAACCCCCTCAAAGTTGAGAGAGCCTTTGACTGTTCGTTAACGTCGGAGCTGTATGGCTTGAAGTTTTTGTAATTGCCGGAACGCACCGCGTTTTGAAGCTTGTGGACCGTATCGGGATTGAAGAGATGCTTTTCCCCGTCACGGCGCCATTGGTAGCGTCCGCCCCAATCCAGATCCAGTTCGCGCGAGGGACGTTCCGGGAAAGCCCCCCGGTGGCGCCGTTCAGTTTCGGCGGCGACCTCGTCAATGCCGATTCCGTGGATACGGGTGGCAGTCCAGGTAAAGTACTTGTCGATAAATTCAGGATTCAAACCCACGGCCTCGAAAATCTGGGCGCCCCGGTAGCTTTGGATGGTGGAAATCCCAACCTTCGACATGATCTTCACAATGCCCTTGTTGGCGGCCTTGATGTATTTCTTGACCGCGGTCTTGTGGTCAATCTCCGCCGGTAAAATCTTACGGCGGATCATGTCATCCAGCGTCTCAAAGGCAAGATAAGGATTGATGGCGTTGGCTCCATAGCCCAGCAACATCGCGAAATGATGAACCTCGCGGGGCTCGCCGGATTCCACGATCAAACCAACCTTCGTGCGCTCGCCCTTCTTTACCAAATGGTGATGAACCCCGGCGATGGCAAGCAAACTGGGGATGGCCGCGTTGTCATGGTCCAGGCCCCGGTCCGAAAGAATAAGGATCTGGAAGCCGTCCTTCACGGCCTTGCTGGCCTTCTCACGAACCGCTTCCATAGCCTTGGCCAATTCCGATCCGCCTCCCGCCGCCTTGTAAAGAATAGGCAGGGTGATGGCTTTGTAATCGCCAAAGTTTATATGGGTGAACTTGGCAAGTTCGTCGTTATCCAGCACGGGACTCTTCAACTCGATTTGATGACAGGAACGGGGTGTGGGTTTTAAAAGGTTTCCCTCGGGCCCAACCGTGGTGTTGACGGAAGTGACGAGTTCCTCGCGGATGGCGTCCAGGGGGGGGTTGGTAACCTGGGCGAACAACTGGCGGAAATAGTTAAAAAGAGGCTGGGACTGGTTGGAAAGAACGGCCAGGGGCGTGTCGTCGCCCATGGAGCCGATGGCTTCTTCCCCGTTAATGGCCATGGGGGCCATCAGGATGCGGATATCCTCATGGGTGTAGCCAAAAGCCTTTTGGCGTTTCAAAACCGTCTCGTGGTCTGGTTCGGGAACATGGGGAGCTTCGGGCAATTTTTCCAGGCTGGTCAGGTTGTCCTTGAGCCATTGGCCGTAGGGTTGTTGGCTGGCGATTCTCTCTTTTAATTCCGTATCGTCGATAATCCGGCCTTCGGTCAGGTCGATCAGGAACATTTTTCCAGGTTCCAACCGGCCCTTCTTTAAAACCCTCTTGGGGTCAATATCCAAAACACCCACTTCAGAAGCCATGACAACCAGGTCGTCCTTGGTCACGTAATAACGGGACGGGCGAAGTCCGTTTCGATCCAATACCGCGCCGATGACCTTGCCGTCCGTAAAGGCGATGGAAGCGGGGCCGTCCCATGGTTCCATGAGGCAGGAATGGTAATGGTAGAAGTCTTTCTTGTACTGGGGCATGGTGGCGTGGCCCGTCCAGGCCTCGGGGATCATCATCATCATGGCGTGGGGAAGGCTTCTTCCCGCCATGACCAGAATCTCAAGCGCGTTATCAAAGGTGGCGGAGTCCGACTGGCCCTCGCGGACGATCGGCAGCAACCGCTTCATTTCCTCCTGGGTATAGTTGTCGCTCTCGAAAAGGGCTTCCCGGGCGTGCATCCAGTTGATGTTGCCCCGCAGGGTGTTGATTTCACCGTTATGGGCGATGTACCGGAAGGGATGGGCCAAATCCCAGGACGGGAAGGTATTGGTGGAAAAACGGGAGTGGATGAGGGCAAGAGCCGAATCCATATCCTTGTCCCGAAGGTCGGGGAAATAAGGCGCGACTTGGCCCGGAGTCAACATCCCCTTATAAATAACGGTCCGGCAGGAAAGGCTTGAAACGTAAAAAAGGTTTTTTTCGGAAAGAATGGAATCCTTGACCGCGTTTTCAACCCTTTTGCGGATGAGAAAAAGCTTTCTTTCAAAAGCGTCGGCGTCCTTGATGTTTTTGGATTTACCGATGAATATTTGTTTCATGATGGGCTCGGAAGCCCTGGCGGTCGGACCCACTTCGTTGTTTTCGGTGGGCATCTGGCGCCAGCCCAAAAGGGTTTGTCCCTCTTCACGAATAATGGTTTCGAAAATATCCTGGCAGAACTTGATGTGGTCGGCCAACTTTGGAAGGAACACCACTCCTACCGCGTATTCCCCCTCCGGCGGAAGATTCATGCCCCATTTCGAGGAATGTTTTCGGAAGAATTTGTCGGAAATTTGGATAAGAAGACCGGCCCCGTCCCCCGTGTTGGTTTCACAGCCGCAGGCGCCCCGGTGGGAAAGGTTCAAGAGGATCTCAACGCCCTGCTGGACGATTTCGTGGGTTTTCTTGTTCTTCATGTTGGCCACAAACGCCACCCCGCAGGAGTCCTTCCCCATATCAAAAGGGGATAAAAGATTTTCGTTGGGGTTGTAGTTCAAGGGCTGTTCAGACATTTGTTTGCTCCTGCTTGGGTTCCATGGTTCTTTAGGTTTTTTGGCTTTCCAAGAGACCTAATCCTTTTTGAGCCTTACTCGGTGAACTCTGTGTACTCTGTGGTTCAAGCTTTTTGGTTTAGAGTTAAAAAAAGCGGCCTTTTTCGGGGCCGCGGTGCCTTTAAAGCGTTGTTGGGTCTGTTAAATTACAATAGATAGTAGTGATTTTCAAGCAATCTTCATACCAATGGTATCCCCAACCTTAAAAGACTCCCGATGCCTGTCAAAGGGGCCCAAAAAAGGTAGGCGTGGCTTTGAGGTCAAAGTTCACTGGTAGGGGTGAACATTTTTGACGCTTTTGAATGAGGATTTACGACAAAAGTGTATTCGCTTCGTGGCTCAGAAAGGCCGACGGTCATCCCCTAAATGTTGCCCATGTACTCTTTGAAAAATTCTTTTTTGGCTTCTGTAAAATGCCCCAGCTGGATTGCCCGGCGCATCATGAAAGTTATGTCCGTCATGAATTGGAGGTTGTGCAGACTGGCCAACCGCAGGACCAACAATTCTTCGGCCATGAAAAGATGCCGCAAATAAGCCCTGGTGTAATTCTTACAACATTCACATGAACAATCGGGATCGAGCGGCGAAAAATCATCGGCGTATTTGGCATTCTTGAGGTTCATCCTTCCCTTTCGGGTCAAGATGGTTCCATTCCGTGCGATTCGGGTGGGCATGACGCAATCGAACATATCCATGCCGCGTTCCACGCATTCCCAAAGATCCTCCGGCGTTCCGACTCCCATCAAATACCTTGGTTTATTCTCGGGCAAATAAGGCGCGGTCTTTTCCACGACCCCGTAAATGACTTCCTTGGGTTCTCCCACTGAGACTCCGCCAATGGCATAACCGGGAAAATCGAAGGCCAACAGCTGTTTCACGCTTTTTTCACGGAGATTTTGAAAATTGGATCCCTGAACGATGC
>JAHFCG010000068.1 GCA_023249615.1 candidate division FCPU426 bacterium | reverse complement strand
CAACACAGGGACGCCTACGCCTACCCGGACCCCGACAAAAACTCCTACTCTTACACCAACTCCTACTGTAACTTCCACCCCTCCTTCTTTCGTTACGATATTTAACTCGGGGAATACTTTCTCACCAGCAGCAGTTACCATTAAACAGAACGGGACTGTTTCCTGGGATGCGAGCATAGGGGCTGGTCATACTCTTTATATTGGGAATAGCGGTACTTGTTCCTCCACTCCAACTGTCCACACATTTCCATCCTCGGCTGTTTTTCCAATACTTGGAACATTCCAGTATCATTGCTCTGTCCATACTTCCTGCGGCATGAGTTGCTCGAGTTGTGCAGGCATGGTTGGAACGGTCTTGGTTGTGCCCTAATGCGGGTCAAATCTTTCGGAGTGTTTCAAAAAGAAAGGCCTGGATCATTTGATCCGGGCCTTTTTAGTTTTGCGGGGTTTCGTCGGGGCCGGCCTTAGACCCGCCCTTACAAGGCCGGTTTCGGCGTGGATCGTACTTAAGCGGGTTTCACCAAGCGGCCCTTGAAGAAATCAATGTAGTTTTTATGCTGTAAATACATCAGTTCGAAAAGCGCGTCGTGCAATTCGTAATTGGTTTCCCCTCCGATTCTTTTCAGGATTTCCTTGACGCAATAATAACGGGGCCCGGGGCCGCCATCGGTGGGATCTTCGCTTTCCTTCCAAAACATTTGAAGCTCCGAAACAATCCTCATGACGGCGTAGAACTTTTCCTCGGCCTCGGCACTTTTTATTTTTATCAGTTTTTGCCGGTCCAGGGATTCCTTGACGTAATCCCTGGTAATTTCATATTGGAGGGCGGGTTGAAGTTTCTCCTGAATGAAATCAGCCTTCATGGTTTGAACCAAATTACAGGTGCCCAGGGCGAGAATCAGGTTTAAAAACTCGTCGGGTTCAACAGTTCCCGTATGGTTTTTTTGTTTGAGCAGCTTAAGGTTTTCATCCAGATCAACCTTTTTGATGAGCTTTTCGGCGATGATCAGGGATTCGGTTTTTTTTTGGAAAAACATGGTCGTATTTTAGCCACCGGCGCCCCAAAAACGAAGGGTAAGGATTTAGGCAAAAATTAAAAAGAAAGGATTTATGGACTGTTTTTGATCAATCCGCATCCTGAAAAGGAGTTAAAACGAATAAAAGACTTTTACCGCCGATGACGGCCGATGGATGCCGATAACGGCTAAATCGGGTAAAGAATTAATGTTTTATCGGCTTGTATCGGATTTGATCGGCGGTTTCAGGGATTTTCTTTTGAATCGGGGTCTAGAAGGAATACCAGGTTAAGGCCAGGCCAACGTCAAAACCGGTGAAGTCGAGGGTGGCATACTTTTCCGAATTACCCGCGGAGATATTATAGGTGTTATCAATATCCATAATTCCGTCAATGGTCGAGGTTTCCAAACCAAAGGTTCCCGATAGGCCGCTCGTGTTGTAAAGGATTCCCGTGAAATTCGAAATTTTGACGTAACGGGCCCGGCCATAAACGGAAATCCCCCACTTGTTCGAGAGGGCCCATTCGCGGCCAAAACCAACCTGGAAACCGATATTCCCCGACGTCAGTTCGCCGTTGATCGTGTCGGCGTTTCCCCCATTGTCGATGAGATCGTAATCATCATAAACCTTCACGGTGCCGCGGTAATAACCGACGCCGGCGCTAAGGAAAAACCGGCCGGTGGCATCAGGGAGGAAAAGGTAATAATCCAGAGTGATGGGAACCACCCAGGGTTCCAGTATCTCGTTTTGAAAATCAGGTTGGGTAAGCCCCGGTTCGTAATTCACGTCCAAATGGTAATCGGAACCGCGGAGAACCCTTGTCCCGATCGCGATTCCATTGTAGGGGTTGATGAGAAAACCAATTTCCCCGCCAACATTCAGTCCGTGGTTGGAGGCGGTAGTGGTTCCCGTCCAGTTGTTCGAGGTGATCTGGCTGTTATAGGCGTTGGCCCCATTTATAAAGTCATCCTGCCGCGAATAGGTGTACCCCAGCTCCCCCTTGATCCAGAACCGGGAGTGGTTCATCCGATGCAGACCTCCTCCGCCCGTGGTGGTCGCGCTGACGGCCCCGGGATGTTCATGCCAGGGTTCGGCTTTTTGGGTGACGGGATTCACTTCCTCGAATTGTTTCGGGGCGGGAGTGGCCGTAGGCAGGGTTGGGGGTTCCGAGACATCACCCTCATTTTCGGAAACAAAGGAAGAGGGCGGCGGGGCGATTTTTCCACTGCCCCCTAATTTTTCCACCAGAACCCGCAAGGTGGGGTTGTCGGGGTGGATCTTCAAGCTTTTGCCGTAGGCTTCCCTGGCGCTGGAAAGGTCATCCATCTTCGCGTAGGTATCGCCCAGGTCCTCATAAGCTTTCCAGTCGGAAGGATCGGCCTTGACCGCTTTTTGAAAATAATCAAGGGCTTTGGTGTAAAGGCCCGCCCGGTAAAGGGCCATGCCGGCGTCCCTGTAATCCTGGGTCTCCACAGCCCACGAAAGGGGGGCCGCGGAAAAAAACAGGGCCAAGGCAAGGGTTGAAGTTCTGTGGTTCATGTTCTTTGGACGTCCCAGGGTCGTAAATCGTTCCGTAAAAATCTATTTAACCACTAAGGCACAAAGGGCACAAAGAAAGAATGTTTAAATAAGGAAATCTCAGGGTTAAGGCCGTTCTTAGCGCCCTTTGCGGTTCAAAGGGTTTCAGTGTTTGTTTTTTCCCCAGATTTTGTCCAAATAATCCTCACGCCCAGAGCCCTTGTGGTAAAGGTTGTAATGGATTGGATTCTTTTTGTAGTAATCCTGGTGATATTCCTCGGCGGGGAAGAAATTTTCGTATTTCTTAATTTTGATTACCACGGGGGCGTCGTATCTGCCGGATTTGTTCAGTTCGGCTTTTGATTTTTCCGCCGTCTTTTTCTGGGTTTTATTGTGGTAAAAAATTCCAGCCCGGTAATGGGGTCCCCGGTCGGCGAACTGTCCCTCGGGGTCCGTGGGGTTGATTTGTTTCCAGAAAACACCCATCAACTGGGAATAAGTGATCTTGGCTGGATCGTAAATGATTTGAACCCCTTCGGTATAACCTTTGTCGCCGTAATCATCATAGCTGGGATTGGGCCCGAATCCGTCCGTGTAGCCGGCGATGACTTTGATAACCCCTTCCAATTTTTCAAAAGGAGGAGTCATACACCAGAAACAGCCGCCCGCGAAGGTGGCGGTTTCGGTCTTGGGTTTGGCGGAAGCGATGGTCGAAACTAGGGTGAACAGCAGAAGTCCAAGACGGAATGTTTTGTTAAGGTTTTTCATGGTGGTTCCTTTTTTTGACGGCGTAGGGGCGGGATTTATCCCGCCTTTTTTCGGATGTTTTGGTCTTGGGAGCGATGAAACGCGCCCCTACAAAACCTTTTGAATCTACTGGTAAAAGGAATATACGCTTTTCGGAAGGTTTGGTTACATTGGAATATTAATGAAAATTCAAGGGGTGGTTAGCATTTGATTTCGTTAGATCTGTCATTGCGAGGCCCAGCCCCAATCGGGGCGATTTGGGCCGTGGCAATCCCGGTAAAAGGGTTTTTGTTAACGGTAAAACCTGAGATTCCAACCTCGCAATTCGGGCCTATCGGCCCAGCTCCTTGGAATGACAACGAGAATTGAAGGGTGTTTACGCCAGGGCGATATTGGGGGTATTCACACGGCCGGTGGTTTTTCCGAAGCCAATCTGCAAAGCCTTTTCGGTGGTGGGGAAATAAGCGATGACCTTGTCGTATTCCAGGAGTTCAAAAGCGTCGAACACTTCCTGTTTCATTCCCGTCAGGGCGATGGTGGCGTCCTTCTCCCGCGCGGCCTGGTGGCAGGCGATGAAAAGACCCCAGCCGCCGCTGCTGATGTAATTGGCGTTCGTCAGGTCGAAAATGATTTTCTTTTTATTTTCGTTGAGGACTGTTTGAAAGGCCTTGTTGACCTGGGGAAGGGTGGTGGCGTAAATAACGCCCTGGATGCGAAGAATGGCGACTTCGGGGTTCAACAGGTGGTTCGAAACTGTGACGGTGACGGTTTCCATAAGGTAGGGCTGTACCTCTGAATCAATTTTGTTCCTGGATTAACTATAAAGAGGATGGGACGGGAAAGGTTAGGGAAATGAGGCGCTTTTTGGGAAATCGATCGACAAATTCCCGGGGAAAGGTTACGTGTTTAACCCGAAGGGTGAAGGAAACCTGATAACGTTTTCATGGGGCTAATTTTAAAATCAGCCCCATGCGTTCAAAAAATTATTTCACCAACGTGACATCATCGATCGAAAGATCGTAGTCTTCGTCGTTCATTCCGGAAGGCGAGAAAAGAATTTCCTTCACCGAATGAAAGTCCAAGGCCACTTTGTTGCCCCAGTCCGGCTGGTAAAAGGTGGAAAGATCCAGGTGAACTTTCGTCCAGGCTTTCGGGGCGGTAAAGGAATGCCGGAAATGTGCATAGTCGGTGACCTGGGTGGGGAAAATCAAAACGTCATAAAGCTTGCCGTCGCCCTTGGCCATGAACTCGATGGATTTATAGTCGCTGATGTCCATCGGGTCTTCCATGGGTAAAGAAGTGAAAATGGAGCAGTAGGGCCAAGGCGCCTGAAGCTTTCCGTAATGGCCGTAGATTCTGGCACTTCCTTTGGAGCCGTTTGCCCCATCCTTCACCATGAACTGGGTTTGGTTTTTCATCGTGGTACCCAGGCCGTTGTTATCCGCCTGCACCTGCCATGGGCCGCCGATCAGGTTCATGGGCTTTCCCGACTCAAAATCATCCAGCAAAAGTTTTCCGGCTGTCGCGGGCAATGCCTTGCCCTTGGCGGTGGGTGCCGCGACAACTTCCTTTACCGGCTCGGTGCTGAAACGGAAGGGGGAGGCAGGCAAGCCGGCGCTGTTCACCAGATTGCAAACGGGATTGTCAGCCCAGGCGTACCGAACCGCCACGGGCTTGGCCACCTCGGTGCTGGAGACAATGACGGTTTTTTTGGTGATGATTTTGGCGTCAGCCCAATGGAAAACCCCGTCGCTTCCGGCCAGTGCGAAACCTTTCACGGGATCCGATATACGGGCTTCTTTTATTTTTAGGGCGGGGTCTCCGCCCGAAACCTTGAGGCCAAGGCCCACTTCTTTAAACGTCACGGCCATTTTCCCCTTGGACGCTGTCGCTGTCACAAAAAGGGGACCGGAACCCACTATTTTTCGGCCATAAGCCGTTTTTAATCCGGCCAGGGCGGCCCGGCGGCCAACTTCGGTTTTGTTTTTGGGGTGAATATCCCCGGCCTCGCCGATATCAATCGTGGTTACAAGTCCGGTATTCGGAACGTCCAAGGTTTGAAGCTGGGCTTCCCGAAGTTTGGCCCAGTCGCTATCGCTGGGGTTATTTTGAACCTGCATATAGTTAGGCAATTGGATAATGAGGAAGGGAAAGTTTTTTTCACCCCAAACCTCCCGCCAGCTGGTGATCATGGTGGAAAGAAGCTCGTGGTACTGGGAAGCCCGTCCCGCGTTGGATTCACCCTGGTACCAGACAGCCCCGCGGATTTTGTAGGGTGTAAGCGGCGCGATCATGGCGTTGTAGGCCAGGGAGGGCACCTCCGGCCAGTAGGGAGGCTGGATATTGAAGGAAATGGTTTGAATTTGATCCTGAGTAAAAGTTTTGTGGGCTCCCCAGCCGCCTTGTTTCAATGAGGAAATGGAGTAGCTCATTCTTTTCCACTCCGGGGTCAAATCAAAGGGACCACTGTTGTAAAAGTCGTAATCGGTGATGGAGGGCTGGCCCATTGTCATGGACATTTTCCCATGGCCCTTCGCGTAGAACTCGATGGTTTCGTATGGGGAAAGGTCAACGGCCTGGTTGCCGGAGTCAAAGTTGGCGGTCATGCCGCCCCAGGAACCTCCCTGCATCAAACCGGTCATGGAACCGGCGGGCGAACCTGAAAAACCCTTGCCCGCGACCGCGAAGTTGATAGTGGACCCGGGTTTCACGGAGATATTCCAGGTACCGCCAAAGCCTTTTTGTCCCTTTTCAATGAATACGGGTACGGCCTTTCCGCCGTTTTTGGGAAGAAGTTTGATATCGGAAACCAAAAACTCGAAATCGTATCCCTTGGTCCAGGTTTTCAATTGGGTTTCGTCATGGTCCCATTGATCCAGGATTTTGGCGAAGTGGGGATTTTTTTCCAGCGCCGGATGGGGAATCCAGACCTCAATGGGTGTTCCACCCCAGTCACTGGCGATAAGTCCCACGGGAACTTTCAGGGCCTTATGGAGGTTCTTCCCGTAATGGTAAGCGACCGCGGAGAAGTCCCCGATGGTTTCCGGGGAGCAGACTTTCCAGCTCCCGTTTAAATCATCCTTGGGTGTTCCCGCCGAGGAGCGGTCCACGGTGAAGAAATGAATTTTGGGGTATTTCGCCGCGGGTATTTCCACGGCGGAGTCGTGGGTGACCCTCATCGCGAGTTCCATGTTCGATTGCCCCGAGCCAAGCCAGACTTCGCCGACCAAAATGTCCTGAACGGTGACGGTGTCACTGCCGGTAACGACCATGGTGTAAGGCCCGCCGGCCAGAAGGGCGGGAAGGGAAACCTTCCATTTGCCGTCGGAATCGGCCGTGGCCGTTCCTTTTTTGCCCTTGATGGAAACGGTGACGGTTTGTCCCGCGTCATCCCATCCCCAGATGGAAAGGGGCATTTGTTGCTGAAGGACCATGTGGTCCCCGATCACGGCCGGAAGTTTTAATTTCGCGTTGGCTCCGGCCGCCAGAATAAAGAAGCTCAGCGCCAAAAATAGAATTCGAGTTTTCAAAATTGCCTCCCGGTTTTGTGGATCAAAGGTCATTTATCCTAACTGGATGGAGGAAAATTGAAAAGCTGGAAAGGGGTCGGAAGGGGCTGACTTTTGAACGATTAACCTTAAAAGGCAATAACCAAAACCCTCAATGGCAACCGCCGATAAAATCCGATCACGGCCGATGAATTCAAAGTAATTAAAGATTTATGGGCTTTGATCGGCGGAAAAAGGGTTTGGGCTAAAAAGAATTTCACGGCGGGTTACCAACCCTTGGGTTTGGCCGCTTCCACCTGTTCATCCAGGAATTTGTTCCACTCAGCGCCTGTCATTGTTTTAAGTTTGTCCTGCTGGCTGGCCGCCAGCACCAACTTGCGCACCGCGGGAATAAGGGCGGTTTGCACCTCGGCGTGGGGTTCCTGGGCCCTGTCCAGAACCTGAAGGGCTTTGTCCCGCCAGACCGAATTCGGCGGGTTGCCGGACTTTAAAAATGCCACGGCTTTCAAACCCAATTGACCCACGAATGATAGATCCTGGGACACGATGACGGCTTCCGCGGTCAAGTCGGATTTTTCCAGGAGAGGCCCGAGGGTTTTGTGGTTGTCCTCCCAGGTTTTTAAATTTTTAAACAGGCCGTCCGCATTTCCGAAACGGGGACCGTCCTTCAGGAAAATATCCACAGCCGCGCGAAAGGCCCGGGCTGTTCCGCTTTCAACCCGGGTGGTGTCCACCAACCGGTTCAATGGAAAATCCCAGGTGTAAACACGGGAACGGTGGCGCTGGTAATTTTTCACCGGCTCCACCACATCCGCCAAAACCTTAAAGGGTTTCAAATCCGAACCGTTTGCCAAATGTTTCAACATGGGAAGGTAATTCGAAAGATGGGTAAGACCCAAATCTTCCAGGCGAAAGCTTTCAATTTCCATTCGGCGATAGAGGTCGTCCAGATCAATGATGGATGCAGGCGACCAAAGCCGTTCCGCGACCGCGAGGGTGCGGGGCCAGAGGCGGGAATCAATGGTTTCGGAACTGACCAATTCACTCCACATGCAGGCCTCGCCTCCCAGAACATGGGACTTTTGTTCGGGGGTGAGATCGCTTTTTGTAGGAAGAGGATCCACCAGGTAATGGACCGAAGCCGGCTGGGCAAGGTCCAGGTAATACCCGTTGGAAAGAATTCCGTCATAACCCTTTTTGGCGGAATCCGCGAGGCCGTCCACTCCGCGCCAGGAATGGACCAGAATGGTTTTGGGGAGGTCGGGGTGGAGGATTTCATCCCAGCCCATCATTTTTTTGTGGTGTCTCGTTAGTATTTTTTCCAGCCGGCTGTTGAAATAAGTTTGAAGATCATCGTTGGTCTTGAGATTGTGCCCCGCCATGAACCTCTGGATCTTGGGATTCATATTCCATTGTTTGCCGTTAACCTCATCCCCTCCTATATGAAAGTACTCGTCGGGGAACAGGGCGGCCATTTCGCCGATGAAGCCGTCGAGAAATTGATAAACCTCCTCCTTGCTGGGGTCCATCGAGGGGTCGAATACCCCGAACTTACGCTCAATTTGATAGGGGCCGGGGGCGGAAGCCAATTCGGGATAACCCGGGAACCAGGCCGTCGTGTGGCCCGGCACATCAAATTCGGGAATTACCCGAATGCCCCGATCACGGGCGTAAGAAACGATCTCCCTGATTTGGTCTTGTGTATAGAAGTTACCATCGGAACCCAATTCCTGAAGTTTGGGGTAAAGCTTGCTCTCGACCCGGAAACCCTGATTCTCACTTAAATGCCAATGAAGGACATTCATCTTGGCCTCGGCCAGGCCGTCCAAGTTACGTTTGATGACCTCCACCGGCATCCAGTGGCGGCAGGCGTCAATTAGCAAGCCACGCCAGGGAAAACGGGGTTTGTCGTGGATGGTGACGCAGGGGATAAAAGATTTGTCCCCTTTTGCTTCCACCAATTGTAAAAGGGTTTCCAACCCACGAAGAATACCCAGTGGATTGGGCGCGGAAAGAACGATTCTTTTTTCTGGAAATGTTGGCTTGATAATGTCACCTTTTTTATAACGGACCTCCAAGTTGTAAGATTCGTCCTCGCGGACCGATTGAATCTGGAGACCTTTGGTGTCGCAGTGAATAATTAATGTTTCCTGATCAGGTTTAGGTTTTCGGGCATCGGGAAAGGTAAGTCCCGTCCTTCGTTCTAACCTTGCCACAAATCGGTTGATGGCCTTTTGTACTCGAGGTTCCTCTGACCCAATTACGTTAAATTTCGAATCGATTACCAATTGCCCTTCCTGCCAGGTGATTTCAGCTGGGACGGGAATAAGGGAATGGGGATGGGTGGGTTCGACGGCAAAGGCAGGGGAGGAAAAACAAAGTAAGGCTAAAAAAAAGAAAAAGGTGAATGATTTGGTCATAAATTCTCCTAAACAAACCTAACAAACTTTTTAAATTACCCCTCACCCTACCCTCATCCCTCAGCTACCGCTCATGGGGACCCCCCCTATGTACCCATCAACGCCTCAAGGGGCTAACGTCCCTCGAAACCCCGAGGAGCGAAAACAACCACCGCTCCTCTTGCGCGAGGGTTTTTACTTTATCTTCTTTTCCCTCTCCCCTTGCGGGAGAGGGTAGGGTGAGGGGTAAAGTTTGTAGGGGCAGGGCCCCGTGCCTGCCTATTTGGGGCACCCACAGGGGGGCGCCCCTACAAAATGTTTATTTCTTTTTCGCCAGCTTCTTATAGTAATCGCCCATCAGCCTCCAGCACTTCTCGGGCCTCTCGCTGGCCAAAAGGGAATAGGACTGGCAGGCCATGAAACCCCAGGCCGCGATGTTCTTCACGCCGGATTTTTCCCACATTTGAAATGCCTTCGTGATGTCCTTCTCCTCTTTTTTGGAAAGGGCGAAGATTTGCACCCAGCCCTGGGCCTCCTTCTTATGACGTTGGGCCAGGTCAAGGATTCTTTGGGCGGAGAGGTCGACGTATCCCTCCAGCGGCCACCGCTGGCCTGTGTCATAGGGCCGGGCTTTCCAATAGGGATCCGTGGCAACGATATCCACGTTTTTCAAGGCGCCCACGGCCTCCCACATGGGGTTAGGCCAGCGCCTGTCGTGGGGAAGAATGCAAACGGTGTTTTTGAGCTTGGGGTTCACTTGCTTGGCGGTGGAGGTGGCGAAGTCGAGGAAGCCGACCAGCGTGGCGTCCCGGAATTCCTCAACCTCCTTCGTCATGGCCGCGGGGTAGGGCTTGCCGTATATTTTTTGAAAATCCTCCTGACAGACGGAACAACGGCAGGCGAACTCGTCCTTCTTCGACTCCCGTTCATTCCATTCCGCGATCCAAAGGTGGGGTTCGTCCCAGAAAAGAACGTCTCCGCCCGCGTAGGACGCCGCTTCAATCCAGAATTTGATCAGGGCCCGGAATTTGGGATGGCGGGGACAGGCGTTGCCGACCCTTTCGCCCGTGGACAGGACCTGGCAGGCGTCGGGATATTGCATGACGAATTTGGAGAATGTCTCGCCCCCAAAAATCCCCCCGATGGACCAGGGAGTGTAATAAACCTCCATGCCCATCTTGTGGGTCAGAGCGGTTATTTTTTTCATGTTCTCTTGGTTGTAGTAAAGATCGGTCTCGTCGAAGGTGTGAACCACGAAACTGCACTTTTGTTTTTTAATTTCCTTCAGATCCTTTTCAACATGGGAAAGGATGCGGGTGGAAAAATAGCTGGTACCGAGTTTGTAGGGCATGATTTACCTGGCAATGAGGAATAACCAACAATGAAGTTATCTTATATTCTTTGTTGAAAAAAAGGAGGGGGAAATTCCGACTCGGGTTTTAAATCAGGCCTGGGCGGCGGAGGCCGCGGCGGCAGCGATGGCTTCCTTGAAATCCTGAAAAATGGCGTCCTGCACAACCGTTTGAGTGGTTTCCACGGGGGAGTTTTGAGCCGTCTCGAAATTCATAAAGGATCCGTTGGGGTCATCCGGGATGACAACAGCCTCTTCCTGAACTTCCACTTTCGGAAATTCAGTGTACTCGTAGGGCATGGCTTCTTCGGGTCTGGCGAAAGCGTTCATGGGCCGTATTTTATCCCCCAACATTTAAATGTGGAACCATTTAATATGGTTTGGGAAGGGTTTAGAATGATCATTAACAAAGGCCTTTTACCACCGAGGGCACCCCGCCTTGCGTGATTTGGACACGAATCACGCGGGATAGTACCGCCTTCCTTATACTATTTCATAGATTGGCGGCACACTGAGAACACAGGGTAAGTCATCAAGATTTCCATGAAATTTCTATGATTTCAGTCATTTGTTAACTCGGTGAACTCTGTGTACTCTGTGGTTCAACACTTATTTCAAGGGGTATTCCATGAGCGTAAGCGATACGGCAAAACACCTGACCGAAAAGGAAAAAGACTCCCTGGATGTGGCCGAGGGGGCGCGGGAAACCGAATGGAAACAACCCTCCTTTGTGGCCCAGCTTTTCATGGGCAGGTTCAGAACTGACCTTATTTCCCCCTATCCCAACCAGTCCCCCGAAGACAAGGCCGTCGGCGACGAGTTCATGGGCCGGTTGGAAACCTTCCTCAAGGCCAACCTGGACCCGGACGAAGCGGATAAGACGGGCGAAATTCCAAAAAAAGTTCTCGACGGCCTGGCAAAGCTGGGCTGTTGGGCCATGAAAATCCCCAAGGAGTACGGTGGCTTGGGCCTGACCCAGGTTAATTACAACCGCGCCATCGCCATGGTTGCCTCCTATTGCGGGTCCACGGCCGTCTGGCTTTCCGCCCACCAATCCATCGGCGTTCCACAGCCCCTGAAACTTTTCGGAAGCGAGGCCCAAAAGAAAAAATATTTCCCCCTGTTCGCGAAGGGCGCCATTTCCGCCTTCGCCCTGACGGAACCCATTGTGGGAAGCGACCCGGCCCAGATGACCACCACCGCGGAGCCTTCCCCGGACGGGAAGACCTGGACGATCAATGGTTCCAAACTTTGGTGTACCAACGGCCTTGTGGCCGATGTCATGGTGGTCATGGCCCGCACCCCCGCGAAGATGGTAAACGGCAAGGAGAAAAAACAAATCACCGCCTTCATCGTGGATAAAGGAACCAAGGGCATGGAGTACCCGACCCGCTGTGACTTCATGGGCATCCGCGCCATCCAGAACGGTGTTATCAACTTTAAAAACGTGCAGGTGCCAACGGAAAACATGCTTTGGGGTGAGGGATTGGGTTTGAAACTGGCTCTCATCACCTTGAACACCGGGCGTTTAACCCTTCCCGCCGCTTCCGCCGGCATGAGCAAACAGGCTCTTCAGATCGCCCGGAAGTGGGGCAAGGAAAGGGTTCAATGGGGACAGCCCATCGGCAAACATGAACCGGGAGCCGTCCGCATTTCCAACATGGCCGCCTCCACCTACGCCCAGGAAGCCATGACCTATTACACTTCCGCGCTGGTGGATCGGGGCGGGGCGGACATCCGGCTTGAAGCCGCCATGGCGAAACTTTTCTGCAGCGAGGCTTCCTGGAAAATTATCGACGATTTGATGCAGCTGCGGGGAGGGCGCGGTTACGAGACGGGACCTTCCCTGAGGTTGAGGGGCGAAAAGGGATACGCCGTTGAGCGCATGATGAGGGATTCGCGAATCAACCGGATTATCGAAGGGACCTCCGAGATCCAGCATTTATTTATCGCACGCGAGGCCTTGGATAAGCACATGAGTCTGGCGGGGGACCTGTTAAACCCCAAGGCTCCGATGGGGCAAAAATTGAAGGCTTTGGTGAACAGCCTTCTTTTTTATCCTTTCTGGTATATCCGGATGTGGCTTCCGACGGGAATCTGGCCTTGTTTCGCCGGTTACGGTTCGCTGGGCAAACACATGCGCTTTGTGGAAAGAAATTCCCGCAAGCTGGCCCGCACCTTGTTTCATCAGATGGTCAAGTTTGGCCCCAAGCTGGAAAGACGCCAGATGATTTTGGGGCGACTTGTGGAGGTGGGAACGGAACTCTTCGCGATGGCGGCCGCCTGTTCCAAGGCCATGGCGGTTGAAAAGGAAAACCCCGATTACCAATGTTCCCGCGAGCTGGCGGACACCTTCTGCCGCCAGGCCAAAATACGGGTTTACCAGCACTTCCTGGGGGTTTGCTGGAACACGGACCTGAACGACGGCAAGATTTCCCAAAAGGCCATGGACGGCGTTTACGAGTGGATGGAAAAGGGAATCATCGTGGACGACGGGCAGGGCTTCAAGGGCAAAAAGTAACAAACACAAGCTCCCACCACGAAGGACACGCGCCGCTTTTTAATAAAACCGATACTGTAGGCGGCATGGTACCGGTTTTCCCTGCCTTCGGCAAGGCGGGACAAGGTCACGAAGTTTAAATCAATAAAATTATTAAATTTATCCTTTTGTTGTACTTTGTATCCTTCGTGAACTTTGTGGTGAAAGAGGTTTCTTCTTGAGGGTTCGACCAGGGACGATTAACGATGTCGCGGCCATGTCCATGGTTTACGCCGAGTCCTGGAAAACAACCTACGAAGGCCTAATGCCGGACATCTTCGTCAATGGAATGTCCCGCGAGGCCGCCCTCCACATTTTTGCCGATAGTCTTCAAACGAACCACTTTTCCTATTTTTTTCATGTGGCTGAGACACCCGAAGGCCGGTTGGTGGGTTTTGCCGACGGGGGAAAGGAACGAAGCCATCCGGAAAAGGGAATTGGCGAGCTTTATTCGGTTTACCTCCTTAAGGAATTCCAGGGCATGGGGTTAGGTTCACGGCTTTTGAAAGCCTCCACCCAAAGCCTTGTTCAAGCCGGAATGAATTCCATGGTGGTGTGGGTGATGGAGAAAAGTCCCTACCGGAGGTTTTACGAGAAGTTGGGTGGAAACCTGGAGCCAGGAATGAAACAACTGGATATCGCCGGTCAAAGGGTACGACTGTTATCTTATAGCTGGAAAAACCTGAAACTCATCCACTAAGGGAGAGATGAATGCCAACCACGAGCTCTACACCCGAAGGTACGCAAAAATATGCCGGGAGGTTTCCGGAATTCGCGAAGGCGGGGCATTACCGGGATTTTATGGGGTTAAAAGTCTCCTCACTTGGTTTGGGGACCTATCTTGGAAACCATAACGAGGTCGACGACAATTTATATATAGAAGCTATTCAAAACGCCCTTCTTTCGGGATGCAACCTCATCGATAGCGCCATTAATTACCGTTGCATGAGAAGCGAGAGGAATATCGGCGAAGCCCTCAAAGGCCTCATCGCCCAGGGGAAGATCAGCCGGGAAGAAGTGGTTCTCTGCACCAAGGGGGGGTTCATCCCTTTTGACGGGGCGCCCCCGGCCAATCCATCCCAGTATTTTCAGGACCAATACCTCAAGCCAGGAATCTGCGGCCCCGAAGACATCGTCGCGGGGTGTCATTGCATGACACCTTCCTACCTACGCAACCAGGTGGAGCGGTCCCTCAAGAATTTCGCGGTGGATTGTATCGACCTTTATTACATCCACAATCCCGAGACTCAATTGGACGTGGTGCCCCGGGAGGAATTCCTGAACAGCCTTCGAACGGCCTTTGAGGAATTGGAAACGCTCGTAAAGGAAGGAAAGATCAA
>JAHFCG010000190.1 GCA_023249615.1 candidate division FCPU426 bacterium | reverse complement strand
AGACCAAAACCTCAACGCCCTCATTTACCCCAACCTCAACCTCAACGCCGACCGCCACTTTCACCTCAACTTCTTCCGCCACTCCAACCATGACTTTTTCAGCCACACCCGCGGATGGAATTAATCCGGTAATATTTCCAAACCCCTGGGATGGAAACGGCGCGACTCCCCTGAAGGTCCGAATAACCCTGAACAAGGCTGGTGAGGTAAAGGCCCGTATTTTCACCACGGCTTTCCGGAAGATTTGGCATGGGGAATTCAACGGGGCGGATGGAACCCAGGACCTTATCCTGGATGTTCACGATGTCGCCAACGGGGTTTATTACCTGGTGATTGAGGCTGAGGGAAAGTGGTGGGTGATCAAACTGATGGTTCTTAAATAGGGTTTTACCGCGAAGTCCGCGAAGAGGGCTTAAAAGAAGTTGGCTATGATTTGTTTTCCCGCGGCCGAAAAAATGAGTTGTCCTCCCCTTTCACGCCAATAAATTTCAAAGTTTTCTTCGCGGTCTCCGCGTCTTCGCGGTTAAAATCGTTCATTCTGCATTTCCCCTGAGGAACCGCCTTGCCCCATCCGTCCCCCCAAAAACCAAAGGAACCCGAGTGGCTCACCAGGGTCAAGAACTACTATTGGATCCACGACGTTCTGCACATTTATGTCGGGCTCTTCACCTGGGTTCTCCAGTGGAAAGACGGGAACCGGCTGGACTGGCTTGAGCTCACTCCTGAGGACTCCTCAAAAATCCGTCCGGTTCATTTTGAGAAGCTTTTCAAAAGGGAAGCGGAACGGGACGCCTATTATTTTAAAAGCCTTCAAAAACTCGTCAAAAACCGGGACGTTCTCGTGGAGCCCCACCGGGGTTTTTATGATTTGTTCCTTCCCCTCCAAATGGAGGGAAGGGAAAAGGCCGCCCTTTACGCGGGGTCTTTTCTCAAGGAACCGGCCAGTTGGGAAACCCTTTCGGCCCAATGGAAATCCCTGAGCGGAAGGGAGCCGGCCGGGACCGATTCCGAGTTTATCCGCTACGCCCGAATGGCCGTCCAGCTCCCCGTTTTGGACGCGGAACTTCTAAAGGCGGTGGTTGAATTTTACCGGCTTTATATTTTCCATTTGATAGACAGGAAGGGGAAACCGCCGCTGCACGAAAAGGTCGACCAGCTCCGCCGGAAGGTTTTTTCGGCACGGCTTCCCAATAGTTCATGGGTGGGGGAAGCCCTTGGGATGGAAAAACTGATCCCCACCCCATGGGCCTGGTACGCCAACCAGGAATTGGCCCCATGGATGAAGGAAGAGCTTGGCATTTCCCGAATTCCCACCCAGGTAATCGCCGTTATGCCCTTAAACGCGGGTCGTGACGGGGGAGACCCGGTAAGGACCCTCCTTCAAAATGACTCCATTCAGCGGGAATGTTTTCTATTCGCCAAAACCCTGACCCAAACGGTGGCGGGCAAACTTCAGGATTACGGAACGCTTTTCCTTACCTCCCCCGATCCCTCCAAAAACGAGGTTCAGGCAATATTGCAAATCAGGGAAAGAGCGGAAAAAATTCAGGGGTTCATTCGAAAAAGGTTTGGGGTGAAATCGGCGGCGGGTATCGGCCGGCCCGTGCCGGCGGGGCAGGCTCTCTATGAATCCTACCGTGAGGCGGTTCTGGCCCTTCATCTTTGCGTTCAAGCTGAAAAACCCATTCTACTTTATGGCGAAACGTCCCAGGCGGGAAAGGGAAGCGGTTACGGGAGGCTCCATAAGGCGGGCGGCGATTTGCTTGGTGCGGTCGAGAAAATATCAACCGAAAGCGCAAAGCTTGCTGGCGACAGGTACGTTCGGGAGGTTCTGGAGTTCGCGGGAAGGGACACCGGCGTGGTTCGAAGCCAATTTCTCGCCCTTCTTTACCAGTTTTTGGACAGGGTCGGGGCCGGATCGGCGTTAAACCAGACCGACACCGAAAATTTTTCCGCGGGTTTCACCCAAAAGCTGATGGACGCGGATTCCATTTACCGTTTGATCGAGGTTTTTAAGGAAACCATTCAAACCATGTCGGGTCTTTCGGCCAAGCCCCTGGAAGGGGCCAAGAGCCTGAGGATGAAAACGGTCCTGAATTACCTGGACGATCACTTTAACCAGACCTTGCGTCTGCCCAAGGTTGCCAGGCAGGCTGGTTTTTCGGTTCCTGTTTTTTGCAGGGTTTTTAAAAAAACAACGGGCCTGAGTTTTGTTTCCTACCTGAACCGGTTAAGGGTTGAAAAGGCCAAAAACCTCCTGAGAACAAGCGGGTTGACCGCGCTTCAGGTGGGCCAGTCCTGCGGTTTTCAAACCCCCCATCATTTCATCAGGAATTTCAAGCATTTGTCGGGAATGACCCCGGGAGAATTTCGCGGGAAAATGTCCGGGGATTAACGGTTGGGTTATGATGTGAAACATGTTGTTGGCTTAAAACGTCTTATATCTTGAACGTTCTGAAAATCCCTCTTAAGGAGCCTTTATGAAACGCCTCTTTTACCCCGCGGTGGGAATAATTTTTACCCTTTTCGTGTTCCTGCTTTTACAGGGATGCACGATCAATTACGTCGTCAGTAAGGATGAAGCCAATCCTTATCCCAACGCCTGGCGGGTTGAAATGAGAGTCCGGGCCCAACTCAACCGTGTCTCGGCCGCCCTTCAACAGGGAAAAATCAACCAGGACACCGCCGATATCCTCGCCCAAAACGACGCCTTGATCCGAAGGATCATGCGGGAGGACCAGGGGCCGGCCGATTCCATGGCGGACCTGGATGCCGAGCAGGCCACGTTATTGAACAACCTGCTGACGGATAATGACCGGACCATTGATGACGCCATCCGGCGTTTTCAGGCTTGGGCATCCTATTTTCAAACGGGAAGTTATGACTACCGCTTCAGCGATCCGATTATTTACAACGTCTATATTGATTACCGGATCAACCAGCAGATAACCTTTGTGAACACCGGATTGGATTCCAGCCAACTCACCCCCGCCCAGGCAACCGAACTCAAGGCCCGCATCCAGGCGGTCCGTGATCTAAAGGAAAATTACTATAAGGAAAACGGGCGCTTTGATTTAAGCGAGGAACAGGTCAATCAATTGAGCCGAATGGCGGAAGACAATGACCGCTTTATTCGTTTTCGATTAAAGGGAAGTCGTGGTAAATGGGATCGGACCAGGTTTTTGGGATGGAAAAAACAAAATCCTGAGGGTCTGGAAGAGGGCGCCAGCGGGAGTTGGGGAAGAAGGCGCGAAATGAAAAAGTGGCCCACCGCCACACCGGTTCCCTATCAACCGGCTCCCATAAATACTTTTACGCCCGTTCCCGCGGCTCCGGTTCCAACCTCAACGCCGAGGCCCTTGATCCCAACCTTTACTTCGACACCCAGGCCCCAAGCGGCCCCGCCGACCCCCACACAGGTACCCGTGGTTCATGAGGAGCCGGTTTTTACCTCCACTTCCAAGCCGATTCCCCCAACCTTTACCCCCACACAGGTTCATGAAAAGGAAAAGCAGGAGCCCACCAAGGTTTCTGAAACCGAGAAGGTAAAAGAGACCAAGGGCGGTGAGGCGGAATCAAGCGACAAGGAAAAGAAGAAGCACAAATGGGGAAGGGAAGGGGACGGTCACAAGAAGGCGAAGGAAGTCAAAACCCCTGTTGTTGATCCTGCCGATAAAAACACCCAAGACGGTGAAGGCGGGAATAAAGATTCGGTGGATTCCAACCAACCGGAATCGGATAACGTGGAAGGGGATCAGTCTGATTCCAATTCAAAGGATGATAAGGGCGAGGGGAAGCACCGGAAAAAGCCCCGTGATAAGAACCACAACCGGAACGACGATTGAGATTTGTCTATTGACGATAAATATCCCCGCGATGTCCGATTTTAATAACTAGAACAAATAAAACCTTGTCTCGGACTTGATAAATAACGCGGAAATCCCCCTCTCGAATTCGAAACGAGTTTTCCAGGCCTTCCATTTTTTTACAACCGTGAGGGCGCGGATCGGACGCCAAGCCGTCGATTACCCTGGAAAGGCGTTTTTGAACCGGTTTGTCCAGACCTTTTAAATCCCTTCGGGCATGGGGCGTTAGCTCGACGCGGTAAAGCAAGGGTTACAAACCGAGCTGGGTTTTTACTTTTTGCCAGGGGATGCTTCCGTGTTTTTTCATGTTCGCCAGAGCCGTCTTCGCGTTTTTTAAATCGATGGCTTCTTCCAATTTTTCCAGCAGTTCCAAATCTTCATAGGGAACAACCGCCGCCACTTTCTTACCGTGTTTGGTTACCACGACCCTGTCCTTGGAATAGGTTACCCGTCCCAGGTATTCGGCGAAGTGTTCGCGGGCATAAGCCACGCTGATTTCAGATTCTGACATGAGAACCTCCCATTTCGTACGTTATGTACAATTTGTACAATTGTCCGCTGGTTTGGCCCTGTTGTCAAGGGAGTGGGTGAATGGTTGGGTTTCTTTTTCACCGGTAGTGGAATTCCAAATTTCCGCCTTTGGCGAGGTCACTCCAGGGGATCAGATTTCCGACGACATCTTTATCATTAAAAGTCACCCGGTTCAGAACCGCCGAAGAGGGGG
>JAHFCG010000006.1 GCA_023249615.1 candidate division FCPU426 bacterium | reverse complement strand
TTTCTCAAAATTCAGGATCACATGGGCTTCCTTGACCTGGCCCAGGTATCTTTCCACCCGGGCGATTTTGTCCTCGATATGACTTTTCAGGCCCGCGGTCAATTTTTCATGCCGGCTGGTGATGTGGACTTTCAGGTTGGTCTCGGTTTTAGTGAACATGGAAGACTCCTTTATATGCCGTGAACTGGTCAAACAGGCGTTCGTTAACCAGGGAAGTTATTCTAACACCCGAGGTTTGGAAGTCAATCAAGAGGCAGGGCCAAGGCACAAGGTCTCAGGTTCCAGCGAACATTCACTAACCGTAATCACTCACCACGAAATATGACAAAACCTTTCAGCCAAAATTTGTTTTAAAGTTTGTTTTGGCTTGAACCTTGGACCTTGCGCCTGACGTCACAGTTTTCTCCGTTGGGACGCCGATGGAATTTTGAGCTCTTCGCGGTATTTCGCGATGGTTCTCCGGGCGATGGATAAACCCTGATCAGTTAAAAGTTTCATGATTTTCTGGTCCGAATGGGGCTTCTGGGGGGGTTCCTGGGAAACCAGATCCTTTATTTTTTCCTTCACCGAAAGGGAGGAAACATCCATCCCGTCCACCGATTCCAACCCGCTGGTAAAAAAGAATTTCAACTCAAAGATTCCCCTTTCGGTCTGGACATATTTGTGGGTGGTGACCCGGCTTACCGTGGATTCATGCATGCCGATCATGTCCGCCACCTGTTTTAAGGTGAGCGGTTTCAGGGCGCTGATGCCGATGTCCAAAAAATCCTTTTGAATTCTAAAAATGGCCTCGGTCACGCGAAATATGGTCTTACGCCTCTGTTCAATGTTTTTCATCAGCCAAAGGGCGGACTGAATCTTATTCTCGATGAATTTCTTGGTTTCCCTGCCGCCGTCAATACCCTTTTTATCCTTGAGAAGTTTTTTGTAATAAGAGGAAATTCGCAGGCGCGGAACCGGTTCGTCATTTAAAACCACCACGTACTCCCCCTCGATCTTCCGGACGCTCACATCCGGGGTAATGTATTTAGTCTCGTTTTCCTGGTAGGACCGTCCCGGTTTGGGTTCCAGGGTGGCGATAAAGGCTAGAATTTCCCTGAGTTGTTCGTCGCTGCAATCAAGGGTTTTCGTGATGACCGCGTATTTTCTTTTTTCCATGTTTTCAAAATGGTTCAAGACAACCTGGTAGGCCTTCCTGGCCAAATCCCCGGTTTTATTTTCCAACTGGAGCAAAAGACATTCCCGAAGGTTTCGGGCGCCCACGCCGGGAGGTTCAAAACCCTGAATCAACTGCAAAACCCTTTCCGCTTCCTGAAGCGCCACTCCCTGTGCTCGGGCGATGTCCTCAACCGTGTCCGTCAGGTATCCGTTTTCATCCAAATTTCCGATGATTACTTTCCCAAGGGTTTTTTCAGCCTCGTCCTTGGCCACCAATAAAAGCTGCCACTCCAGGCTCTCCGCCAGCGTTTGGGTGCGGGTGATGGAGGCTTCCACAAAATCACGTTTTTCCTGGTCACCGTCCGCCCTTTCCCGTCCCCCGTATTCCCCATCGCCCGCCTCGCCGTATTCGGCCGACTCGTTGTACATGGCCCAGGTCTCGCTCTCGAAACGGCCGCCTTCCTTCATGTGTTCCACCAGGTCGGTTTGGTGGCGTTGTTTCGCCATTTCGATCATGGAATCCCTGTCGGGGTTTTCCTGTTCACCGGCGGGGATGGAGGCGGCTTCGGAAGAGGCGGCTTTTTCCTCGGTCGTGGCGGGAGTTTCCTCGTTTTCTTCCTCGAGAACAGGATTCTCCAACATTTCCTTTTCCACCCATTCCTTTAGTTCCAGGGTGGAAAGCTGGAGGATTTTCATGGCCTGTTGAAGCATCGGGGTCATGATCATCCGTTGCGACATCTTTTGGTTCATTCCGAACTGCTGACGCATAACTCATGCCACCTTGTGGAGAGAAAGGTTCCTAAGCAAGAATTATACCCTTTTGGAATAAATGGGGTAGGTATTTAGAGCCAAAAGTTGTTTTAAAAATGGTGGGTAACGACATTTAAAACAGGCATCGGTTAAATCGTGAGTAGTAGAGCATTGAAAAAGTTGACCGCATTTTCGCGGGTTTCTTTTACTGTCAACCGTTCAACTGCCACCTGCTCAAATGCTCCGCCGAATTTTCATCCCCGAAAATTCGGCTCCTGCCAGCCGGTTTTAAACTTTGTTTTCTCCCACTGCCTTATCCAAAAATTCAGGTCAAAGGGTTGTGGAAACTCCAACTGCCCGGAGGGGTAGGATTTTCCGCTTTTAAAAACCCTCTGAAGGGTCCTGAAATTTTGGGGATCTTTCAGGGGATCGAATTGATAAATCACCAAATCCGCGAATTTTCCCTTTTCAATCGTCCCAAGTTTTTCTTCCATTCCCAAAACCTTCGACGCTTCCGAGGTCGCCATCTTGAGGCATTGAATGGGCTTGAGTCCGGTGGACTGCAAATCCTTCCATTCCTTCACCGAAACCCCGAAGGGCATATGAGGGTTGCCCGCGTCCGTTCCATAAACCACCCGTCCGCCGAGGCTTAAAAACCGCTCAAGGTTTGCCTGACACTGGTGGTGGCCGGCCCGGAAGCCATGCTGGCAATATTGACCGAAAGGATGGTCGGCCTTTCGTTTCCACTCCTCAGCCCATCCCGCGTGGGCGTGAAGGGTGGGGATAATCTGGATTTTCTTTTTGACGGCCTCTTTCCAAAGATCATCGGAAATGGGACGGGAGGGAACATGGGCCACCTCATCCACACCACATTTGACGCAGACCGCGAAATCCTCCTCATTGGTGATGTGGACGGTAACCCGCTTATTTAGGGAATGGGCCGCGGTGACAATGGCTTCCATCTCGGTTTCCGAAAGACAGGGACCCAGCTCGTGTTCCATCCCAATCTTGATGACGTCCATCCCCATTCCGGCGAGTTTGCGAACCTTTTCCTGGGACTGATAACGCCCCTGAACGGGCGCCGCCACTTTGGGACCCCAGACGTTTTCGGGATAGCCCTTGTGGCAGGTTAAGACGGGTCCGGAAATAAAAATGCGCGGGGAAGCGATGAGCCCCGATTGCTCCTTCGCTTTCCACTCGAGGGCCTCAAAAACATCGCTGGCCAGGTCCCTGATGGTGGTGACGCCGTTTTGAAGAAAACTAAGGAGGGTGGCTTCGCTGACCAGACCGTGGACATGAAGGTCAATTAATCCCGGCAGGACGAATAATCCCCTGCCGTTGATGACTTCCCCGGCTTGATAATCCGGAGCCGAGGAGTTTTCCCCGGCGTAGGCGATCTTTTCCCCGGAAATGAGGATCGTGGCGTTACGGATCGGTTTGTCCGCCTCGCCGTCGTAAAGGGTGACTTTTTCGATTGCTGTGTTGATTTTCAAAATTTATTTTTTGCCAATCATCTTTTGTTTTAAATAAAAAAGCCCGGCTTCCATCCCCCTTCGCCTAAGGCTACAGGAGACAAGCCGGGCTTTTTTAAAAAAATTTAAAGAGGCCGTTTATTAAAAACTCCTATTTGGCTTTCGCGGGAGCGGCCACCGGCAAGGCTGGAAGCGGGGCGGATTGCAAAAGCATTTCCTTCAGAACAAGTAAATTACGGTCCTTTATTTCAAATTCCGTTTCACCCAAGCGGCCCTTGACCTTGGTTCCGTTCGCCACGGTTTGGAAGGTCGCGTAAGGAACGGTAAACCCCAGAATTTCATAAACCGCCCCCTCGGTGGTGATTCCCACCGGTTGTTCCGTTTTGTAGCTCGGGGTTCCCTCAACCGGAAGGGGTGTTTTATCCACTGAAAAAGCGAGCTCGTTCTTATCCTTGAATTTTTCGCCGTTCACAAAACATTTGAAGGTCAGGGAAACATCCTTCGGGGTGAATTTTGCCGGCCGGTTAAACTTTACGATCAGCGCGATATCCCCCTCAAGGGTGGATATTCCCAGGAAATCCTGGTGGACAACCCAAAGTTCTTTGCTGGTGAACTCCGTACCGCCCTTGAATTCATCCGCTTTGCTTTGGATCTGGTTCAGGACGTCATCATGTTGTCTTTTGATTTTATCCTGGGCTTCTTTCGCCTTTTTATCGGCCTCGGCCTGCTGTTTTTTTATTTTTTCCGCCGCTTCCTTGGCTTTCTTGTCGGCTTCTGCCTGTTGTTTTTGGACTTTTTCAGCGGCTTCCCTGGTTTTTTTCTCGCTGTCGGTTTCCGCAGAAACGACCCGGGCCGAAAAACCGGCCAGAACCATTAAAACAATCCCGAGATAAACCGTCTTGTTCCTAAAATTGAAAATATTCTGAAATTTCATAACAGCCCCTTTTAAATATTTAATTTACTTTCAAAAATAAATTCAGCGCGCTTTCACCGGTTCCCCGGTCTTGCTGTACTGGGCGATAAAAGTTTCCACCAGTTCGTGGGCCTCGGAATCCGAATACTGAACGGGAGGCGTCTTGAAGAAATATGACGACGGGCCTTCCAGAGCGCCGGCCAATTTCGAGTCCATTCCCATTTTGCAGCAGCGAATGGCGTCAATGCCCACGCCTGCGCTATTGGGCGAATCCCAAACTTCCAGTTTCAACTCAATGGATACGGGAACATCCCCGAATTCCCTGCCTTCCAGCCGGATATGGGCCCATTTGCGGTCCTGAAGCCATGGCACGTAATCGGAGGGACCGATGTAGATATTGGTTGGTTCGATGGGGTGGGACAGCTGGCTGACGACCGCGCCGGTCTTGGAAATCTTTTTCGACTCCAGGCGCTCCCTTTCCAGCATGTTCTTGAAATCCATGTTGCCGCCGAAATTCAACTGCGAAGTCCGGTCCAGGATGACGCCCCTGTCGCTGAACATTTTGGCGAGAATACGGTGGGTGATGGTGGCCCCGACTTGCGCCTTGATGTCATCCCCCAAAATGGGAAGGCCCGCCTGTTCGAACTTCTTCGCCCAAGCCGGGTTGGAGGCGATGAAAACCGGCATGCAATTCACCACGCCGACCCCCGCCTTGAGGCATTCGTTCATGTAAAACTTGGTGGCTTCCTCGCTGCCGACGGGAAGATAGTTGATCAGGACATCGGTCTTGGTTTCCTTGAGGATCTTGGCCACGTCCACGGGGCTTTCGGGGGACTCCGTCACCACCTCGCGGTAATACTTCCCCAAACCATCATAGGTATGACCGCGGTAAACCTTCACGCCCAGGGAGGGAACGTCGCAGAATTTGATTGTGTTGTTGATGGGGGAGAAAATGGCCTCGCCTAGATCCTTGCCTACCTTGTTGGAATCCACGTCAAAAGCGCAGGAAAACTCAATGTCGCCCACGTGGTATTTTCCAAGGCGTGTATGCATGAGCCCCGGGACAAAGCCCTCATCCTCGGCGTTGCGGTAAAACCGAACACCCTGAACCAGGGAGGAAGCGCAACAACCGACTCCCACAATTGCCACTCGAATTTTGGACATAGGAAATAAGCCCCTCTTAATAATTTTCGTGTTTAATTATTTTTGTTTATCTTGTTTTCGACCATACCCAATGAATTCTTTGAGCGACTGTCACCAGGGATAATAAACCCACTAACCCAAGGGCGGCCGTCGGGATTCCAAGGAAAAATCCCAGGGCCAGCAAAACCACCCTTCCCGGCCGGGGTAATATGCCCACTTCGCATTTAATCCCGAGTCCCTCGGCCCTGGCCCTCGTATAGGAAACCATAATGGACAGGACGCAAACACTAAATGCCATTAAAAGCGCCTGAGGATTTTGGTGTTGGTAATAATACAATAGAAACCCGCCAAAAACGATGGATTCGGAAACCCTGTCCATGGTGGAATCCCAAAAGGCCCCAAAAGGTCGTTTGAAACCGCTATTTCTCGCGAGGGCTCCGTCCAAAACATCAAAAAAGCCCGCCCCCAAAAGCCATAACCCCGCCGCCATCCATTTATCCTGAAGCATTTCGAACGGGACCATGAGGGTAACAAGGACTCCCAAAAACGTAGCCAAATTCGGCCCCATCCCGATTAAAACCAAAAAACGGGAAAAGGGTTTCAGGGTTTTATCTATCCAGGATTTTAACCCGGCCTGGTGTTTTCTTTTTTTATGGGAAGATTTGATAAATTCACCCCCGTGATTATTTAAGGGAAAATCTCTCGCCCAAATAAATCTGGCGGGCCTGTTTGTTGGAGGCAAGTTTGGAGGCGGTTCCCGATAAAAGAATTTTTCCCTCGAACATAATATAGGCCCTGTCGACGATCGAAAGGGTTTCACGGACATTGTGGTCGGTAATGAGAATCCCGATTTTTTTCTTCTTCAGGAAACGGATGATGACCTGAATGTCCTGGACGGCAATGGGATCAATCCCCACAAATGGCTCGTCCAGAAGAATGAAATTGGGCTGAAGGACAAGGGCGCGGGCGATTTCCACCCTTCGCCGTTCCCCTCCCGACAGGGTATAGGCCTTTTGTTTTGCAAGATGGGAAACCTTCAGCTCGTTTAAAAGTTCAATCTTCCTGTTTTCCCGGTCCACCGGAGAAAGCGTGGTCAGCTCCAGGATCGCCATAAGGTTTTCCTCCACCGTCAGCTTTCGAAAAATAGAGGGTTCCTGGGGAAGGTAGGCGATTCCCAACCTGGCCCGTTTAAACATTGGAAGGGTGGTAATGTCATGAACCTGTCCATCCTCCTCAAAATAAACCCTCCCCTCGTTGGGGGCAATGAACCCCGTCGTCATGTAAAAAGTCGTGGTTTTACCCGCTCCATTGGGCCCCAAAAGCCCAACCACCTCGCCCTGGTGAACTTCGATGGAAACGTGGTCAACCACCTTCCTTTTGTTGTAGGTTTTCACCAGGTTGCTGGTTCGGAGAATTCTCATTTTAAAACCTCTTAAAAATCAAAATGACGGCTTTTATTTTACCGGCAACCCCTGAAAAGGGGGCAAAACGCCAGGGGTCGGCGTAATGGGTTTTCCCACATCGGCGGCTTCGGCTCCCTTGGGGGCAAGGTCATTGGGCGAGGTGGGTCTGCCGTTTTCACTCCCCATGCCTTTGGGATTGGGGGTGTAAGGATTTTTTCCCTTCGGTACGGGTCGCCCAGCCGGATAAAAAACCGCGTCCGCCATTCCCTCCACAAAGACACTCCGGTTGGAGCCCAAATTCGAGACAATCCTTCTGCCGGTCAACTCCCCATTGCCCATGATTAATTTAGGCTCTTCCTCAAGGATAAACTTGTCCTCCCGGGATAAAAAAGTGGCTTTTTGGGCCTCGGCCTTTCCGTCATCATGGATGAGCTGGACATTTTGATGAATGACCACCGTCTTTTTTTGGGAATCCAGTTCCATTTGTCTTCCAAGAATGCTGATGGGCCGGCCGTTTTCGTCCAGACTTGTCAAAAGCGGATGGTCATGCGCGGTCATCAAATTCATCAGGTCAAGATACTCCAGGTTTCCGCAGGTCATGGTGAGCGCGGCGGTCGGGTCCACCACCCTTACCTTTCCATCCGCCGTGGCCTCCCTGTTTTCGGAGGCCGCGCGTATTTCATCGGCGGAAAGCGTCACGTGGTCGTGAACCGCCTTCACCTTTCCCTTGAACAAGGTCAATCCCTTCAAGCGGTCAAAAATCAGCTGGACCGAAGTGATAATAACAGGCTTTCGGGACGAAACCTCCCGGGTATCCTTGATGTCATAGGCCTTCCCCACCGCGGCCGCGCCAAAAAGGATCCAAATAAATAAAAAAACACGCGCCACGGCTCCCCTTTTCCCTCGAGGTTTGGGCTGGCGACCGACGACCAATGACTGACGACAAAATTTAAAATTTCTTTGGTTTTCCAAAATTTTCTATTTCCCCGGTATCCCGGACCTTGGTTTGGACATCCTTTTTAAAAACCACATTATTGAGCTGGGTATCGGCCGTCAAACCGGTGGCCATAATATCATCCATCCCCTTGTAAATATGTACCCTGGCGTCGGTTTTAATCATGTCGGTTTCCGGATCCCAATTCAATTTGTCGGTTTCCAATTTGGAACCATTTTCAACGATAAGTTCAACGTGTCCTACCGCCTGGGTCGCGTTGGTTTCCGTGTTGATAATGGCCTTTTCGGCCGTCAGGGTGGAAATCAGCTTTTCATCCTTGAAATACTGGGCGTAAATTTCATCCGCATAGGCAAGTTTCTGGTTTTGATAAAAACGAGCCTTGTCCGCATCCATGATCCAACGCTTAAGGCCCTGCACGGTTGAAACCATGTGGAATTTTTCAATGACGGCATCGGGGGAATTTTCGCCCTGGGATACCATTTCCCCGCTGGTGGGCTTGGGTTTGCTCTGCTTGACCCCCCAAAAAAGAACAGCGATTAGGATACCCGCCATTCCCAAAATCCACGTGATTTTCTTTCGGCGCGCGACTTGGGTATCCTCATCGGAAAATTCAAGAAAAGGCTCCTCCGGAATGATCAGGGATGGGTTCTTTTTCATGCCTAAACCTTAAGGAGTCGTTTTTTTATTTTCAGGCCGCGTCCGCCATCGCTCATGAAACCATACCCACTGATCGGGATAGGCTTTGACATGGGACTCGATAACCTCAGTATAACGCCGAACGGTTTCAAGGACGTCCTTTTCCAAATCACCCGTCCGGGAAACCTCAATTTCCCGATCCATTTGCATTTCAAAATTGCCGTCGGTTCCCCGGACCATGAAGGCGGGAACGAGGGCCGCCCCTGTTTTCAAGGCGATGCGCGCGACGCCCGACTGGGTCCAGGCGGGTTTCCCGAAAAACGGAACAAACACTCCCTCGCTTCCGGAGTCCTGGTCGCAAAGCGCCAGCACAAGCCGGTTTTGTTTAAGGGCGTTCAGTATTCCCCGAAGCGCCATTCCCCGCTTGATCATGGTAACCTTGAGATTGTTTTCCCTGAAACGGGTCACGATCCTGTCGAAACGCTTGTCATAAAGGTTCTGGGCCACGGCCGAAACGGGGAACGAGGACGCGAGATATCCGGCCAACAATTCCCAATTGCCCAAATGGGCCGTCACGATGAAAACCCCCTTCCCCTTTCCCAGGGCCTTTTCGGCGTATTCCTTACCCCTGGCCCGGACCACCCGCGATGCGATTTTTTCCTGGGGCCAATCAAGCCATTGAACGGTCTCAAAAAGGTTTTGCCCAAGGCGGACCCAAACGGAACGGGCAAGTTTGTCCGCCTGTTTTTCATCAAAATTTTTGGGGAAGGCGGTCCGAATGCTGTTAAGGGTTTTTCGGCGCTCACCGCCGGCAAGGGCAAAGACCAGAGCTCCAAACAACCGGCCCAAAGCTGAAACAAGGATTAGGGGCAAAAGGCAAAGGATAAAAATGAGAACCCGCGCCGAGAAAAAAATGAGGTTGTTTTTGAGTTTTTGCAGGGGCCTGCCCCCCATTCTGTTTTTATTTTCGGAAGAGTTTTGGGGCAAGACATTTACTCCAGCAAGAATTCAAAAAGGACAAAGGGAGGCGCCAAAATTTACCTCAGGGGGCGGCGTCAATGGAGGAAGGGGAACCGATCCCGTTCTTTTGGTGAAACACCTGGACGGCCTTTGTCCAAACACCATGGGCCTTGAGGATTTTTTCAACCACCTCACGAAAAGCTCCGGCTCCGCCCGGGGCGCTGGTCACGTAATGAACGGCCTTTTTAACCTCCGGCCTTCCATAAGGAACGGTCGCCGACCAACCCGCCTGGGTCAAGAGGGGAAGGTCGATTAAATCATCGCCGATATAGGCGATCTCGGAAAGTTTTAAGCCCTCCCTGTCGCAAAGATTTTCCGCCGTGGTTAATTTGTCCAATTTTCCCTGGTAAAGAAAAGGTACCTTCAGCCGTTTGGCCCGAACGGCCACGGGTTTGGAAATTCGGCCCGAAAGCCAGCCAACTTTAAGGCCACCGTATTCCGCCAACCTATGCCCAATTCCATCCTGAATGTCAAAACCCACGAACTCCTCCTTGCCTCCGACAAAAACCTTGCCGTCGGTCAGGACGCCATCCACATCGGTTAAAAGAAGTTTTATGTTTCGGATGCTCATTCCAATCCTTTAAATGAACCAAAAAAATTTTCGCCACAGATTAACACAGATGAACAGGGATATTCCTTCCTGTAAAAATCTTTGAAATTTTAAAAATCGGTGTTCATCGGTGGCCAATGATTAGGTTATCTTTACTCTTCCTCGGCCCAAAAGATCGTGCAAATGGACGAGCCCCAAGGGGCGTCCCTTCCCGTCCGCGACAATCAGCTGAAAAATGGATTTCTCCTCCATCAATTGCAACGCCAGGGCAAGGGTCATCCCGGAGGATATCACTGAAGGCCGGGGTGTTCTAAGATTTCTGGCGTTCCAGACCCTGATATCGGGGTTTTTCAGCATCGCCCGCCTAAGGTCCCCGTCCACAATTATTCCTTTTAATTTATTGCTTCCGTCCACCACGCAGGTAGCCCCGACTTTTTTCGCGTTGATTTCACGGACAATGGTCTGAAAGGAAGCGGACAGGAGAACACGGGGAACCTTATTTCCCCTGCGCATGATATCGGAAACCTTTAGCTGAAGCCGGCGTCCAAGTTCCCCGCCCGGGTGAAAGAGCGCGAAATCTTTTTCGGTAAAACCACGGTCTTCCAACAAGGCGACCGCGAGGGCGTCGCCCATCGCGAGGGCGGCGGTGGTGCTGGCCGTCGGGGAGAGATTCAACGGGCAGGCCTCCTTGCGGACGCCCACATCCACAACGACATCACCCAATTTTGAAAGACTTGAGGAAACATTGCCGGTCAAAAGAATGACCCTGCATCCGATTTTTTTTAAGTGCGGGAGGAGGGTTTTCAACTCGTCGGTTTCCCCGCTGTTGGAAATGGCCAGGACAACATCCCCTTTGGAAGCCTTGCCCAGATCCCCGTGAAGCGCCTCGGCGGGGCTTAAAAAAAGGGACGGCGTTCCGGTGGAGGAAAAAGTCGCCGCGATTTTTCGCGCGATCAGTCCCGACTTGCCCATGCCGGTCACCACCACCCTGCCGCGGGATTTCAGGATAACCCTGACGGCCTGGTCAAAGGATTTTCCTGTTTTTTTGGCCAGCTGAAGAAGTCCCTCAGCCTCAATTTTCAGGACTCGTTTTGCGATCGAAGCGCTCATAAACACCAATCCCTCACCACAAAGTACACAAAGTTCACGAAGTTAAATCTTTTTAGAAAAAATCCTTCTTGTTTACTTTGTGACCCCCGAAGGGGGTTCGTGCCCTTTGTGGTGAAAATGTTCTAGTCCTTAACGTATAAATACCGGCCGCAGTTACAGCGCTGAATGCCGATATTTTTCCGCATTTCATTCAATATTTGGGGCGGAACATTCATGTTGCACCCGCCGCAGGTCTGGTCCTCCCTGGCCTCGGCTACCGCCACTTTTTTCCCGTGGGAACGGAGGGATTCATAACCCTCCGCGAATTCCTGGGGAATCTCCGCGAATTGCTTTTTCCTGTCCTCATTTTTATCCACAACCGCTTTTTCACAATCGGCGATCTTTTGCTGGTGGTTCTTCTTATCCTCGGCGGCCTTTTTTTCGGCCTGGGCCAACTGGCCGGTCAGGTTCTGGATTTTTTGTTTTTGTTCGTCCTCCTTGAAAAGACATTCCAGGACCTTTTCCTCGACCTTGCCCTTGTCTTCCCTGCTTTTCTCTATTTCGTGTTTCAGGGCCGCGAATTGCTCGTTACTTTTGACCTCATTTTCCTGGCCCTGATATTTGGTGATTTTAGTGTCGAGCGACCCGATTTCGATTTCAAGGGTCTTGCGCTGTTTCAGGAGGTCTTCAAGATTCTTTTTTTCGATTTGAATTTGCCCCTTCAGGTCCGTAACCGCGCCGTCCAGGTTCTGGATTTCGAGCAGAAACCCCTTTTTCAGCTTCTCCAAATCATCCAAACCCGAGTCGGTTCTTTGCAGCTCCACCAATCTCTTCAAAGTCTCGGCGAAATCCAAGGGGAACCCTTTCCAAAATGGCTATTTCCGGTTGTTTCAACGCAAGCGGATGTGAAGTTTATCATGGAGACATCAAGGCTTTAAAGGGGAAAGGACCAACAACCGCCAAGATATGGCCGCAAATTGGCGCAGATTGACGCAATCATTATCTTTAATCAAGGATTCTATTCCGACCACTTAAGTTTTATGATCAGTCCTTATTATTTGGTTTTAAATATTTCTTTTTAAACAGCGAAAATTTGCGCAAATTGGCGGCGGAATTCCGGAGGTTTTATGAACGAGGAAATAAAGAAGAAATTCCTGAGAATGATTCCCCACGCGCTTTATGTCCTGACCAGCCAGGCCGGCGGGAAAACCGCGGCCTCAACGGTAAGTTGGGTAACCCAGGCTTCTTTCCAGCCGCCCCTGTTGGCGGTCGGAATAAAAAAGGATTCAAGGACCTTTGAGGCGGTAAACGCGGCCCAAGGTTTTGTTTTAAATTTCCTCGGAAAGGAACAAAAAGATATCGCTCAGAAATTTTTCAAGCATGTTGATCCGGAAGGAAACCAACTGGCCGGCGAGGCTTTTGTCCCAAGTCCTCAATTAAAACACCCGACCTTTCCCGGCATGGCAGGGTTTGTGGAGTGCCGGGTGGTGGGATTGGTGGACAAGGGTGATCACGCGGTGGTGGTGGCGGAGGTTTTGGAAGCCCAGGGCGGATTGGCCGAGGGACCCTTGCTGCTTTCTTCAACGGGCTGGAATTACGGCGGTTAAAACTTGATCCACTTACCGCGACCCATCAGCCTCTGGCTGATGGGTCGCGGTAAAAACTAATTCGTTTTTAGCTTTAGGAGAAGGGTTTCCAGGCTGACCAAATTTTCCACCTTGATTTCGAGGCCCGTTCGCTTGAGGGGGTCCCTTTCGGGGATCAAAAGAGTTTTTGCATCACCATAAAGCTCGCCCAACAGGGGCTTCAGGCTTTTTTCCAATTCCTCGTTGCTTTGGGAATGGCGGGGGGCGGCCAGACGATTATTGACGAAAACTTGTAAGTGGTTAACCGCGAACTTCATTTTACCCGCGACCTCGGGTTCCTTTTCAAGCAAGGAACAGGCGCCTAAAATTCTTCGAAAAGCCGTCCGCAAATGATCCTCTCCTGATTTTTCCGGCACCCGTTTTTGGTTATAAAGAAAGCCCCGTTTGCCGCCCATTTCATCCAGGCTGTAGTTGGCCTCGTTCGCGATCAAAAGCAGTCCCGGCCCCTGGTGAACATGGGTATATTCGGCCACGTCGATCAACATTCCCTCCAGCTTGTCCTGTTGAATCCAGCGGTGAAAAATGGGAATGAGGTCCTTGAGGGGAATCTCGGAGCCCTTTTCCATGAAGAACTTTACGTTGATCTTTTGCAAATCCATCATTTTACCTTTTCACCACGGGTCCCCTTCGGGGACCACAAAGACACAGTTAAAAAAATTCAATCTTACCGTGCCTCTGTGCGGCGCGTTGCGCCGCTGTGGTTAAATTATTTACCAGGGATCGGGGCCGCGGGAGGCGGCGCGTTCGCGATATAGCTGTGAACCGCTTCCAGGAACAATTGGGCCTCTTCCACCCGGCGGCGGGCTTCATCGGGAGTGGGATTCGGCAGTTTATTCTCGTGGGCCTTAAACAAAAAAGCCGCGAACTGGGTATTGTTGACGTGTTTCACGAATTCACCCGTGTCAAAAAACCACTTTTTGAACTCACCCACCGTGCTGTCGGGGTTTCCGACATATTCCCGGTTCCTGGTCCTGACAACCGCCTCGGCTGAAAAAATCATGGACTCATAGGCCAATCCAACGGAGCCTTTTAGATCCTTTTGATCCAGTTTCACCTGGGCCTCAAAGCCCTTGCTTTCCGCCGAAGTCAGGGAAAATTCTGAAGGCATGACCACCTCCCCCGCGCATTCGCCCTTTCCGATATCAGCGATGGTATATTCACGGGGGTCGCCCCAGTCGCTATAAAGGCCCGGATCGGCGTCGTGGCTGGGAATGACCATCAAATCCTGAAGCATGTTTTTAATCTCAACCTTGCCGATACGAGCGATGAAACTTTGAAAGCTCTCATTTTTCTGGCGGTCTTTTACAAACCTGTCCGTCAGGCGTTGAACCGTTTCCGGTATGCGTTTGGAAGGAACGGCCGCGACGGCCAAACCGTAGGTGCCCCCGTTGTTTTTCCACTGTCCTCCCAGAACCAATTGGAAGTGAGGAACCGCGTAGGAGCCTGCTTTGCGGGAAACCCCGTAGAAACCCAGGTCCGAGATATGGTGCTGGCCGCAGGAATTGGGACAGCCGCTCACCTTGATTTTCAAATTCCTTACTTCTTCCGGCAGATGCTCCATCATGGCGGTCATTTCCTGGGAAAGCTCGCGGGCCAGGCCGCGGGAGGCGGAAATACCCAGCTTGCAGGTGTCGGTTCCCGGACAGGAGGTAATGTCGGAAATGGTATTCGCTCCACCCTCGGCAAGCCCGATCGTTCCCAACTCCTCAAAAAACGCCGGAAGATCCGATTCACTCACCCAACGAAACAACAGGTTCTGTTCAACAGAGGTTCGCACGGTATCTTTCACGTATTTACGGGCCATCCCGGCCAGCGAACGAAGCTGGTTGGAGGTCAAATCTCCCAAGGGAACCTTCACGTAAACCGTAACGTACCCGTACTGGGGTTGCTGATAAGCGTTGGTCCTTTTCCATTCCAGGAAACCTTTCGGGTAGGAAGAGCTCTTGAGGCTGGTGGCCTTCTGGGCAGGCTTTTCCACCTCCCCTAAATACTGCTCAATGAGGCTTGTCCAGCGGGGATCGTTTGGAAGGACCTTGCGTTCTTCCACGATCAAGCGCCTGAATTCCTCAATGCCCAGCTTGGCCACGAGGAACTTGATGCGGGCCATTCCGCGGATTTTTTTCTCGCCCAACCGGCCATAAACCCTGGCGACCGCCTGGGTCACCGGAAGGAGTTCTTCAGCCGGGTGATTTTCGAAAAGGAGTTTCGCGTTATAAGGAACAGGGCCCAACCCCCCGCCCACCCATATATCAAATCCATTCGCTTCTTTTCCGGCCACCTTTATTTTTTTGGCCACAAAACCCATGTCGTGCATGTTTACCAGGCCGCAAGCCTCGCCGGCGCATCCTGAAAAGGCGATCTTGAATTTACGTCCAAAATCCTGCGCGTCGGGATGGCCCAGCATGAATTTAAAGATGGCCTTGGAATAGGGGGTCACGTCGAAGGATTCGGTCCGGCAAACCCCCGCCACCGGACAAGCCGTCACGTTGCGAACGGAATTGCCGCAGGCCTCGCGGGTGGTGATCCCCACGGCGGCCAGGCGGCGCATCAAATCAGGCGCATCCTCGATATGAACAAAGTGGAGCTGGAAATCCTGCCGGGTGGTAATGTGCCCGATCCCATCGGAGTATTCTTCGGCGAGGTCCGCCAGGGTATCCATCTGGTCGGCAGTGACACCGCCCCAGGGAAATTTGATGCGGAGCATTCCAGGGGCGTCCCAAAAGGTGTCAGGCCCTTTCCAGGTATCTTTCGTGGGGTAATTCAATTTTCTGATTTGAATCCCATCGTTCCGGTGGCCGTTATCGTAACGCTGGCCGTAGGCGCCGCGGCGGAGACGAGTCTCGGCGAAAATGCGGGGTTCAATCTTGCCCTGTTTATTTAATAGGATCTGAGCCTCGAACTCGTCGATTTCCTTGGCCCAATCAGAGGGGATTTTATCCTGGAGAAGAGTTTTCCAATTGTTGGTTTCAGCGCTCATCTCGTCGGCCTTTCCCTTGTTTCGGAGCCCTGTTTATCCTTGACGGGACTAAATGGGGACGTCCTTTTTACACTTTGGGGCCTTTAAAATCAATGCAGTTATTTCACGAACCTGTCTAGGAGAAGTAATGATTCATCGAAGGAAATTCAATCGGTGTAAAACAAAAAAGCCCCCGGATCTTTCGATCCAGAGGCTTTGAATCCCTGCCCTTCGGGCAGAAATCTAAAATTACTTGGCGGCTGGTGTGGTTGAAGCGGCGGGAGCGGCAGCGGCTTTCTTCGCCTTCTTCATCTTTTTGGCTTTCTTGGCTTTCTTCACCTTCGCGGGAGCGGCCGCGGCGGGAGCCGCGGTGTTACCAGCGGCGGCATCTTCAGCCAAAACTAAACCAGTACTTCCCAAGAACAACACCGTCATCAAGGCAGCAATCGTCTTTTTCATCTTAAATCCTCCAAACCCTTGCGGGTCTTTGATTTGGGCTTTTGTTGCATCCCGCTAAATAAGACGAGGGGCCTCACCAAAAGGTTGCATCAAAAACAATGGGGTTTTATAAGCGTTTTTCGGGATGTTTATCGAGGCGTTTGATCTTTCCCCAGCGCTTTACAGCTGAGGGTGGCCTGCCAAGAATAAGCCCTTTTAGGGGCGCATCGAATGGTGGGGCATCCTGGATTCGAACCAGGGACCAAGGCATTATGAGTGCCCTGCTCTAACCGCTGAGCTAATGCCCCAATGATCAATTGGGAAAAATTAATTTGGACATTGGGACAATCCCCGAAGCCTAGGCGGAGGGGAAGCCCCTAAAACCCCTGACCGCTATCCCTCCTCAGTCGTCGGTAAGGAAAAAATAGAGTCTTTGCATCTTCTGCCAAACAACGCGGTTCGTGATTTTCGCAGAAAACCCCCAACTTTGTCGAGGATTCGTGGAAAAGCTTTTTTACCGAAAATAGCTAAAGGGTCCTTCTTCCTGAACCCGTGAATAAGACTCAAAACCCACCTTCAAAGCAAGACCCTTTCGACTAAACCGATCGACATGCCGTTGCGCCCTCAGGTTTAAATCCTCGCAAAAGGAAGCTTGCCGGGGAGAGGTGTTTTTAACCAACTGAAGCTTGGCTTCTCCGAGACATTTCCGTGGGATGGTGGATTCCTGGGACCCCCCCATTACAATCCAGAAGGTGGCATCCTGGACCGGAGTCCCCACAAGCGTGCCCATTGCGAAGTCCACCACCTCCAATCCTTCGCTCTTGAGGCCTTTTAATTCGTTTTTAAGTCCTGAAATCATTTCGAAAAATTTGGTGTCGGAGGCCATTGATACTCCTTAAGAAAAAGAAAGGGCGCGATGAATCGCGCCCCTACATAAAAATAAACATTCCATCAGGGCAAGGCATGCCTTGCCCCTACAACGACTGGCTACGGCCGAGGGCAAAGGAACCTCAAAGGAAATCTTTCATTCTTCCCTTAAAAAAATCCTGAAAAACTTGACGCCTTGGAGTCTTGGCGCTGGATGTTGGTTTATTCCTTAATCCAAATAACCTTTCAACTTGCGGCTTCGAGAGGGATGGCGCAACTTGCGTAAAGCCTTCGCCTCAATTTGGCGGACACGTTCACGGGTAACCTTAAAGGTATTGCCTACCTCTTCAAGAGTATGGGGGTAACCATCATTTAAACCAAAGCGCAATCGAAGTACTTCCGCTTCCCTATCCTTCAGGGTATCCAGAACCTTGGCGATTTGTTCCTGGAGCAACACAAAGGCCGCCGCGTTCGCGGGGCTGACGACATCCTTATCCTCGATGAAATCCCCAAGGTGGCTGTCCTTCTCCTCGCCAATGGGCGTTTCCAGTGAGATTGGTTCCTGCGCGATCTTTAAAATAGCCCGAACCTTTTCCACCGGCATTTCCAGTCGCTCAGCGATTTCATCGGCGATGGGTTCCCGTCCCAATTCCTGCACAAGATCGCGGGAAACCTTGATGGATTTATTAATAGTCTCAATCATGTGGACGGGGATACGAATGGTGCGGGCCTGGTCGGCAATGGCCCGGGTGATGGCCTGACGGATCCACCAGGTGGCGTAGGTGGAAAACTTGTAACCCCTGCGGTACTCGAACTTTTCCACCGCCCTCATGAGGCCGATATTCCCCTCCTGGATCAAATCAAGGAAAGGCAGACCGCGGTTGGTGTACTTTTTCGCGATGGAAATGACCAAACGGAGATTGGCTTCCACCAGTTCCATTCGCGCGTGATAGGCTTCCCTTTCCCCCACCCGGATATTTCTCATCATTCCCTTGATGAGGTCCCGGGGGGCCATGGTTTCCTTTTCAAGCTTTTTAATGTGACGGCGCGCCTCGTCCCAAAGGCGTGTGGCCTTGAGGAAATCCTCTCCCTTTAAAACACTTTTTTTCTCCAGGGGTTTCAGGTCCACGTGGATGCCGTGCTTCAAAAGGCTTGGAAGTTTGACATAGGCTTCGGGTGAAAGCTTCATCTGCTTTTCCTGCAGATGCATGATGTGTTCCTGCTCCTCGATAAACTCACCCTGGTCCCGCAGGCGGTTGATGAGACGCTCCTTGACCTTTTTATGGAACTGGCAATCCTTGACCAGCCAGATGAGGTCGATCAACCGGATATCCAGTTGTTCGGCCAGTACTTTTTTCTTGTCGATCTGAAGAAATTTGGAAGCGGCCTTGTGCTGCATGGCCTTGATTTGGCGTTCCATCACCTTGAGCTTGGCGTGGTTTTTCCTGATTTTCGCGTGGATTTGTTTTTCGGGGACCCCGCCCGGGAGGTCGGCATAGGGGTCGAGATCAATGGTTTCCTGGAGTGTTTTCTTTTTCTTGATGATGGAAAAAAACAGATCGTGGAGTTCCTGGAAACCCAGGGCGCTTCCCAGGACGGCCTTTTGAACCTTGAACTCCCCGGCCTCGATGCGCTTGGCAATGGAAATTTCCTCCTCGCGGGTTAAAAGGGAAATGCGCCCCATCTCGTGGAGGTACATCTTGACGGGGTCGCTCATGCGGGTTTCCACCCCGGCTGTCTCAAAGGATTTCCCGAACTCCTCCTCTTCGTCTTCCTCGTCGTCATCCTTGACAATGGCGCCGGGGGCCGCGGCACCCACTTCCTTGTCCCCGTCGGGGATGACGGCGGCTTTTTCCTCCTGATCCACGATCTTGATGTCGTTTTCGCCCAGCATCAAAAGAATGTCGTCAATTTCCTCGGAGGAAACCACCTCGTCGGGAAGAATGTCATTCACCTGTTTGTAGGTAATGAACCCCTTCTCTTTTCCCACCTCGAGGATCTTGTTGACGTGATCGGATTTCGGGTTCGGCGCCGGAGTCATTTGGTTTCCACCCCTCGGGAGAATTGCCTTTTTAATAAAACCAGCTGTTGGGCCAACTGCAGGGCCCTGTCCGGCTCACCGGCCTTTTCGGCCTCCATCTGGCGTTCCCTCAAGTCCGCCATCTGGCGTTTCAAATGGCGTTTTTTGAGCGCCTGGGCCAAGTCGATCAACATGGGTTCCCTCATGCGCTTTTCAGTCCTCGTTTCAATGCGGATAAAGGAGGGCCCCAGCTCGGGGACCCGGTTTAAATCCTCCACCTTCATTTCCCCCGCGCAAATTTTTTCGAACAATTGCCTGAAATTTTCATTGGAGAAAACCTCGGGTAATAATTCGTCCTTGGCCCAGGGGATAAATTCCCCTCTTTCCTCGGTTAAAAAGGCGAGGAAATCCGCCTCCATTTGGAGGTCTTCCGAGGGGTTTGTCCCCTTCCCCTCCACGGCGGGTGATTTCGATTCCGCTTCCAATGAACCAGTGGACTTGCGGGTTCCCCCTTTTTTGCGTTCCGTATTCACAATCGTCAGGAGGTCCCGGTTATCCAGCCCCAATTCGGATTCAATGGCCGCGCAGGCCGCCTGCACCGTCACTTCATTGGGGATCTGTAAAATCAAGGGCGCGAAACCCTGAAGCGCCCTCAAGCGCTCCTCGACCGGCGCCCCCTGGAATTTTTTCTTGAGCGACTGGGCCCACCAACGGAAAAAATCCGGGGCTTTTTCAATCAGGCCCTCAAATTCCTGCTTCGTGTGCTTTTGTAAATACTCGTCGGGATCCTTCGCGTCCGGCATGACAAGAACCCTGATATTCAAACCAGCCTGAATCAGGGGCTCAAAACCCCTTAAAACCGCCGCCTGCCCAGCCGCGTCCGCGTCGTAGGAGAAAATAACTTCTTTGGTGTACCGCTGTAAAAGCCTTCCGTGTTGGGACGTCAGGGCCGTGCCCAAAGTGGCGACGGTATTCTCAAAACCAAAGTGGTGGAGGGCCAGGGCATCAAAATAACCCTCGACTACCATCACGTAACCCTTCTGCCTAATCGCCTCGCGGGCCATATCCAACAGGTAAAGGCACTCACTTTTGTGAAAAAGAAGCGTTTCAGGGGAATTGAGATATTTGGGTCCGGGGTCATCCCCCAAGGATCTCCCGCCGAAGGCGACGATTTTATCATAATTATTTTTGACGGGAAACATGAGGCGGTTCCGGAATTTATCGTAAGTACTCTTTTTTTCCTCGTGGAGAACCAGGAGACCGGCGGCCAATAATTCCTCGGGGGTATAGCCGGCCTTTTGCGCCGCGTTTTTGAGGGAGTCCCACCCCGGCGGCGCGAAACCAATCTGGTATTTCACCGCCGTCTCTTTGGTAAAGCCCCTGGCCTTGAAATATTCCCGGGCTTTCTGACCTTCCGGGGAAAGGAGGCATTCATGAAAAAATTTACCGGCGAACTCGTTAAGTTCCTGCATCCGCTCCCGGGCCCGCTCGGCCGCCTGATCCCTTTCGGTTTCCTGGGGTTTAGGGAGGACAATTCCGGCCTTGTCAGCCAGCAATCGAAAGGCTTCCGGAAAGGTGATTTTCTCCATTTCCATGATGAAGGTGATGACATTTCCGCCCTTGCCGCAGCCAAAACAGTGGAAACCGTTGCGGGAAGGGGACACGGTGAAGCTGGGGGATTTTTCGCTGTGGAACGGGCAAAGGCCCTTATAGCTGGTCCCGGCTTTTTTCAGGGGTACATACTCGCCAACGACGGAAACGATGTCCGTGGCGTCCTTTACCCGTTGAATGATGTCGTCGCTATATTTCATAACACCCTAAAACCCTTTCACCGCAGAGGCGCAGAGGTCGCAGAAAAAAACAAAATTTAATTTTAAAACTAAAAACTCTCGTTTTAACCATTCCAAAATGTTTGTTGTTCGCCGTTTGATTCATCACCAATTCTTTACTCCGCGACCTCTGCGCCTCTGCGGTGAAATCCGTCTTTATTTTTTGAACTTTATCACCGTCACGCCAGCCCCGCCCTGCGCCGGTTCGGCCATGGCAAATTCCACATTGGGATGGCTGGCGGGAAGGTGCTTGTGAATGGCTTCCTTGAGGGCACCGGTTCCCTTGCCGTGAATAATACGAACAAAAGGCAGGTTCACCAGGAGAGCGTCATCCAGGAATTTGTCCACCGTAGCCAAAGCCTGATCCACCAGTTTTCCACGGATATCCAGTTCCAGTTTTCCTTTTTCATCCAGCACTTTAGGGGCTAAAACCCCGGAATTGCTTTGAGGGGGTCTTGGCGGCGGCGTGGTTTTGGTAACCCGCCCGAGGTCCGAATATTTGCAGGCCATCTTCATTCCATTACCCATCTGGATAACGGCTTCTTCCTTTTCCTCATCAGCGGAAAGGATTTTGACATCCGTATTCCCCGACTTGAAGAAAACCACATCCCCTTCCCTCAGCTCCCCGACTTCCACAATGGTTTTCACCGGTCGTGGCGCGATATTGCGGATTTTTTGATTGACCACCTGGCGGGCCGTGTTTATTCGGTCCTTGTTGACGCCTCCCGTCGGGGGTGCTTGGACTCCCTGGATGATATGTTCCATTTGGCGGCGGGTGTTTTTAAGCAGTCCTTCCGCCTCAACCTGGGCTTCCTTCTTGATTCGGCGGGCCTCATCCTTGATTTGGCGCCGGGCGGTTAAAAGTTCTGCCTCAATTTTTTTCGCGTTGTCCCTGGCCTTTTCGGCTTCGAGCCTTGCCTTGTCGGCGGCTTGTTTTTCCTGGCCAAGTTTCGTCAAAATTTCCGAAAGATCCACCTCGCCCTGCGGCAAATGGCTTTTGGCCTTTTCAAGAATGACCTCATCGAACCCCAATTGACGGGCGAGAGTAAGCGCGTAGGATTGTCCCGGTATTCCCGAAACAAGGCGGAAGGTCGGCTTGCCGGTCGCCTCATCAAATAGCATGGCGGCGTTGGCCATTCCCTTCTCTTCCTGGGTTAAAAGTTTCAGCAAGGGCTGGTGGGTGTTGGCAAGAACCAACGCGCCCTTTTCCCGGAAGGTTTCCAGGCAGGCAAGGCCCAGCGCCCCGCCCTCCCGTGGATCGGTTCCGGCACCAAGTTCATCCAACAAATACAAAGTCTCCGGCCCGCAATGGTCCAGCATGCGCTTTAAGGCCTTTAACTTCGCGGCGTAGGTACTCAAGTGGTCCTGCAAACTTTGGTTGTCCTGAAGGTCGGAATCAAAATGTTTGAGAACCGGGATGACGCTTTCGGCGCGGGCCAAAACCGGCAACCCGGCCTGGGCCATGACACAGGTCAGACCCAAAGTTTTCAGGGCCACTGTCTTTCCGCCGGCGTTGGGACCGGAAACCAGCACTACCTTCACCTCGCCTTTGAATTCAATCTCAAGGGGAATCACTTTCTCGCGGAAATGTTCCTTATTCTCCAGGGCCAGCAGGGGGTGCCGGGCACCGTTAAGGCACAAGACCCCGTCTGTTTGAGGTTTTAAAAATTGCCCATCATAGCGGGAGGCGAAAGTCGCCAGGACCCCATGGGCGTCGATTTCCGCGCAGGCGATAAGGGTAATCTCAATTTCATCGCCGCTGGCCAAAACCGTCTGGGTGGCTTCCCTTAAGACTTTTCGGACTTCCTCATCCTGTTTTAATAAAGTTTCCTTTACCCGGTTGTTACTCTCAGCGATTTCCCGGGGTTCCACAAAGAGGGTCGCGCCCGAGGCGGACATTCCGTGAACGAATCCCGGCACCAAGCTTTGATGGTCGCGCTTGATGGGAACGACCAACCGTCCTTCCCTCTCCGTCACGATTTTTTCTTGGAGAGCCTCAGCCGTTTCCGTTTTTTGAAGAAAGGATTGATAGAAATTTTGGACCTCCGCCTTCAGGGCCCGAAGCTGGTCACGGACGCTTTTAAGTTCCGGCGAGGCCGAATCCAAAACCTCCCCCTTGTCGGTTATTTTCGATTGGAGATTTTCCTTCAAAGCCGGCAGGGCGTGCAAACGGGTCAACCACTCCTGGAAAACGGGAGCGATCACGCTTTCCGGGCTTAAATATTGGCGGAGGCGGACGATATCCCCCAGGAATTTGATGATGGACGCCAGTTCGGTTCCCGAAAAAACCTCGCCTCTCGCCCTGGACTTTTCAAAGGATTCGATAAAAAACTGGGAATCGGGAATGGTCGGGGAATTTTGCTTAAGCAAATGCTTTTCGAATCCCTGTGTTTTGGACAGGCGGCTTTCGATAACCGCCATGTCGGGCGAAGGCCCGAAGGTTTTCAGGAAATCCCTCCCCGCCGGGGTCTGGCAGTGGCTCGCCAAATTCGCGAGCAGCCTTGGAAATTCAACGGACTTCAGGAAATTGTCGTTAATCGCGGTTGTTAAGTTCAAAGTGCCACCTTTATTTTTTTCTTTTTACCCGGAGACGGCCTATCCGCTCCCGGCTTCACGGAAATATAACGGTTCCCTTTTAAAAAAAATCTCAAGGGGAGTTCCGACCCTTCGGTAATGCCGATGCGTGTGGTCACTCCGATCGCTTCCTCTCTTTTGGCCTGCTGGACATAGAGAGGTCTCTTCCAGGTGGGAATTTTATTGTGCTCCCGGCCAATTCCCAAAGCCTGAACCAATTTTCCCGGACCATTGGTTAAACCCAAATCCTCCACTTCAAAATCACCGCGCCTTTTCACCATGAGCCCGGCACCCTTAAGCGGCTCCAAAGCCCTTATTAAAACCGCCCCAGGGGTTCCCTCCGCTTCGGTTACCAGGTTGAACAAAAAGTGGTTGCCATAACAAAAGTAGACGTAAGCGTGCCCGGCAGAGCCGAACATCACTTCATTGCGGGGAGTTTTGCCCCTGGCCGCGTGACAGCCGGGATCGTTCTTGGGGAGATAGGCTTCCACTTCCACGATTCGGCCTGAGGCGGGGCCCTGAGGTGTTTCGTGGACGAGCAACTGGCCTAAAAGGTCCTTGGCGACTTGGAGGGTGGATCGGGAATAAAAAGATTGTGGAAGGATCATAAAGTCTCTTTAAGGGACGGTCTTACTCAGAACCAACCCAGTGTTTAACCGGGGCAAAACCCCGGAATTTTTTTATAACTTGTACGGGCGATGCTTGCCATCGCCCTTTCCCAAACTCTTCAAGCCGGGCGAACGCAAGGTTCGCCCCTACCATTATTTTTTAACCCAGCTTCGATTTAACCAGAGCCGAAACCTTCGACATATCGGCCTTGCCCTTTACCTTCGGATTCAGGACAGCCATGACCTTCCCCATTTCCTTCGGACCAGCCGCGCCCGAGGAAGCGATCGCCTCAACCACTAATTTCTCAAGGTCCGCGTCGCTCATGGCGGCGGGCAAATAGGTTTCAATCAGGGCCAATTCGGCCTTTTCGCTGGCGGCGGATTCCGCCCTCCCGCCCTTCTCAAAACCCTCGATGGATTCCCGGCGTTGCTTCGCCTGCTTGGAAAGAACCTCGATGACATCCTCATCCTTCACTTCACGTTTCAGGTCCACTTCCTTGTATTTGATGGCGGATTTCAACATGCGGAGCGCGGACAGAGCCGCCTCGTTCTTGGCTTTCATGGCCGTGATAATGTCGGCGTTTATTTTGTCGTAAAGGGGTGAAGCGCTCATGATTCCTCCGTGGGTTTGGGTTTGCGTGGAAAAGGGAAAGAAAAAGCCCGCCCTCCGGGGAGGACGGGCCTGGTTTCAACTACTCGTTGCGGAACTTCATCTGCCGGCGGCGCGCCTTCTTGCGGGCGGCGGCTTCGCGCTTTTTACGGCGCTCGCTGGGCTTCTCGTAAAACTCGCGTTTCTTCATTTCCGAGATGAGCCCTGAGTTTTGAACGACCTTCTTGAAGCGCTTGAGCGCGTTCTCGATGGGTTCGTTTTCTTCCAATCGGACTTCGACCACTGTGGCCACTCTCCCCTCTATGGGTGGAATAGGTTCGCCGGACGCCCAAGGGCGTCAGGGAGAGGGAGTTTAAACGTTCGGGGAAACCCCGTCAAGGCGACAAACACCAGCCAAAACAACCTTTTTCACCGCAGGGTTAACGGAGTTACACAGAGTAAGGAAAGGGTATTCCGTTGGAACTAGGTTTACTCCGTGTAACTCCGTTACCTCTGTGGTAAATGATTTTAGCCTGGAGGCCAGGTCATGAAACGCCCGCCGAGCAAATGCAGGTGCAGGTGGTAAACCGTTTGGCCGCCGTTGTCCCCATGGTTCACAACCAGACGGTACCCATCGTTCGCCAACCCCAGCTGGCCCGCGATATGTGAGGCGCGGTTGGTCAGGACCGACACAATGGAATCGTCAGCCGGAACATCCGCGATGGAATCATGATGAACCTTGGGGATCACCAAAACATGGAACGGAGCCGCGGGTTTGATGTCATTAAAAGCCAGGACCAGATCATCCTCATAAACCACCGTGGCCGGGATTTCCTTATTAATGATTTTGCAAAAGGTACAATGCTGAGCCATGACTTTCTCCTTCCAAAACTAGATAAAACCCTCAAACAATGAGGACGCCATCAAAATAGAAAAACCCCCAAAATAACTCAAAGCGCCGGGGCTTGAACCCAAACCAAAAAAACCCTGAAGATGAATCGGTCCTTTTCCCCTTATTCCCAAGGCAACCGCGGATCCGGGATTAACAGGCCCCTCCTGGGAATGGTGGCCGGCCAATTCAAAAATCGCGGTAAAGTCGTCTGTCACCGGATAGGCAATGCCGGGCGTAAACCGGATATAAGCGGGCAATCCATTTCCGGGGAAATAAGACCCAAGCTCAAGGTTAACCATGAGCCCGTTGGAAAAAACATAACTGACGGTCCCCTCGGGAATTAAATCCGTGGAATTAGACCCCAGGGAATTTGAAATCGGGCCGGTTGAAACATCGCAACCCAAACTAAATTGCCAGGCGGGATCCCCGATTTTAAAACCGTATTTCCCGCCCGCGACCAGCAGGTTGAGGCCTTGTCCCGCACTGTAAAATTTGTAGGAATCATTTCCATAGAGGACCAGATTATCGGAAGCCATATAGGTTACGCCAAAAGGAAGAAGGGAAATATTTTCGCCCGACGGGAATGACTGAAAGACAAAGTGGGACGAAAGAACCCACGCGCCGGTGTCAAACCGCTCAAAGGAACCGCCCGCGATAAGACCGGGCCTTCCCCACATATTAACCTCGGAACCATATTTTTTGTTTTCATCGGAAAATGCGGGAAGGAAGGACGATAAAATGCAGAAAACCGAAAAGATGATTAAAAAAATCCGCCGGAGGAAAAGAACCGCCATATTCACCTCGTTCGGGATAACGCGTTTAAATCCGAAACCCACAGGATCCTTCTCACTCTTGTCAGACCCCGGACCTGCTTCTAATATACACCTGGTACTATTTATGTTCCTTCTTTTCCGTTTCCAAAAACCAAAGGGAAAGCGTCATTTTGGAAAAAACAGTTTATTTTCTTTTTACCCTTGTTTTAGCCTTAATGCCACTCATAGGTTCTTCAAGGGCCGAAGATTTGACTCTGGAGCTCATGGGGGGAAGCGCCTATAACTTTCCGACACCCCTGTTGGTCAAACAGGGAGGCTACCCGAACCTCCAATTTAACGCCCAATACGACACCAAGCCCTTCGGTCCCTATACCCCCTATTATTCCTGGCGGATCAGTCTTTGGGACAAGGAGGAAGCCTGGGAAATTTCGCAGGTTCACCACAGGATTTTTCTGACCAATCCCCCGCCTGAAATTCAGGTTTTCGCCATTCATTTCGGGTATAACTATTTCTTTCTGGGGCACGCTTGGAAAAAAGCCGGTCTCATTTACCATTTGGGAATCGGTCCGATTGTTTCAAACCCCGAAAACACGGTCCGGGGTCAAAAACTGCGGAACCTCGGAACGGGTTTATTTGACGCGGGGTACGACTTTTCCGGGGTGGGCGTCGAGGCTTCCTTAAGCAAGAATCTTTACTTCGCCCAAAATTGTTTTATTTCCCTGGAAGCGGCTTTTATCGCCGGCTGGGCCTGGTGGGTGCCGGTCGCCAATGGATACGCCGATGTACCCAACTTGGGCCTCCACGGCCATATTGGAACTGGTTTAAGTTTTTAAATTTGGAGTGGGATTTATGAAAAAAGTCGGGTGGACGCTGGGCCTTGCCCTTTTAATTCTGAACCCCGGATTTACAAACCCCTCCATGGCCCAAAATCTTTCCCTGGAGTTCATGACGGGGTCAGCCTATAACCTTCCTTCTTTTCTGATTGTCCGCCAGGCCAACCAACCCGATTTAACCTTTTCTCCCCATTACGACACCAACCCGTTTTCCGGTCATGCCCCCTATTATGCCTGGCGGGTAAGCCTTTGGAACGGAGAGGAATCCTGGGAGTTTGAGCATCTTCACCACAAGCTTTACCTCAGGGACAATCCTCCTGAAATCACCGACTTCGCGATTTCGCATGGTTACAATTACATCCTTTTGGGCCACGCCTGGAAAAGGCACGGCTTTTTGTTTCATTTGGACCTGGGCCCCATCATGACCCATCCCGAGGCCGCCGTTCGGGGGCAGACCTTGGATTCGGAACACGGCGGGCTTTTAAATGAGGGTTATTATTTTTCGGGAATTGGGTTTCACACGGCCATAGGAAAAAACATTTTTATCTCGGATAACTTTTACGCGATTTTGGAGGTTGCCTTCACGGCAGGCTGGACCTGGGATGTTCCCATGCCCGGAGGAACCGCGGATGTTCCCAATACCGCGATCCACGGCCATTTGGGAATGGGTTTAAACCTTTAAGACCGTCATTTCACCACAGAGTCACACAGAGTTAACAGTGTAAATCTTTATTTTGCATAACCATTTGTGGATCCTTACTCTGTGTAACTCTGTTAACTCCGTGGTAAAAGAATCTTGATTAGTGGTACATGAAAACCGAGATGTCCTCGGGCAGATAGCCTTTAATGATTTTATACTTCCCTTTCGACCAAACCTTCACCTTTTCCTCAAGCGTCCGGGGATTGGCGTAAAAAAGCTCTGAATCCAGCCAGCCCCCCTCGACATTCAGGAGATTAAAGGCCAACCCCATTCCGGAAGCGGCAAAAGCCTGGGGGACCATAACCTCCATCCAGCCCCAATTGTCCCTCACCTTGTGATTGAAAACCCCGTTGATAAGAACGTAATCCCATTTTTCGGCCAGGGGATCTTTAAGGATGTCGCGTTGTTCAAAAAGAGTCCCCGGAAATCTTTTTTTCGCCTTTTTAACCATCATCCCGAGAATATCAATTCCGTTGTAATCGCCTTTCCAACCCTTTCCTTTTAAAAAACCATAAAAACAACCAAGCCCGCATCCCAGGTCCAAAATTCTTTTCCCTTCCAGATCCCCGATTTGCGTCAGGGTCTGGAAACGCAGTTCCTGGTTTTGCCGGGACCGCCACCCCACCTGGTTTTCGGGAAGATCAAAACGGAGTGATCGGACAAAGTAGAAAAACCAAAGAAACAAGCGGTCAAAAAAAGAAAGGGGTGAATTGGGTTTTGAACCGTTCAAATCGTTCCGCCTAGAAAAAAGGTTTCGTAGGGGCGAGGCATGCCTCGCCCCTACAAGCTACGGTTGCGCTACCAAACCTGGCTTTCCCACCCACTCCCCGAGGGCTGCGGATTCCCGCTGGCCAACAACCTTCACCCACGCTTCTTTCCCAAGCCACCCCTCTTTTTGAGGGAAAAGTATCCTCAAGCCCCAATCAGTTAGACCCGCCTGGTATTCCTGGTTGTGTTTTTCAACAATAACCCTGAAAGTCCGGCCTTCCGCCCGGCGCGCTGAGGCGGTCAAACAATCCTTCTTTAATCCCAAAAGCCGTTGCATGCGCTTGCGGATAACGGAGGAATCAACCTTCGGGTTCATTTTTTCACCCGGGGTATCCGGCCGGTCGGAATAAGGGAAAGGGTGGAAATCCACAAACCCGAATTCCCTGATGCGGTCCAAAGTGCCTTTAAAAGCCTCATCAGACTCGCCAGGGAATCCTGCGATCACATCCGAAGTGAGGCCCATTTCCGGGACACTATTCCTGATTTTCCAAACGGTTTCCCGGTAACGCTCCAGGGTGTAGGGACGTTTCATGGCTTTTAAAATTTCGGCGTCGCCGCTTTGCAACGGCAGATGCAAATGAGCGCAAAGACCTGTTTGGGATTTCCACAAAGGCAAAAGAGCGTCCTCAAAATCAACCACGGCGTAGGAAGATAAACGCACTCTTTGAATGCCGGTAATCCCCAGAAGCTTTTCAATGACCGGCGCCAACCTGGGCTCGTAGGCTTTTAGTCCCCAGTCCCTGCCGTAGGAGGAAAGCTGGATCCCCGCCAACACTAATTCTTTCACCCCGTTTTGAGCCAATCTTTTCCCTTCCTCAACAATTTCCAATCCCGGCCTGGAAACCATTTCCCCTCGGACCCGCGGGATCAGGCAGAAGGAGCAGCCAAAGTTGCAACCGTCCTGAACTTTTATCGTAGCTCTTTGGTGGCCGTCAAAACGGGAAATGCCCCCGCCCCAGGGAGAAGTTGGTGAATGGAAAATGGAAAATGGGGACCGGAATTCCAAACCCGTAGGGGCAGGCCCCTGTGCCTGCCCTAGGCGGCCACGGGGGGCCGCCCCTACAGGATGTTTCCGAAGGGCTTTTTCAATTAGGGATAAAAGATTCGATTTTTCGTTGTTTCCGACAACCAAATCCACCCCGTAAAGAGCGGCAATTTCTTCCGGCCGATCCTGGGCAAGACACCCCGTCACCACCACAAATGAATCGGGATTTTTAGCCTTCGCCCGCCTGACCAATTGCCGGCCCTCCGTGTCGGCGGCAGCTGTGACGGTACAGGTATTAATGACATAGATATCCGCTTCTTCTTCAAACTTCACCGAAACCAGCGGGACCTTTTCCATCTGTTCCTTCATGGCCTGAGTATCGTATTGGTTGACCCGGCACCCAAGCGTAGTAAAGGCGATTTTGGCCTGACTCATAAAACCCAAACCAAATCCAGCGCCAAGTCTCCACCCGTCAGCCGTTGGCTGAGGGCGTAAACGAGACGCCAAGTGTTAAATAATACTTGATTAAACCCAAAATCATTTGTCTTCATTGGTCATCATCACCCTTGTTTAATTCTTTCTTGGAGTCTCGGCGTCTTGGAGCTTGATGGATGTTTTTAATTTCGATGTCAAACGGGACCGTCGCCGTTATTCTTAAGGAATGGGCCCAGGCATCCTCAACCCAGTGGGATCGAAGCTCAAAATCAAAAACAACCCCAGGATCAACGGAAGCGGAATAACCAATTCCAATTTCCTCGTAATTTCGGTCGGACTTGTAATAAACCCCGTCGTAACCAATGGAATTGTAATTCGGGTCCCCTTCCTCCGACATAAAATCCCATCCCCGCCAGGCGATCCCGAAGATTTTCCAATCTTTAATCGGCGAAAATGTTTCCTTAAAGTAAATTCCCTGTCCCGCCCCGGGGCCGGGATACCCAGGACGGTTGGAATCACTGCTTCCCATTCCGTAGGCTTCCAAGGAGCTTGAACCCAACAGGGGAAACCTGGATTCCAGCACCAGCCCGACCCCACCCGCGATATTATTCCGAATGATTCCCGGAAAGTAATAAGTTACACCGCCCACATGGTATCCGTGGGCCTGGACGCCCAGGGATATCCCCTCAAAAAGCAATAACCGGGCGGAACCCCCATAATCAAAGGTTTCCCGGCTGCCCGGAGCCAGTAAATTCTGCCAATTAAGAAACGCGTCCGCGCTTAAGGAACCATTTTCAAGAATTAATTGGGTTCCGTACTCCACCGGCCGCGTCAATTCCAGGGTGGTCACTTGCATTGGCTCAATCAAACCATGACGTCGAACCGGCAGGAGGGCTCCCATGACGTTTTCAAGCTGCCCGGCCTGATGGATAAAAGAAAATATGGGTTGAACCCGGGTTTCGGTGTCACGGGCCGCGCGATGATCCGCGAACAAACCGATCCTGACCGCCGTGCGCCCCCCCGTTTTCGCCATCAGAAAGGTCTTAACCTGTTGGCCTAGAATGGTTTCACGGAGGCGGAAGGGCTCGAAAAATTCCGTATTATCACTGTAAAAATTAAAATCATTTCGCCAGATGATTTGGCCCGATTCAAGGGGAAGGAAATCCCCCGCGAAGGCGCCGGAAACAACCGACACCAGGACAAGGACCACCGCGATAAACTTTTTTGGGAATTTCATTAAAACCGCCTGAAACAAAAAACGGGCCGATAACAGGCCCGTTTCAAGAACATTAAATTTAGGTGAACTTTTAGAATGAGAAGGTGAGGTCGATTCCGCCGATGATCCCGCTGAAATCAAGCGTCAGAGGAGCGACCGTGTCGCCCAGGGGAATATTCGCGGACCCCGGAATAGCGGTAACACCCACATTTTGAAGTCCAACCGCTCCGGTAGGTTTCAATGTCGTCGCGTTTTGGGTATCCACCACCAGGGTTTGTCCGGCTTTTTGGAAATTCGTGGCGTTCAAATAGCGGAAGCCCACGTACGGCCCAAGGGCGATTCCCTTTCCAAGCGAAAGATCGATTCCCAGCATGGCCTGTCCGTTAATCGCCATGGTGGAGTAGGTTCCCGAGCTGTCGTCCGTGCCGAACGAGGTCGTATTGGCGTTGTCGCGGGTAAGTTTTGTGAAGGTCATGCTGATGGGGGAAATACCACCGCTTAATCCCAAATAACCCTTTGTCTTATCGTCGCCGAAGAGAACTTTCACGCCCAAGTCGGCCGTGATGATGTTGGTGTTATAGGTGTAGCTCCAGACATCCGCGTTCGGCGAACCCGGCGTAAGGGCGTTGGGGCTTGGCCTGCTGTAATCAAACGTGGTGTAGGACAAATTACCAACGGGGAAATAACCGAAAGCCAGGTTAATTTCAAAGGCATTTCCAATTTGAATAAATGGTTCCAGCTCCGGGAATGGAATAATATTCGGTGTCAAACCGGCGAGGGAAACGCTTCCCGCCGCGGTAACCTTATCAGTGATTTGGGCTGGATCCGCGAGGATATATTCCCCGCCGGCCCTGATATGAAACCCGAACGCGATATCACTCTTTTTTCCGCTTCCCGAAGCGACGCCCACGGCGCCCTGGGTATACTTGGAAACTTGGTCATCCACCCATTGCTGTTCTTCCGATGGGAGCCCGCCCTTGATGCGGTCAGCATAGGCCTTGATGGAAGCGTTGGGTTGTTTCGCGTTCGCGACCCCAAAATAAAAGGCCGCGAGCTTCGCGTTTCGGGTCATGTAATAAGCGTAGCCGGAATAATAATAACCGCGGTAATCGTTAGGATTCTGCTGAATGGCCTGGCGGAAATAAGGAAGGGACGCCTCGTACTGTTTTTGCTGGAATAGGGCGGCACCCTGGCTTAAAGGATTCGCGGCGGCCAATCCCATTCCGGGAGCCGCCGGCGCGGTGTTTACCTGGGCTGCAAGGTTTTGGACGAACTGGGCAAGTTGGGCATTCGCGGGCTGCATCGCGGATGCCCTCTGGTAATAAGCCAGGGCGTATTTTTTGTTTCCAAGGGCAAAATAACAATTTCCCGTCAACTGGTAAGCCGAGGCATTGCCCGGGTTTAATTTTATCGCGGCATTGAGGTACTGGATGGCTTGGGCGTAATTTTTCGCGGCGTACATTTGGTTGCCGGCGGCCAAATATTGTTCGGCCGTGGCGGCCTGGGCTTTCGTGTATGAAATTGAGAGACTTAAAACAACCAAAAGAAAGCCGAGGATACGTTTCAAACCGCGCATTGCCGCCTCCAAAAATGGGTTGTAAATGAAAAAAAGGAACGTTTTATCCCGAAGCAACAGACATTATAAAGTTAAAAAGAAACCCGTCTAGAAAAATGATTTTGGTTCCAACCGAGTTGGTTTAAAGCGATTTTAACTCTTTTTAAAGCGTTTTTGAGGCGTTACGGGCGGTGGATTTTATTAACCCAACACCGCGGCGGAAACCGCCGACTCCACTTCCCTCGCGCCGTCCTGCGGTTCGTTGATATAGGCCTGGGCGAAAATATTGACCTGTTGTTTGTAGTCGCCCTGGACCTGTTTGACGAAGGTTTCCGCTTCCTCGGCCTTCACCAGGCAAACCACTGATCCGCCCCAGCCGATACCCGCCATGCGGGATCCCAAACAAGCCGGATATTTGCGGACGATTTTGGTCAAAATATCCACTTCCTGACAGGTAACCTTTAACTTGTCCGCAAGTGAATCGTGCGACTCGCTCATGATTTCTCCGAGGCCCGCATAATCCCCTTTTGCCAGAATTTCCTTAGCCTTTTTGACCCGGGCGTTCTCATAAACGATATGATCCAGCCGTTTGCGGAGGATAATATCCATGTTTTTTCTCGCCGTTTCATAGGCCTCAACGTCAACATCCCGGAGGGAAATGATCCGGGGAACGAATTTTCGGATCTCCTTCAAAAGTTGTCCGAAAAGCTCAAGCCGTTTTTGAAATTCCTCCTCCCGTTCCTTTTTGCGGACCCCGCTGTCGATCACCACCAGCTTATAGTTTTTCGAGTCAAACGAGACGTAATCGGGCTTGAAAGTCCGGGCATCGAACACCACCAGATTGTCTTTTTTGCCGAAATAAATCGCGAAGGGGGAGAAATAATCCCCGCGAATATTGAAGAACTGGCTTTCAACCCTATGGCAAAGTTTGACCAGCGTGGCGCCGTCCAACGGGTTGTCCCCCAGGCTGTTGCAGGCGATTCCCGTGGCCATGGAAATAGCCGCTGAAATCCCAAGGCCTACTCCTTCCGGCATATCCCCGCCCACGACCATCTGGATTCCTTCCATCTTGCGGCCCGTCCGTTCATAAAAATAAATAACTCCCTTGGAAAAATTGGCCCAACCGTCGGCACGGTCGAACTTCAAGGTGGAAAGGGCGACCTTGATTTTTTCATCGTATTTCAGGGAATGAATGAAGGCCATTTTGTCGCCGCGGCGCTGGGCCCCGACCACAATATTGTGATTTCCCGCCGCGAGCAGGCTGAACCCGTCCACCGCTTCAGTGTATTCCCCGCCCAAGAGAGTAATTCGGCTCGGGGCTCTTACAAAGGTGACTTTTTTCCCGGGGTCGCCTCCGTACTGGTGCAAAAATGTTGAGTGGACCTTCTTGATCAAATCTTCAATCGCCATACATCCTCCCAAGGTTATTTATGAAATAAAACGAGGTAATAAAAAAGAACCGGGGCGTTGAAAAGCAAACTATCAATCCGGTCAAAAACACCGCCATGACCGGGAATCAGGGAGCCGGAATCCTTCGCCGACAAACTTCTCTTGATGACCGATTCCACGAGATCACCCAATTGACCAAATATTGAAAGAAGAAGGGATAACACGAGCACATCAATCAGGCTGTAAGTTTGGGAATAAAAGGGAACAAATTTCCACAAAAGTAAAAGCCCCGCCGAAACCAGAACAAACCCGCCAGCGCAACCTTCCCATGACTTTTTGGGGGAAACCAATGGAGCCATTTTATGTTTCCCCCACCAGTTCCCCGCGAAATATCCTCCCGTGTCGTAAGCCCAAGTGGCGATATACAGGCAAAGTAATTGCCAAGCCCCGTCCGGCAATTTCCGAAGGAGGAAAAAATAGTGGCCCAACACCCCAAAGTAGACGACACCAAAAAAAGTAACACTTACTGAAACAACCATATCCTTCAAGGGACGTTCAGACCAAAGGAAAGACAGCGTGAGAATAAAAAAGCCTAAAAGAATGGAATCGCCTTCAGTCCACCATGAAGTCATTGACTGAAAAATCCAAGGCATTAAGAAAAGGGCCAGGATCACCAGACCTTCCACCTTCATTGTTTTCAACCGATGGGCGTCAGCCAAATTCAAGAGCTCAAATAAGGCCAAGAACAGGCCTGACGCCGCGACCAACTTGAAGGGGAGGGTCCAATCCAAAAAGGTTATATATAAAAGAAGAGGAATGGCAACCAACGCGACAACCAACCGTTTCATTAACGAGCCCACGAGGTCACGCTCCCTATCACGCTTTCAACTCCGCCAAAACGTCTTTGCCTTTTCTGGAAATCCCTCAGCGCCGCGATGAAATGGGGGGTGCGGAAATCGGGCCAAAGGGTTTTGGTGACGTAAAATTCCGAGTAAGCCAGTTCCCAAAGAAGGAAATTGGATACCCGCATTTCCCCGCTGGTGCGGATCAGCAAATCAACCTCCGGCAAAGCCCCGGTGGACAAGGCCTTGGTAATGGTTTCCTCCTTGATTCCCTCGGGTTTGATTTTCCCCGACTTCACTTTTTTCGCGATTTCCTTTACAGCGTTCGTCAAATCCGTCCGGCCGCTGTAGGAGAGGGCCAAGATCAGATTCAGACCCGTGCAGCGGGATGTGATTTGAATTGCTTTTTCAAGTTCCTCCTGAATTTCCCCGGACAGGTCCTTGGTGTTTCCTATGGCGCCAAGCCTGACATTGTTTTGCAAAAGTTCCTGGACCTCACTTCGCAAATATTGCCGGAGAAGTTTCATCAAAAGACTGACTTCCTGCCGGGGTCTTTTCCAATTCTCGGTCGAGAAAGCGTAAAGCGTCAGGGCGGAAAGGCCCAGCTGGCCGCTCACCCGGACAATTTCACGAATGGACAGGGCACCGGCACGGTGTCCCGCGATGCGGGGTAAATGGCGCTTTTTCGCCCATCGGCCGTTGCCGTCCATAATGATGGCCACATGACGGGGCAGATGAGGCTTCAAGCGGTAACGTTTTAAATAATCAGATACGGACATGGGCAGGACGCTTCCGGATTTAAAGTTTGGCGGCCGGGAACCAAAAAATGAACAGGCCTAATCAAGTCTCAGACCATCAGAATTCGAGAATTTCTTTTTCCTTATGTTCGCTCAACCGGTTGATTTCAAGGGTGTTGGCGTCGGTCATCTTCTGGATGCGGTCGTGTAATTTTTTAAACTCATCCTCGGCGACATCCTTCTTTAACTGATCCAGGGATTTATTGGCGTCCTGTCTTATTCCCCGTATGGCCACTCGGCCGCCCTCGGCGAACTTATGGACCATTTTGACGAATTCCTTGCGGCGCTCCTCCGTCAAGGGAGGAATGTTCAGGCGGACCACTTTCCCGTCGTTATTGGGGGAAATTCCCAAATCGCTTTTTTGGAGGGCCTTGTCAATTTCCATCAAGGCGTTCGCGTCCCAGGGTTTAATTTCGATGGTCCTGGCGTCCGGGGTGGAAACATTGGCTACCTGGTTCAAGGGAACGAGAGAACCGTAATACTCGACCTTAATATGTTCAACTAGGGCCGTCGAAGCCCTTCCCGTGCGGACTCCCTGAAAATCACGTTTGGTGGACTCAATGGCCTTTTTCATTTTGGATTCGGCGTCATTTAGAATTTGATTTGGATCGGCCAATTTCTCACCCCCCATCTTCTTTTTGACTTAATTCCTTACGGTCGTGCCGATGGACTCGCCAAAAATAACCTTCTGGATATTTTCAGGGTGGTGCATGTCAAAAACCACGATCGGAAGCTTGTTATCCATGCAAAGACTCAAGGCGGTTGTGTCCATGACCTTCAAGTGGCGGTTAATGGCGTCAATATAGGTAAGATTTTTGAACTTCTTGGCGGTGGAATCCTTTTTTGGATCCGCGCTGTAAATACCGTCAACATTGGTGGCCTTGAGGATGACGTCCGCGCCGATTTCAATGGCCCTCAGGGCCGCCGCGGTGTCCGTGGTGAAATAGGGATTTCCCGTGCCGCCCGCAAAAATGACAATCCGTCCCTTTTCCAGGTGGCGGAGGGCTTTTCGGCGGATATAGGGTTCCGCCACTTTGGACATTTCAATCGCGCTTTGAACCCGTGTGTGGGCCCCCAGTTTTTCAAGCGCGTTTTGAAGGGCCAGCGCGTTAATGAGGGTTGCCAGCATTCCCATGTAATCGCTGGAAACACGGTCCATGCCCATCCGCTCGCCGTCCGCGCCGCGGTAGATATTTCCCCCGCCGATCACCAGCGCCACTTCCACGCCGGTTTTTTGAACACCATAAACCGCCCGGGCGATGGACTGAACCACCTTTTCATCGATCCGGTGTTCGTTATCCCCCGCCATGGCTTCGCCGGAAAGTTTTAACAAAACACGTTTATAAGCGGGTTTGGGTTTGGATCTTTTGGAAGGAGCTGGAGTCATCACAAAGGTCACAAAGTACACTAAGTGAACATTGATTATAATTAAGAATCGAAATTCATGTTGTTCTTCGTGGCCTACGTGTACTTCGTGGTTAAAGGCTTGTTTATTCCCCTAATTGTAACCGGGAAAAGCGTTTCACGATCACGTTTTCGCCGACCTTGGCGGCCACATCGGTCACCAATTGTTTCACGGTTTTCTTGGGTTCCCGAATGTAAGGCTGCTCCATCAGGCACACCTGCTTATAGTAGCTTTCGATTTTTCCCTCGGCTATCTTCTGCTGGACCGCTTCCGGCTTTCCGGATTGCTTGGCCTCGTTCAAATAGATGGCCTTTTCCGCGTCAAGTTCGGCGGCGGGAACCTCTTCACGGTTGACGTATTTGGGGGAGGAGGCGGCCACCTGCATGGCCAGTTCCTTGGCGAGATTTTGGAAATCGTCGGTTTTCCCGACGAAGTCCGTTTCACAGTTGACCTCGACCAGAACGCCCACCTTGCCCGAATGCACGTAGCTTCCGATGACACCCTGGTTGGCGCTTCGGCCCGAACGTTTGGCGACCTGGGACATTCCCTTTTCCCGGAGCCAGACAACGGCCTTCTCAAAATCACCCTTGGTTTCCGCCAGGGCTTTTTTGCAATCCATCATTCCCGCGCCGGTTTTCTCGCGCAGGTCCTTCACCGCACTCGCTGTAATTTCCATGCTTGTCATCCTTTTTAATTAAGAATTCAAAATCCAAAATTGGGAATTGTGGTTATTAGGGCTTATCGTCCCGAACCCGCTTGGTATGAATGCGCTCGACCTTTTCGTTCGCCAGTTCATCGGCGATCGCCGCGACGGTTTTCGCGTCGCCGGCCAGACTTTCAATGTTCGCGACCAGGAGCTCGGCTTCTTCCTTCTTCTCTTCGGAGATTTCGGCTTCATCCCCTGTCGGCACGGCGGCTTCTTCGCCCGCGGGGGCTTCAGCGGCGGCCAGCATTTCCTCGCCCACTTCGCTGGGACCCGCGGTTCCATCGGCCGAAACTTCCTTGCCTTCCAGTTCCTTGGAACGTCCCTCGAGAATCGCGCTGGCCATGACGGAGGTCATCAGCTTGACGGCGCGGATCGCGTCATCGTTTCCGGGAACGACCACATCCACTTCGCTCGGGTCGCAGTTGGTGTCAACGACCGCCACAACGGGAATACCCAGTTTGCGGGCTTCCTGAACCGCGATGTGTTCCTTCTTGGTATCAATGACGAAGATGGCGCCGGGCAATTTCGGCATGTTCTTGATCCCGCCCAGGGACCGTTGAAGTTTTTGCTTGTCCTTGTTCAGTCCGGCTTGTTCTTTCTTGGACCGGGCGGCCATTTCGGTTTCCGAAATGCTTTCCAGTTCCTTCAGGTAGCTGATGGACTTCTTGATGGTGGTGAAATTGGTCAGCATTCCGCCGAGCCAGCGGTAGTTGACGTAAGGCATCCCGCAGCGGTCGGCCTCTTCCTTGATGGCGTCCTGGGCTTGTTTCTTCGTCCCAACGAACACGATGGTCTCGCCGGTGGCGGCCAGGTCCTTGACGAACTGGTAGGCTTCCTTGAGTTTCTTGACCGTTTTTTGAAGATCGATAATGTGGATCCCGTTACGTTCCCCGAAAATATAGAGGCCCATCTTGGGATTCCAACGGCGGGTCTGGTGCCCGAAATGCACGCCAGCTTCCAGCAACTGCTTCATTGAAACAGACATCATGGTGCGGCTCCTTTAAGTTGTTCCACCGCTTTTTCTTATCACCGTTAAGGTGAATCCTTTTCAACCCTTGGTCGGTGCGAAAGCACCCCGGGGCCACTAAAAGGAAATTCGAAAAGCGTGAGAATTAGGCCGGCGGTTGCCCGCTCGTGCCTGCTTTTGGTCGGAAAAGCCCGCCAAAGCCGTATGGTTATAGCACAGGGGTTGATGAGGGAACAAGGTTCAAGTTGGACCTGTTTAACCGTCTTTGGGGCCGTTTTAAAGGCGGGAACCCTAGGGCTTGGGGTGGCGGTCCATTTTAAAAACGATCGTCTTTCCGTAAACCAGAGTGTCATGGTCAAAGAAATATTTTTTATGGTCAATTCCGTTTACCTGGACCGAGCGGACGAAACAATTTTGTTCGGAGTTGTTGACTGTCTTCAGGACGAGGACTCCCCCGGGATAAAAAGCCTTGTCCAGATGAACCGTGACCTGCTTGAAAATAGGACTTCCCATTTGATAGCGGTTGCTCCCAGGACAGGCGGGATAAAAACCAAGCGCCGAGAATAAATACCAGGCCGACATGGTGCCGGCGTCGTCATTGCCCGGAATGCCGTCAGGACCCACGCCGTAATTTTTATTCATGATGGCGCGGACCTCTTTTTGGGTTCTCCAGCCTTCCCCCGGAGCATAATCGAATAAATAAGGAAAGGCGGTGTCCGGTTCGTTGGAGGCGTCATAGTGGCCCTCGTCAAAACATTGTTGAAGCCGGGCTACGAAAATCGGGTCCCCGCCCATCAGCATCTTGAGGCCGTCCATGTCATGGGGAACGAAAAACAGGTATTGCCAGGCGTTTCCCTCAACGTAACCAGGCCCCCCGTTATCGGGCCAACTCTGGTCACAGCATTTGGCGAGGGGATCAAAAGGGGTCATCCAGGATCCATCCCGGTTTTTCGCCCTCAGAAACCCCGAGGTGGGATCATAGAAATTTCGGTAAACCCCCGAAAGATGAATAAACTTCTCGTGGTCTTCCTTGTTTTTTAAATCCTTGGCCATTTGGGCCAGACACCAATAGCTGAAGGAATATTCAAGGCTGGTGGAAACCGTTCCCCATAGGTAATCCCCGCTGTTGTCATCCTTGGGAATATATCCATATTGAAGAAGGGATTTTAAACCGCCGTAGGTCTTGTTGTTTTCCGGCGAGAGGGTTTTCAGGATGGAATGATAGGCTGAAAGAAGGTCAAAGTTTTTCAATCCCTGCCGGTAGGTATCCACGATCATTGGAACCGCCGGAGCGCCCACCATGACTCCTGTTTCATTCCCCGCCAATTCCCACTTCGGGAAGCGTTCACCTTCCTTGGCCATTTCCACCAGGCTTCGCGCCATATCCAGCTGGCGTTCGGGATAAAACAACCCCAAAAAGGGATGGAGGTTTCGGTAAGTGTCCCAAAGGGAAAAAACATGATACCGGGTATAGTTGAATTCCTTGGCGCTTTGGACGCCGCGATGGCCCAGGCTCTGGAATTCCCCGTTTACGTCCGAAAAAACGCTCGGGTGGATCAGGGCATGGTAAAGGGCCGTGAAAAAAATCTTAAGCTGGTCCCTGCTTCCCCCGGTCACCTCAAACTTTGAAAGCTCCCCGTTCCAGGCCTTGGCCGCGGCCGTTTTGACCAGTTCAAAATCCCACCCGGGTATTTCAGTCTGGAGGTTTAACCTCGCGTTTTCAACGCTGACGTAGGAAACACCCACCTTCATCACGATGGGTTCCCCCCCCGCGGTGGAAAAACGAAAAAAGGCCCCGATATCCTGGCCGGATTGTTCCTGATTATCCTCTCTTTTGGAACCTTTCCAGGTCCCGGCCTGAACCGCGGGTTTACTGAACTGAGCGACAAAAAAAACGGTTTGTTTGTTTCCCGCGTAAACACTACAAAAGTCCCCGCTTTGGGCGAACCCCTCCAGTTCGGTGTTGGAGATAATTTTAACTTTTGATTCAAATTGGTTCTTTACCGTGACCGGGTCGTTGGTTAGCCGATGGCTGACATTAATAAGAATATTCGCGTCACCCTTTCGGGCGGGAAAAAGAAACTGGGTCATCCCCGCCCTGGTCGAGGCGGTCATTTCGGCTTGAATATCGTAGGTTTTTAAATGGACACGGTAATAACCCGGCGAAGCTGTTTCGGAATCGTAGTTGGATTTCGCCTTTTCAACATCGGTTCGAATTTCACCCGCCGTGGGCATGACCAAAACACTTCCCAAATCGGGACAGCCGGTTCCGCTCAGATGAACATGTCCGAAACCATAAATCGCCGGTTTGCCGAAAACATAACCGGAGGGGGCATGAAGATCATTATGAGGACTGACCGACACCATTCCCCAGGGAACCAAGGCGCCCGGAAAGGTGTTTCCACCTCCGCCCGTTCCAATAAAGGGATCCACCCATTGGATGGGACCCGGCCCGTTCGCCCCCAGACAGGCTTGGGCGACAAACCAAAAAACAAAAATTATCCAGGTTTTACGTGACCGCATTTTTCTTCCAGAGTTAGGGATTAAAATGGAAATCTCCCGTTTCCAAACAGCTTTTAAGAGCATAAAATGACGGCGTCTTGAAGGATGCCTCAAACAGGAGTTTCACTCATGTTTTTGCGGCCTCAATTATCCTCCATCCGTGCCCGTTTCGGATACCCCTATCACCAATGGATGACCCAGGAATTTGACGAACAGGGCTGGAAACTGGTCCAGCGCAGTAACAGCCAAAAGCGGGCCCATGATGTCACCATGCTGATCCAGGGACCCGACGACCGCTTTGCCCTCATGAGCAAACACAGCTACCCGCCCGGCATTTTCCGTTCCCCCTCGGGAGGAGTTAACCCGGGAGAGGATATCGTTTCGGGGGCTATCCGCGAGGCAAAAGAAGAAACCGGTTTGAACATCGACTTAAAACGTTTCATACTTCACATCACGCTGGATATCAGCCACAACAGTGAAGTTACCACCTGGGATTCCTACATTTTTCACGCGACCACCCGGGACACCAAGATGAAGCCCACGGACCTCAAGGAGGTCAAGGACAACCAATGGGCTTCCAAGGAACAAATGCTCTTGATGGTCAACAAGCTTAGGGAAACCGGAAACGGGGGACTGGTTTACCGAGGCGACCTTTCGGCCGCCTCACTTTGGGCCCTTGAAAATGAGCTGGTAATCCGCCAGGCCACCCCCAAGGACATGCCTGGCATCGAACATTCACTTATCGTAAACAAAATCAGCGTCGACAACATGGGCGAAACCCTTTGGTGGGTTTCGGAAGTCCAGGGTTTGAGCTGTGGTACGGTTGGTATCACGGCCCACGAGGATTGTGTGGAATTAACCGGCCTAACCGTCGACCCGCTTTACCGGGGCCGGGGCCTGGGACACGCCATGGTGGAATTCGCCTGCGACCAGTGGCACAACCCGGAGCAAAGGAGGAAATACTCGCAGGTAAAGAAAATTTTTCTCAATGACAAGCTTTGGCTTTTGACCCCGTCACCGGGATACTTCCTGCCCGCCAATTTCGTCATGACCGACATCAACCTTTTGCCCCCCAGTATCAAGGATCAAATGTCCGGGCCCCGCGCCCGTTGGTTCGGGATGAGATACCAGCTTTACAAACTCTAAACGGCAGGGATCAGGGGCAGGGTTCAAGTTTAAGATTTAAACTAACACCCTGGACCTTGACCCCTGGGCCTGA
>JAHFCG010000067.1 GCA_023249615.1 candidate division FCPU426 bacterium | reverse complement strand
GATTTTCCACAAAGATAAAATTCCTGTTTTCCCAGGCGTCGGGATGGGTCAGCCAGTCAAACATGGTTTCAAGGGAGGACTTGCCCTCAAATTCCTCATGGCCCGTGATGAAGCGGACACTTTCCCTGGCGAAGGTATCCAATGGCTTTACCCGCCCCCCTTCCTGGATGGGAATCAGCGCCAGGGGCTTAAAATCCATCTCCCCCGCAAAGGCGGTTGAACCACCAAGACTCCAAGACACCAAAAACAGCGAGGAAAATACTAGAATTTTTTTAGAAATCATTTTTCCAAATCTGAAAATGCTTCCCTTGGAGACTTGGAGTCTTGGTGGTGAAATGATTTTAGTTCGCATTTTGTTCTTTCTTGCTCCACGCGGGGTTTTTAAACCAAAACATGAAAATAATTCCCAGCACCATCACGATCGCTCCCCCGTATTTTAACCAGATGCCTGGATCCCTCCCCACGGAAAAGACCGAAATGTACTTTCCATCGGGAAGCGGCTGGTAGCTTGCCTGAAAAACCGTATAGCCCATGAAGTGGAGAGGCTGGTTCATGCTGATATTGGCCGGAACCTGGATTCCTTTTTCCGGGTCGATGTAAAAAATATCGCTGGCGTAAGAGGCCGGTTTGTCGGTTCCGGGATCCAACCCCAGGTGAAACTTGGCCAGATGAATAACAAAGGGGAGGAAAACTTGTCGCGGCCCATAGGCGATCGCGAAGGACTTGCCGTTCAGCATCAAATTAACCTGATTTTGAAAACCCAACCAACCTTCTTTTTTATCCGTGGCTCGGGAAACCTGAAAATGGATCGCCGATTCTGGTTCCTTTTGATTGGGCAGGGGCTCTTCCACAAAGGTTTCTTCCGGAACCGCTTCCGTCAGTCTTTCATCAACCTTGATTTGCATATCCATCCAACCGGTGGAATAGTCCACACCCACCTTCAGGGGTTGAACCAATCCAAAGGTTCCGTGCTTTCGAACCTGGTACTTCAAGGTTCCGTCAGAGCCCAAAAGAACCCCCAGTGCGTTTTCGCTGACGTCTTGGGCGCCCTTCGCCAATCGTTTTTTCCAATCACCTTCTTTCTCAAAAAAAGCCGACGCGGGCCCGAGATCCAGATGACCATAATCCTTGTGTCCCAAAAACAACCATTGATTTTCATGGACGAAGGAACTGTTCAAATCCAGATGAATGGCCGGAAAACCCTTTTCCCCTTCTTCCGCAGCCTTGCCCTTCACCACCTTTCGGGCGTTCAGGTAAAACTGGTCCACCATCAAATAGCCCCCGTCTTCCAGATGAATAACTAGGGGATTATCCGGTTTAGGCGGGCGAAAGGAAAAAGACGCCGGAACCTTTTCTTCAGCGCCGCGGTCGATTTGATAATAAAGAAAGGCCTTATCTTCCTGGAAGATATGGCCCTCTTCCCCTTCGGTCAGGGCGATTTGACCGTCCGAACCCAGCTTTTGGGTCACCAGGGACCCGGCGAGGATGAGGATAATTCCCAGGTGGGTAATGACGAAACCCGTCTGATATTTTTTCCAGGGAAAACGGGAGAATGCCGAGCAAAGCAAATTAACCCCGAGCAGAATGAGAAACCCCGCGAACCACCAGGTTCCGTAAACGAACCTCTTTGCAACCGGGGTGGAATACCGGGATTCCACGATGGTCCCCGCCGCAAGCAGAACCGCCAAAATCAGAATCATCGGAAGAGCCATCTGGACGGAGCCCAGAAACTTCAAAAATCGGTTTTCTTTAAAGAGATTCAAGGGTTTCTCCGAAAAAGGTTGGGGTATCTTAAACGCCTCCCACAGCCAGAGCAAGTGACCCATTTCAACCAAAAAAGAAAAGCCCCGCCCCAAAATGGGGACAGGGCTTTTTGAGGATTAATTCCTAACGATTATAGATTAAAGTTGAGCCCCGCCTCAATGGGTTCATAGGTTGAGCTGCCGCCGTTTTGCATAACCATGGAATACCTTCCCTGCGCGAAGAAATTCATGCCTTGTCCCATTGGAAATTCCACTCCCCCTCCGATGGAAATCATCGGATCCATTTCGGAGGCCGAAACAGAGGTGGTGGTGCCAAGGAAAGTTACACTAACGGTTTGCATTACCAGGGACATTCCCACGCCGCCAAGAATGTACGGATGAAAGCCGTTGGCATCAATTCGGTATTTTCCCGCTGCCATCAATTCAAGAAAATTGATGCTTGAACTCGCCGAGGCGCCGTATCCAGATGCGCTTGAACCAAAGGTATAAAAACCGGTTATTGCCCCGAGGGAAAAACTTTTTCCAAGGGGAACAAAACCGTCCAAACCACCTCCAAACCCTGTTTGGCTTGAAACAGCGACACCCGCGTGGACATCCAGTTCAAATTTACCCTCGTTTGAGGAAGATCCGGCATTGACTGCACTTCCGGCGGGACCTGGGGTGGGAACGGCAACAGAAGAAGCGGCCCCTACCTTGGCCTTAAGGGTTGTGACAAAAGAGGAAAGTTGGGCGTTGTTCGGATCCAGAGCGGAAGCCTTTTCATAAGCCGACAAAGCTTCGGCATTTTTACCCAGCATATACTGGCAATTTCCCAGGCCCTGGAAGGCCGCGGCGGAGTTCCCATCCAATTGAACGGCTGCCTGGTAATATTGGGCGCCCTTTACATAATCCTTCGCGGCGTAACTTTGATTTCCGGCTCCGATATATTGGGCGGCGGTCTGGGCAAACCCCGTTCCCGTGAAACCCAAGGCTAAAATCAAAAATCCCAAAAGACTTAAGCGTTTCATGGCTTTCTCCTGAAATTGATTTTCGGCGAGCTTCCTGTTCAAGGCATGGAAAGACGATGAAGAACAGATATTTTCTGGATTGGGAAAACCGGCAAACTTTTCCTAATTCAAGTCCGGAAAGTATAACATCGAAAATAACGCGAAGAATCAAACAATCTTCTCTGGGTTTGGCTTTGTTTTACGCTTTTTGGGGCAATTATCGCTAAACCTGAAAACTGACTCTTTGGTATAAATAAAAAACCCCGTACCGCTTTCGCGGAACGGGGCTTAAGGAAAATTTAAATTTTAAAGGTCGAAAACTAATCCAGCGGTAATCGGAACTGTCACCCCGGTCGCGCCGGTGGCAAGGACAATCCCGCTGTCAGCCTCGGCAAAGAAGCTTAAACCCGTTCCCGCCGGAAATTCCAATCCCAATCCACCCTGTAACATCAAATTGCTGGTGGAACCTGAAACGGAAATACCCAAATAACTAATGGTAAGAACTTGATAGAAGGTTCCCAACCCAGCCCTAAAGTAGGGGCTCACTCCCCCACCGCTTCCAAAATTACACTTGGCGGTCAAATTTGCTTCATCGAAAATGAGAGAGGTGATGGAAGTGGATTGCAGGTCGTAATAGGCGTTGGAATTCAGCCAAAAGGACCAGGTGTCATTGACGGCCACTCCAATACCCAAGCCCAAACCAAGGCCGAAGTCGGTTGATCCAAATCCGGAAGCCAAAACGTTCCCCCCGGTGTTTACTTGCATTTTCCACTTCGTCCCGGCCATCGCGTTCGTGGCGGAACCCAGCAAAAACAAGCCAACAACCAGCACCAAGACCTTTTTCATTTTCTCTCCTCCAGATTTTAATTTTGCCCACCCGTCAACAGGCAAAAAACCATATCTCTTTATAAACTTTTATGTGAACCGTTTCAATCAAAAACGTTTTTGGGAAAAACTGGTTTCCATTTTTAGGACAAAAAGTTAACAATCGCCCAATAAAACCGGAATCGTTCGGGTGTTTAAACTCTTTCCCCCAAATAAGCTTCCTTGACTTTGGGATTTTCAAGAACACCCGAGGCTTCTCCCTCCAAAAGAATGCTCCCCGTTTCCAAAACATAAGCGTAATGGGAGGTCTCCAAGGCCAATTGGGCGTTTTGTTCGACCAATAGAATGGTCGTCCCCTCTTTATTAATTTTTGCCACAGTTTCAAAAATGAGTTCAATTACTTGGGGCGCCAATCCCAGAGAGGGTTCATCCAGAAGAAGCAATTGGGGCCTGGCCATTAAAGCCCTTCCGATGGCCAGCATCTGCTGTTCCCCCCCCGAAAGAGTGCCGGCCATTTGTTTGTGCCGTTCAGCAAGTCTGTGAAAAAGGGAATAAACATGTTCCAGGTCTTTTTTAATTTGAACCTGGTCATTTCTGACATAAGCCCCCAGATCAAGGTTTTCCTCAACCGTTAGGTTAGGGAACACCCCCCGCCCTTCAGGGCATTGTACGATTCCAAGTTTTACTAATTCATGCGGTGAAACGTTGGTAATGGCTTTGGAGGCGAAAACAATATCTCCGCCGGATGGTTTCTTGATGCCTGATATGGCTCGAAGCACCGTGGACTTCCCCGCTCCGTTGGCGCCAATCAGACAAACAATGGAGCCCTTTGGCACATTGAGGTTTACACCCCTCAAGGCCTGAATGGAGTCATAAAACACGGTTAAATTTTTAATCTCCAAAAGAGGTTGGTTCATTTTTTCTTCTTAATTCCAAGGTAAGCTTCGATGACTTTTGGGTCTTCCTGGATTTCCTTGGGGGTTCCCTCGGCGATCTTGACCCCGTGATCCATGACATAAATTCTTTCACAAATACCCATAACCACCTTCATGTCATGTTCAATAAGGAGGACCGAAAGATGGAATTCTCTCCGGACGCGCTGGATGACTTCCATCAACCACCTGGTTTCCTGGGGATTCATGCCAGCCGCGGGTTCATCCAAAAGCAATATTCGGGCTCCTGTCGCCAAGGCCCTCGCGATCTCGAGTTTTTTTTGATCGCCATAAGGCAGGGCCCCGGCGAGGGAACCCTTACGGTGGGTCAATTCCAAAACCTCCATCAGCCGTTCCGTTTCTTCCTCAAAAGCCTTCTCGACCGTTTGAAATTCCTTGGTTTGAAACAACCCTGCCCCTAGGCCATAGGCTTGAGCGTGATGAAAAGCCGCCTTGATGTTGTTTTCAACCGTGAGGTCTTTAAATAAACGGATATTTTGGAACGTACGGACAAGCCCCAGGTGGGTAATCTGGTTTGGCCTTAACCCAAGGAGGGGTTTTCCCAAGGCCCGGACATCCCCCTGTTGGGGTTGGTAAATTCCGGAAAGAATATTGAATACGGTGGTTTTGCCGGCGCCGTTCGGACCAATCAAGCCTGACAATTCCCCTTCCCGAAGAGTAAGGGAAAAATTATCCACCGCCACAAGCCCCCCAAAGGCCAACGTAATATTCTCCACATCAAGAACAATGGGACGCTTGTCATTTTGGGACGTCATTTAAACCAACCTTTGAAATGGGGCGAATAACCGAGGAGTAGTTTAACCCAATTACGGTTGGCTCTATTCAAAATTTGGATTTTCGTGTGCTACAATTCCCGCCCATGGACCTTCTCATTTTTGATTTTGACGGCCTTATTCTGGATACTGAAACTACCTCCTTCCAGGCCTGGAGTGAAATCTTCGAATCCTATGGAACCTCCCTTCCGCTGAATCAATGGGCGCGCTGTATCGGAACCGCTCACAACACCTTCAACGTTTATGAATTTTTGGAAAAACAGACGGGGCAAAAACTTAATCACGCCGAATTAAGCGTCCGTTACGGAAAAAGGCAGAAAGAACTGTTGGGACCTTTAAAACCCCGCCCTGGGGTGGTGGAATATCTTGAGGCGGCCCAGGAGCAAAAAATCGCCCTCGCCCTGGCCTCCAGCTCCGATCAGGGTTGGGTTGTCGGTCATCTTTCGCGCCTTGGAATTGCCGATATGTTTCATTCCATCCGATGTTCGGATGACGTCGAGAACGTAAAACCCCACCCGGAGCTTTATCATTTAACCCTGACTTTTATGGGTGTAAGGCCGGAAAATGCCCTGGCCTTTGAGGATTCCCCCAACGGCATCAAGGCCGCCAAGGCGGCGGGAATTTACACGGTGGCCGTTCCCAATTCGGTCACACGGGAATTGCCCATCGACCAGGCGGACATGCGCCTGGATTCCATGGCCGATTTAAGTCTGAGGGACCTATTGCACCAGATTGAAACCCGAAAACGGTAAAGATGAAATTATCTTTCCGCGATAAGGATGTTTGTCATTCCGAAAGGTTGTCGAAAATCCAAAAGTCTTGCCAAAGGCAGCAAAAAAACGGGGGTCTTATTCGGGACAGTCATCCCGTGGGAAAAGGAAGCGGCCACTTTTAAATGATTCTGTTCCATTTTTTTCCTCAAAAAGGCCAAAGAAAAATTCAGGGCCTTGCGTTCCTCGGGAACAAGGGCCGAAAACAGGTACATCAGGGGATTATTCCGGTTGGGCTCGAGGATTACCACGTATTTCCGGGACACCCGCCTCATTTCCCCCAGGACTTCGTCCACGTTTTCAACGTGATGCAATAAAGCGTGGCAAAAAACCACGTCGAAGGAAAAATCCTGAAAGTTTAAATGGGCGGCATCCATCAAAAATTTTTGGGAAATGGGGTTTTTCTCCAGCATCTTCACCGAAAAATCCACCCCGACCGTTTGACAAGCCTGGTCGAAATAAAAGGAAAAAAAACCGTTCCCGCAGCCCACATCCAGCAGGCGGGAATTTTTTTCAAGGGAAATGGCCCGTTGGATAAAATCCATCTTGGGAATTACATACTGCCTCACCACCGGATGGTCCGGGGGCCTGCGGGTTTCCAGCGATTTTCTTTCCCAGTAGTCTTTTTGGAACAAAAGAGCCCTTTCCGAGACATCCTTAACCCATTCAGGGTAAATCCGCTTTAACTCTGTTACCATGAATTTAAATTTTATAAGTTAAAACTCCACGGGAGGAAACATTTTATGGATTTAACATTGAACCAGAGGGTTGGAAATATCAAGACCAACAAAATCGGCGCCATCGTGTCTGAGCAATTTCGGGGAGCCAACGGGGAATTCAGGGGATATGTTATCGCCGTGGATAACGGGTCCAAGGAAATTTGGGATTTCAGCGTCATTTCCGCGCTTCCGCCGGGGCATTAAAAAAACGGTTACCGATCCCAAGGTTTTTTCACAACCCCATCATAAAGTTAAAGGCCAGGTCGTTGAAATCCGGCAAACCCTCGTGGCCGAAATCCGGATACAAAACCATTTCCTTCTTTGAACGGATCTTGTTGTAGGCCGCGAACTGCGTTGAGGGTGGACAGATTTCATCCATCAGACCTACCGCCATTAAAATTTCCGCCTTGATCCTCGGGGCCAGGTGCTGATTATCGAGATAGCCCAATTTCGTGAAAATCCCTTTTTTCCGCTCATGGCGCGGGTCAAATCGCCGGAAGTATTGTTGTAATTCCTCATAAGCATGTTTCGCCAGGTCCATTTCCCAAACCCTTTGGTAGTCGCAAAGGAAAGGGTAAATCGGTACGGCTCTTTTAATCCCTGGTTCCAGCGCCGCGCAAGCCAGGGTTAATCCCCCGCCCTGGCTGGCTCCCATCGCCCCCACCCTTTTGGCGTCCACTTCCGGCATCGCCATGACAATCCTCGCCATTTGTGCCGTATCCAAAAATATTTGCCTGAAAAGAAGTTTCTCGGGGATGTCATCCAGCCCCCGGATAATATGCCCGTTCAGGGTGTTGCCCTTTACCGCGCCCTTGTCCTCGGAGGATCCTCCTTGACCTCTGGCGTCCATGGCCGCCACGGTGAAACCCGCCGCCACGAAGCTCAGTTTGTCCTGCCAGTCTCCCGCGGAGCCGCTGTAACCGTGAAAAACACAAAGAGCCGGATGGGGTTTGGGCGAGTGTTTCGGCCGTAAAAGTTTGGCGTGGATCCTCGCTCCCCCAACGCCAGTCCAGAACATGTCAAAACATTCGGCAAAGGGAGCCCGAAGTGTTTTATTGGGGATTAATTCCAATTCAGGATCGAGGGCCCTCATTTCTTTGAGAGCCTGGTCCCAAAAAGTCTCAAAATTTTTCGGTTTGGGATTAATCCCTTTATAGGTTTTCAGTTTTTTTAAAGGAAAATCAAACAGGCCCATGGTGTTATCCCCTTGGTGAATTTACCGCTTTTTTTTATCACGGACATAAATTAAAAAGGTGCTCCCTCCCAAAACAACCGCCGACAAAAGCAGCCAAATTCTTTGGACCAACCCCGGGTGGTTTTTAAAAAAAATGAAAAAATTGCCCGTTAACCAGAACCACATTCCGACGAGTAAAAGGAAAAGGGCGACCACCTCAAAACTGACGAGGTATTTCCAATAAAAAATCCCCCGGAAACTTTTCAAATATTGGGTTTGATTAAAAGGCGTGGTAGAGGCGTGAAGATTTGAAATCCATCGGGAAGCCGCCAGCCAGAAAAAAACATAAGCGGCGATCAGATAAACCATAAAGAAGAGGGCGAAAACCAGGCGGTAATTTGGATAATAAAGCCACGCGAGGAGGTTCATGGTCCACAAAATCGCCAAAACGGGGCAATGAACGCAGGAAAAAACGCTTACAAACCTTGAGATTCTTTTTTTTGTTTCAGGATCATTGCCATCATAACCCTTGCCAAAACTTCCCCACGGAAAATAAACCCAATTTCCCTCGGGAGACTGTTGAAAATCCATCGCGGCTAATTGTTGGTATAGGAATTTTTCCCTGGGAGGCGGGCTTTCCTCGGTTGATTCAGGGGAAGCCATGTCATCCGTGGAGGTTTTAACAGGCCCCGAAGGCGCGTGTCTTTCCCTCCATTTTAAAAAAACCAGCCCGCAACACTCACAATCCAGGCGGTCTTCCGTTTGTTGAAATTGGCAGGAAGGGCATTTCATGGTCATGATGATATTCTACTCATCAAACTGAATTTTCGTTTAAGGAAAAATTTTCGCTTTTGGTTCCGGTGGCTAACCACTTGTCAAATTGTCAGGCAGCGGAATAATTTATTCGGGTCCCGTGGGGCCCAACGGGAAGGCCGCATATCCCCTGTATTGAAGGAAAGGGGCCGAGGCTAAATAAGGGGTGCTCTTTTGTTTTTTATTTTTCCCGGGAATTTCAAAATAGTACCAGCTATCCGCCACCTTTCCTGTCGGGAGTTCCTTTGCCAACCAACTTTCAACGATCACCTTGGTGGGCGGATAAGCCACGGGGGCCAATTGAAAAAAACTGGTATTCACGGCGTAAACGGCCCCCGGCCGGGGGCTTTCCAGATCCGCTACCCGCCAAGGTTCCCAATTTAGGCCATAAACCGCAGGGTCCACACCGCCGAAATAGGCGAGTTTAACCCTGGGCCAATGACGTTTTTGGGCGACACCCGCGAGTCTTTTTAGATCCTGCCCCCAATCCAGGTTCGAATCAGCGAGAAAAAATATTTTTCTTTCAGGACTGACCCCGTCATTGAAGTAACTTAAAAAAGAGGGGAAGCAGGAACCAACGCTTAAAAGCTGCCAAATCAAAAGGCCCAAAACGGGAATTTTGAATTTTAAGTCGCCGGATTTTCGGGTCCAACACCATGCCGCGCCCTGGGCCGCGATGATAAAAGTAAAAGGAAGGGCCGGCGCCAAAAAACGAATTCCCTCGTTTAAATGCGGAAGCATGGAGAGGAAAATGCCAAGCGGGGGCGCCCACAGCCAGACAGGAAAGGTTAGCCTCCTTCTGAAACCCAGGAACAAACCAGTTAAAAGAAAAAGGAGAAAAGGGATTGGACTCTTTAAAATAAAAACAGCCGGAAAATAAAACCAGTGATTTTGAAATCCCCCCTCACCCCAAAAATACACAGGGTAGGGCTTTTGGTCAAAAAGAGTGAGCTCGCGAAATTTTTCAAAAAAATACACGAGAGGAAAACGATGGCCGGATGAATAGAGGGCCGCGGGTAAATAAATAAAAAAAACCGCGAGAAAAAATGAAAAAATACCACCCCCCCAAACCCAAAAAATCCTTTGCTTCAAAAGACCGGCCCTTTCCCTTGCCCCGCCTTTCTTAAAATCCAAAATTTCCATCAAAAGGAAAACAGGGATTAAAATCAGACATGAAAATTTGGAAGTCACTGCGGCGGCCAAAGCCAAGCCCGTGCTGAGGGAAAATAATTTCAAATTTCCACTGAAGGTTTTTTGAAAAAGACAAACTGTTAAAAAAAACAGGACCACCCCCGGCATATCGGTTTTGGTTAATCCGGAAAGAGAAAGCAGGGTTGGGTTTAGAGCCCAAAGAAATAAAACAAAAAAGGAAAGCACCCTTTCCTTTCCGGTCGCCTGGTAAAGAAAAAAACCGAGTAACAACCCCAGGATGAGGTTTCCCATTCGCGCCAGGGGCGTTATCCAGGCAAGTTGGTCCAGGTTCCAAACAAACAAAAAAGCCTGGGCCCTGTCGAAAACATCCCCCGACAGCGGCAGGGTCCTGAGCGGCAACCCCAAAAGCGGCAAGGCGCAAAAAGCCGTGGCGAAAGGGGAATAATTATGGGACGCCGCCACATCCCCCCGGGTGAGGGAATAATAGCCGTTGGTGATTTCAACCGGCTCATCGTTCGTGAGGGAATTGGACCGGATGCCGGGAATAACCAGGGCGAGAAATAAAACCGAAAAACCAGCGAAAAACCAAAGCGAAAGTCGTGGGGATGTGGACCGTTCTGGATCTTTCATTCTTCCAGTTTAAAGGTGAACATTCCCTTTTGAAACTCCTTGACCTAAAAAGAAAGGCGCGGAGCCCAAAAAAAATGATTGGGGTTCGCGCCTTTTTTTACCGCGGCCATTATCAAAACAGGGAGTTGATTCCGCCCCCTGTGGATCGGGTGGAACCTAGGGAACTTAATTGGTGGTTAAAATTGGATTGGGCCAGAAAAGCCGCCTGCTCCCCTAAACCGATGAGCTTGGAAACGTCGGAATTGTTTCCCAAAACCCTTTGCGCGTCATAAACCCAGGAAGCCAAGCCAAAAGGCCCCCCGGTGCCAAAAAGTTCATTAGCCCCGAAACCAAGCATAGAGGTGTGGGGATCTGAAAACATGCTGGCCAAAATATTTTGTTGGGTAAACTTTGCCTGTATAAAAGCGACTTTTGCCTTATCCGCGGGGGTCCTTGCCTGGGTCATGGCCTGGTCAAAAGTGTTGCCGAAATTGACGGGGGACCCAAATAACCCGGAGGTGGCATGGGAACCTCCGCCCGAAAAAAGTGAATTGATGGGATTGACGTTGTTCATGGAATACCTCTTAAAACCTAACGACACCCGGGTGAAATTCTGAAGTCCCAATTACGGGTGAAAACCCCTTATTTCATTTGGGTTTTCAACGCCTAATATTTCATCTCGAACCCGATATAGGGAAGAAAAGGCAATTGGAGCAGTTCCCTTCTTTGAGTGTAATCACTGTTGTAATCATAGGTGAAAACGTTGGGATGGTTGTAGACATTGAGGATTTCAAGATAAAAACGCCATTGCCAGGTATCGTAAACGGTGGTGAGGGAGGTGGAAAAATCCAGCCGGTGGTAATCCGGCAGGCGGGAAGAGTTAAGCGGACCATAAAATGGCAGGTAACGGTTGTTGAGGGAATCAAAAACCGCGCCCAGAATCGGTGTTGTGGGCTGCCCGCTGGAGTAGCGCCACTTGAACCCAACATCCCACCCGGGATTTATTTTATAACTCGCGACCAACGTGGCGATATGGGGCTGGTCATAATCATACACATGGGTATCCCCGGGCGAGTTATGCCGGAGGGAGTCGCTGAAGGCGTAGGAAATCCAGCCAAAAAATCTTTCCGTGGGCGCCCGGCGGATAAAAAACTCAATACCGCGGGAATAACCCGTCCCGATGTTGCTGTAATGGGTCAAGGGATCACTGACGACCACATTCGTTAAATCTTTGTTATAGCCTTCCACGCGGAAATAAAACCCATCGCGGAGCTTTTGTTCAAATCCCAAAATGGAGGAAACGGCCCTTTCGGAAAAAAGGTTGGGGTTGCCAAAGCTCGGGTCCAGATAGGGCCCCTGCCAGGGAAGCTGGTAGTAGTAGCCAAAAGAACCCCTGAGGGTTGTTTCGGGGGTTAAAAGAAAAGCCGCGGCGAGGCGGGGGCCCCAGGTAAAGTGGGAATTGTAGGCCAGATAATCGGCCCTTAGTCCGGCCGTCACTTCGAGTTTTTTATCGAACCATTTGAATTTTTGTTCAACGTAAAAACCAAAATTATCGGCCAGGGTCGTTTCACTGGCGCTGATCCTGGGGGAGGTGGTCAGGTCAAAATTGGGCTGCCCTTCCCCCGGGATATCCACGAAATAGGAATTGTTGCCGGTAATCGTATGGTCCACTTCCATTCCCAAGCGGAGATGGTTTGATTCGTCAAAATCATAAAGCCAGTCGAACCTTCCCCCATAATCCTCAAAATTGATGTCGAGGTGAAGGTCTTTGCCCATGTGGGTCCCAAAATAAAAATTGGTGTGATAAAGGGTCGCCAAAAAGGTATTTTGCCCGTCGCAGTAACGGCGGTAATTGAACCCCTGACTGTCAAAAGTGTTATGGAAGGAAAATTCCCCCGCGTAAGCCGGGTCCTGTTTGGCCAAATCAGAATCCGGTTTGATGGTCAGGCCGATGCGGTCGTTGCTTCCGAATGCCTGAAAATCCCAATGGGTTTGTTTCGAATAATCATAACTGTACTTGAATTGGTAATCCCCAAAGGAAGGAATGACGGTTAAACTTCCGCCGGTAAAAAGCCCGCTGAACAATTCCAGGTAGCTTCGCCTTCCCGCCAAAGCCAAGGAACTGTTGGAGGTGATCGGTCCCTCCAGAAGGCCTTCGGATAAAAGCATATTGACCTCCGCCCGCCCGCCCCAACGGTCGCGTCGGGGGTCCCTTTGGGTGATATCCACCACCCCGCCCCAATAATTACCGTAAGCGGGGCCGAACCCGCCGGCTGAAAAATCCACGTTCTTGATCAGATCGGAATTGACCGTTGAGAGAAGACCGCCAAAATGAAAGGGGAAGGCAAGGGGAATTCGATCCATCAAATAAAGGTTATCCTCGGGTCCGCCGCCCCGGACAATGAGTTGTCCCGAAAAATCACCCGCTACCGCCACGCCGGGAAGCGACTGAAGCGCCCTTAAGACATCTCCCGCCGTCCCGGGAACAGACCTCAATTCATCCTTGGAAACACTTTCATGACTTACCGCCGTTTTGGATTCTTTGGAGGCGGAAACCACGATTTCCGGCAGGCTGAAACCCTCCCGGATAAGATAAAAATCCTTTTGGGCGTCTTTTCCCATGGGAAAGGAGGTTAACCTAAGCTTTTCAAAACCTTCTCCCGCCACCGTTACACGGTAGACCCCTTCGGGAATAGACACTTGATAAAACCCATTTAAATCAGTCTCAGCGGAAAAGGAAGGGGGAACATGGGAAATAATCGTTGCGGGGGTTTTTGATTCTTCGGGGTTTGAAGCCGATGCGGGCGGCAGGGTGGTTTCTAGGGGATTAGGATTTAGACTTCCTGTTCTTTCAAAATAAAGGCTCGCTCCCACCAGGGGATCCTTGCTGCCCTTTTCGAGAATTTTTCCGGAAAGCTCAAACCCGAGGGATCCACGGCTAAATCCGGTTAGCAATAGAATAAAAACCGTTCCGGTAACGCGAAATGGGTCCACCTGAAAATCCTTTTCGAAAAAATTGAACCAGAAAGGGAGAATAAACTTGTGAAGGTCAAAAAACAATGAGAACAAACAAAAAAGGCCCGGCCTTTAAAGGCCGGGCCTCGTTTCAAAATTTCTTAAGGAGTCGTCGGAGTTTCCTCGGGTGTAGGCGTGGGCGTGGGAATGGTGGAAATAAAATACTTATCGAACGTCTTGAGTGATTTTTCGTTCTTGCAATCCAGGCAATGGGAAACCACCATTCCCTTGACGGTATCAAACAGGACCGAATCGGTCAGATTAAAGAGCTTGTCGTTTTCCTTTTCTTTGTCTTTTCCGCAAATACTTGTCAGTTTGAAAAAAGCCAGATGGGGTTTGGTCCAAAGCGCTAGTTCCACCTTGGGTTGTTGACAATCCCATTTGCGGGCTCCGATTTTTCCCTTAATCCCGCCCTCGAGGTCCGGCGTAATATCCGTGGTTTTACCTGAGTTAATATCCACGAAGTAGGTTCTCCATGTTCCCTCGATTACTTCCAGGCGGACGAATAATTTCAGGCTGTCCCGGGACCAGGAAAAGCGGATGGAAGCCCAGTGGTCATCAAACATATCCCGTTGGTGTTCGGGAGTTGGAACGGGGTTTGGTTCCGGGTGAACCTGGAAGGTTCCCTTTTCGGTCTCATGGACCAGGGGACTTCCCCCCTGGAGGATTTCAAAATGATGTTTGTTATTTCGGACATTGGCCAGGTCGAGGGAATAACGAAAGAAAACCTTGTCCCCCACCCGGCGGTCAATGCTTTGCTCAATCGTGACCCGGTATTTCCCGTTGGGGGATTCGGATAAATAAATCTGCTGGCCCGCCTGGGCCGTGCCCCTTAAGCCTGCGACCAACATAAAAAGGAGGGCTAAAAAACCTTTCCAGGAAATTTTCATGGGAACTTGCTCCTCTCGGAAATAATTAATCGTTCCATTTAAACCGGTAGCGGACCGTGAGCCCCTTAACCGGAACGGGTAG
>JAHFCG010000005.1 GCA_023249615.1 candidate division FCPU426 bacterium | reverse complement strand
GGTGAACCCTTCAGGCGAAATTTGATCGAACGAGGCGGGGAGGCTCGAGGGTGATTGGGATACCAGCCCCAGCATCAGATCATATTCACGCCCATCGCCAAAAATTTTATCCAAATCGGTCGCGACAGCTGTTTGATTGGCGGTTAACGCGGTTTGAAGGAAAGTAGGAATAACCGATTCCAAGGCCACGGAACCCGATTGATAAAGAGGCAAAAATCTCATTCCTGTCAGGGCTTGTTCCACCATGGAGAATCGACCAGTCACCGAAGCCCCGGTGATTACCGTCACAGATTGACCAATCGTTGGGGCGGTTAAGGAGCCGTAATCAGCAAGACTTAGAGTTCCATTTAAAGAGGTTGTGCCTGTTACGTTCATCAGGTCTGAAGTTGACGCCCCAGCTCCCCCAAGCCCGATTTGAAGTTTCCCTGCAGAAGCCTGTGTATAATTTCCGCCGATTTGGAACGCTAAGGTTGTCCCAGCCGTGGATAAAGTACCCCCATTAACTACCATCGAACCAGTTCCCAAAGCCTGGTTGTTTCCAACCTTAAGCGTTCCGGAGATCAAACCGGTTCCACCGGAATAGGTATTGGCCCCTGTTAAAGTTAAAATTCCGGTGCCCAACTTAGTCAGCGATCCTCCTATGCCCCCATTTATTCCTCCATCCGCAATCAAACCAGAAACGGTTGTGGAAATATTGTTCGCGCCTGTAATGAGCCCGATAGATCCCAAGTAATATGTTCCACTCCCAGCGATGGAGCCAATGCTGATCGAAGAAAGCCAGTCGTCGCTGAAATCCGTATTACCCGATCCATTCGTGTTCAACTCCAGTAACCCCCCCGTGGAATTTTGTGTGAAAACTAAGTTGCCACCGTTACCGGTTATTATTGACCCGCTCCCCCCTGATGAATTGTCTTGAAACAACACGAGGTAATTATTGGTGATGGTAGATGCGCTACTCGTAGAATTACCCAAAAAAGTAATATTATCATTGTTCGTCACCACAGCATTTCCAGCACTGGAAAATTGGCTGAAGAGAAGACTGAAATTATTTACCAGGGTTGAATTTCCCGCCGTTGCGGAATTGACGTAAATGAGGTCCGAATTGTTTACCACGGCTCCTGTTCCCAAGGAGCCACCCGTATTCACTTGAAGGGTCCCTGCAGAAATTGACGTGCCTCCGCTGTAACTGTTGGATCCAGACAATATAAGGTACCCAGATCCGGTTTTAACCAGCTCCACGCTCCCCGCGATATTTCCCGCGAAACTTCCGCCCGCGACATTAAGGGATACATTGCTTCCCGAGACGCTTAAATAACCCGCGCCATTTAAAGAGCCAATCGTTGCCGAAGCCCCGCCCTGTGCCCCCGACAATCCGTTGGTTCCCCCAGTTCCACCGTAACCCGCGTTACCTCCCTGAACACTTAAAACACTTCCCGTGCCCATCGTCACCGATGAGGCATCAAAAGAAACATTACCCCCGTCACCGCCAACGCCCCCGGTTCCACCGGAAACCACATTTCCGCCCGCCCCGCCTGTGCCACCCACCAAATGAATATTCGCTCCCGCGCCCAAATCAAGGTTTCCCATCGACACCGCCAATGCCCCGCCATCTCCTCCGGCCGCCCCCGTGCCGCCGGCATTTGCCATTCCACCGACCCCGCCGGTTCCACTGTTAAAGTAAAAGTTGGTTGAAACTCCCGCCGAAAATGTTCCCAGGGTAAGCGATGTATCTCCTCCCTGCCCGCCCAAACCAGGACTGGCGCCTGATGTCCCATAGCCGCCGGTCCCGCCGGCGACCGTAAAGTTGGTCCCCGTCCCAATGGATAAAATCCCCAGTGAAACACCCGCGCTTCCACCATTGCCCCCATTTCCCGTCCCGCTGGCCACCGGGCCAAGGTTTCCGCCGTTCCCTCCATAAACCTGAAATGTGGTGTTAAGACCTGAAAGGGACACGCTTCCCCCTTTCGCGAAGGCATCGCCGCCATCGCCGGCGGTTAAGACCCCCACTCCCCCTCTCGCCCCCGTTACCGTCAGGTTGGATCCGGTAAAACCCGTAAAGGTTCCAAAAGAAACAAAGGCACTGCCCCCGGCCCCGGAAGCGGACACGCCCGCGCCGCCCACCCCGCCTTGAATACTCAAATTTGATTTCTGCATCGTGATCGACCCGGAATTCACCGTGGCACTACCGCCGTCCCCGCTCGTCACTCCCCTTCCGCCAACCCCGCCCTGAAGGGTAAAGTCGGAATAGGCACCAACGGATATAAACCCGGAGGAAAACAACGCGGACCCGCCGTTACCGCCGGTGTTCGTCCCGTTACCCAGATCAGTGACGCTTCCCCCCGCCCCGCCTGAAAGCTGGAGGTAAATTCCTGAAAAATTGAGGGATCCGCTTGTAACCGAAGCTGAACCGCCGTCCCCTCCCACATCCCCCGCGCCGCCGTTATCCGTAACGCTTCCCCCGGCTCCGCCCGAAATGCCCGCGCCAAAACCCACCGTCCAGGTCCCAACGGTCACAGAGGAATTTCCGCCATTTTCCCCCGTCACACCCACTCCTCCAGTGGTTGAAATATTGGTCGCCGCGCTAGCGTTGAGGTTAAATCGAACCGCGGGGTCCATCGTCCAGTTGGGAGCGGTAATGGAGGCGTCCAATCCCGCGCCAAGAACCCCCGTGTTTTGAAAAAATAAATTATTTTTTTGGGAAAAATTTTGCTGAAAAAGAAATTGGGCCTGGGCGTTGTTTTCCGCGACGATAGTGGTGTCTTGCCCCTGAAAAGTAACCCCCTGGGTTATGGAGGGAAGGGGCTGGGTCAGGGTGATGGAATCAGGACTCACCAATTGAAAGTCGAGAGTACCGGCTCCCGCGCCATTGAGGGTGGTTATCGCCGCGCCGAGGGAACCGGCGCTTTGATCGCCGGCGTTGGTGGTGATACTGACGGGGGCCTGGGCAGAAACTGAACTTACGGAAAACAAAACAAAAACCAAGACCCACTGAAAGCCCTTTATCCTTAAAAGACTCGGCCCCATGAATCCCCCGTGTTGAGCGCCTTGGATTTGGTCGTGAATATCGTCTTATTCTAATCCCGTCACGTCCATTAAGAATACCAACTCTGGGTTGTTTTTGGGAAAACGAGGTTCTTATTTTTTGTTTGAACGTTCATCGTAGAGTTTTTCGATTTGTCGAAGCATTTCCTGAATAACGAAACTTCCTTTCAAAGCTTTTCGGCCCGCTTGCCCCATTTTCCGGGCAAGGGTTTCATTAGCGAGAACTTTAAAAAGACTCCCGGCCATCCCTTGAATGTCGCGAGGCCGATGTAGAAAACCAGTAACACCCTGTTTTACCGCCTCAGGGGTGCCATTAACCGCCGTAGCCACCACTGGCTTCCCTGCCGCCATCGCCTGAAGAACCACCCGGGGCAAACCCTCATGCAGGGAGGTAAGCAAAAGGACATCGGTGGCGGCCAAAAGTTGGGCGACATCTTCCCGCCAGCCGAGAAGTTTGAAGTTTTTTCTCAACCCATTATTCATTATTAATTTCACAATTTTTTTTCTTTGCGGTCCATCTCCCGCCCACAAGAAAAGAACTGAGGGTATTTTTTCAACCAGAGCCTTCGCCACCCTCACCACATCCAGGGGGGATTTTTGTTTTTTAAAGTTTGAAAGGATCAAAACGGCGGGCCGATCTTGGACCCCGATTTGTTTACGGACCTTTTGGGCTACCACGGACGAAACGATATAAGCTTTTGGGTCGATACCGCTATGGATAACCCTGTATTGTTCCTTTCGCCCGATCCCTACCTCCAAACCCGTTTTTTTGTTTTCTTCGCTTACTGCAATTAACAAATCTGTGTCCCTTGCCACTCCCCGTTCAAGTTTTTGATATAACCACTGGGTCAAAAAGAACTGCCCAGGATAAAATCCCCAACCGTGAACGGTGTGAATAACAAGCGGAACTTTCGCCATTGTGGCGGAGGGTCTTCCTAAAATTCCAGCCTTGGAGCTATGGGTATGAACTATATCAACTTTTTCTTTTTCAAGAATTGACCAGATTTTGGAGGCCGCCAAAATGTCCCACCAGGGACGGATGGGATGTTTTAATTCCGGGATAAAAAAGGTTTTGTAAAGTTTAGAATTGGCCTTGGCTTCCTTGTCCAGATACCCGCCGGGGCCGCAAAGAAGAATGACTTCATATTTTTTTCGGTCATGATGGGAACAGCAATAGAGGGTGTTTTGTTGGGCCCCGCCCAGCTCCAGGCGGGTAATGATATGCGCGACCTTCAAGCGGAAAGCCATGGAAAAACCTCATTCTTAGCCACAGATAAACACGGATGTCTATTGACAAAAACCAGGCAAATCAAAAAATTAATTTAGCCACAGATGCATGGGATTCATGGGGTAAAAAAGGCCCAAGATTTTTTCATTTTTTAAAAATAATTCGAGGTCTTTGTTTTTCCTTACCCATCCCATGTATCCCATGCATCTGTGGCAAAAAAATCTTTTAGGTTTCCGTTGTTTCTGGCGATGTTTCTTTCAGCACCGCTTTTTTCTTTCCCTTAACGGCCTTGGCGGCTTTCCGCGAGGCTTTTTTGTGGGCCTTGCCATCGGCCCGGGACTCGGCCAGGGCGGCCTCATCCACATCGGTTATGGGTTGAACCGCGGCCTTGATGGATTGTTCCTCGTCCTCGGAAAGGACAAATTTTTTCATCCATTCCCATTCCCGGACCAACCCTTCCCGTAGATTGGTTTTGGGCTTGGTACCAAACAACCTTTCCAGTTTGGTTGTGTCGGCGCGGGTGGAAAACACATCCCCCTTTTGACGTTCCAAAAAGGTTTTGGCCGTTGTCTTACCGCTGATTTCCTCAAGAATCGCAGTGGCTTCCAGCAAGGTCGCGGGGGATCCGCCGCCTACATTTACTACTTGTCCTACCACATCCGCCGTCAGGGCCGAAGTAATGATTTCCACCACGTCATCCACATAAGTGAAGTCCCTGATCTGTTTGCCGTCGCCATAAATCGTCAAGGGCGCCTCATGCAGAATATTCTGGCAGAAACGGTGAAAAGCCATGTCCGGCCTTTGTCCAGGTCCATAAACGGAAAAGAAACGGAGGGAAACAGTCGGCATCTTGTATTCCAAATTGTAAAGCTGGCACAAATGCTCGCCCGCGAGCTTGGTGACCCCGTAGGGGCTTTTCGGCTGGATTTTCATCTCCTCATGGAGAACTTCCCCCACATCCCCGTAAACCGAGGAAGAGGAAGCGTAAACAAACCGCTTAAGTTTATTGGATTTAGATTCTTCCAAAAGACGCTGGGTAACATGGATGTTGTTGGTGACATAACGGTGAAAAGAGGAGCCCCAGGAGCCGCGCACGCCGGGCTGGGCCGCGAGATGAATAATGGCCTCGGTCCCTTTCAAAACCGTGATGAGCGCCATGGTGGCCAGGTTGTCATCTATCAGTTTGAATTTTGGATGGAGAAGAACGGGAATCAGGTTCTTTTCTTTTTGGCTGCGGGGGTAATAAATATCAAAATTATCGACGCCCAGAACCTCATGGCCTTCCTTCAAAAGGCGAGCCACCACATGAGAACCAATGAACCCGGCCGCGCCGGTAACGAGAACTTTCATTTCAAAAACCTCATTTGCCACAGATTAATGGGATTAACTCAGATAAAGGAGAGTTTAACAAAAAGGATGAATCTGGGAAAAATATTCAGAAACTATTTTTAACCCATTCTTTCCTGGCAGAAATTCGTCTGACATGAAGTTCCGGCTTGGCAAAATTCAAAAGAAGGCAAGTCTTAAAACCTGTGGCCCTAAGATAATTCAGGCATTGCGCTACATGAACGTCATCCAAATCCTGCACAGCTTTTAGTTCTACTAGAATCCTTTCCTCAACTAATAAATCAGCGACATACTCGCCAACCAAAGCCCCCTTATAGTAGATCTTGATGGGTTTTTGTTGGATAACATTTAGGCCCTTTTCCTTCAATTCATAAACCAAGGCGTTTTCATACACCTTTTCCAAAAAACCACAACCCAGGGAATTAGCAACCGAATAAGCACAACCAATTATCTTCTCGGTGATTTCCAACAATTCAGGGCTATTAAAATTATTTTCGTTTTGTTCCTTATCCATCCGTGTTCATCCCATTTATCTGTGGCTAAAAGTTATTTTTTGTTTGTTCGTCTTAGTTACTCAGTAAGTAATCTTCGTTAAGACGTTTACTTGAGGTGTTCGGTTTCCGGTTTAAGGAAAAAATCATCTGTTTTTTTCAAAAAATAATCCATCCGTGTTCATCCCATTTATCTGTGGCTAAATTGTTCTTGTTTTTAGTTATTTATCTCAGTTAAAACGAGCACACGCAGGTATTCCGTTTCAGGTATGGAAAGATTGATCGGGTGGTCCTGGGGTTGGGTCAAGCGTTCCAATAGCCGGAAGGATCTTTTCGACTCTTCAACAGCCTCCCGAACCACCCCTTCCAATAAAGTCCATGAAAAATGATGGGAGCAGGTCCCGACTACCAGAAAGCCTTTTGGGTTCAACATATCCAGCGCCTGACCCATGAGCCGTTTCAGAGCGGTTCTTGCCGCGGGCAGGTCGTGCGCGCTTTTAGCCAGGGGAGGGGGATCCAAAAGAATGCCATCAAACATCTGGCCGCCTTTCTTCAGGTCCTTGAACACCTTAAAGCTGTCGCCTTTTTCAAAGCGGATTTTATTTTCCACCCCATTCAATTTCGCGTTTTGGGAACCCTCATCCAGCGCGGTTTGGGAGGAGTCCAGCGCCAGGACATCCGAGGCTCCGCCGAGGGCGGCTTGAATCGCCGCGGCTCCGGTGTAACAAAAAGCGTCCAGCAATACCTTGCCCGCGCTTAGATCCTGAATTCGTTTTCGGGCTTCCCGAAAATCAAGATAAAAACCCGTTTTATGTCCCTGATTGGGACTCGATTGAAACTTCGCCTTTCCCTCAAAAAAAGAAATGGGCAATTTGCCAGGATCGGTTAACCAGTCTTGAAACTCGGCCATTCCTTCCTTAACACAAACCTCACCGACACTTTTCTCATAAACGAATTTATAGCCGTTTTCCTGGAAAGTTTTGGACATAACGGGAATGAAGGGCTTAAGGCCGGCGCTAAAACAGGAAATGACGGCTGTTTCGCCGAACGAGTCGGCGATCATGCCTGGCAAACCGTCCCCCTCGCCAAACAGCAAACGAATCCCGTTGGTTTGGTGTTTGTCCCCGAATCCCTTTCGGATTTGTAGTGCTTTCCGAACACGGCCCGCGATAAAAGCGTCATCTATTTCCTGGTCAAAATCCCTGGTCAAAAGACGAATCAGAATTTTGGAAGTGGGATTGGCGACCCCCCTCCCCACCGGTTCCCCCTTGTGGGTGATAACCTCCACCAATGTTCCCGGCGCGAGGGTTTTAGGGGCTTTTTCAATTTCGTTCGCGAAGACCCAGGGATGCCCGGCCAAAAGACGGTCTTCCTCTTTGGGTTTCAATTTCACTTTGATGTAAGAAGCCAAGATGCCTCCTAAAATTTAGACACGGACGTGCTTTGCACATGCTGATAAACGCGGATGTCTTTTGACAAAAAACCAACCCAACCCCAAAAAACAGTTTAGCCACAGATGCATGGGATTCATGGGATAAAAGGCAGAACTGCAACACCCTTTTCCTTTTAAAAATCCGAAAATGAAAACATTGATAATTCGCGCGCCTAATCCAGAACAATTTCTACTTTATTTGGTATGTCCTTCGGTTTTTGCCACCCCATGTATCCCATGCATCTGTGGCCAACCGCCTTTGCATTTCGGTGTTTTGGTCTTTGTCTTCCCCCAAGGGTATCCGTGTTCATCCCATTCATCTGTGGCAAAAAAATGATTCTATTGGGGTTTTCTGTTTCGTGGGCGGATCTTCGGAAAATTAAAACTTGAGAGAAAGGGCAAAATCGGCCGGATGAAAAGCCCGCGCGACTTGCATCCTTGTGGGATCCTGCGACCAGGCTTGGCGGAATTTCATGGCGTCAATTTGGGCCCTTTGGGCGACATCGTAATCTTTCGGCATGATCAAGGCGCCGGCAAGAATGCCCACTCCCAGCCCCAGAGCCCCGCCGACAAACATATCCGCGGTTAACGAATCGGAACTGGTGGAAAACCGGTTGGCAAGGAAAAGGCCAGCGCCCAAGCCCACAATACCTGAGGCGATAATGACCAAAGTTCTGGCGTCGTTATTAACCGCCGGCCCCCTGTCATGGTTGTCCATTTGCTGATATTCGCTTTTTTTCGCGTCCTTGTTAACGTCGTCAATCCAGTCCAAAAGAATGAAATGGCTGGGCCTGGTTTTGATTTCCTTCGGGTCATTGCTTTCCGTGTCATCTTCCCAATAGAGGGCCTGGGCCTTGGGAACCAGGGGAAGGATGACCATCCCGGATAAATAAATCAGGCTGGTGAACAAGGCGGTGGTTTTGAGGAAGGAAAGTCTTGAAGTCATGGGGCAAATTATACCTTCAAACGTGATGAAGAAAAGAACAAAAACCCTCTGGTTTATTGGAAAAACCCGACCTCCCGATTATTTTTTATGATTGGGGGCAGGAGACGGAGTTGGCACTGCCTTCGTTTCGACCGGCAGGGGATCGCTGGCCTTGGATATCACCTTTCCTGTTACCGCGTCCACCACCAGGTAATGAATCCTGTGGTCTTTGCCGATAATTTTAAAATAGTAAACCCACTTTTCTTTTCGAATTTTGAACTCAAAATCCCTGACTTTTCCCGGCGCGACTCTCAAGGCTGTCGCGCGGGCTTTTTTCATGGAAACCCGGTTCGTAGGGGGATCGGATTCAGCGAAACTGAACGTGGTTGCCCAGGCAAATACCGCGAGGAAAAGAAAAAACGTGATTTTCTTATTCACCTGAAACCATCCCATATTCGACTCCCTTGGCCAAATGTTTGGACGAGTCCTTTGAAGCGGCTCTTTGAATCACGCCCCCTCCTACCACAACGTCATCCACATAAAAAACAGTCGACTGCCCAGGGGTCACCGCCCTGGCCGGATCTTTTAAAACAACTTTTACCCGCTTCGGCCCTTCCGGATAAATGATAGCTGGCTGTTCCATCGAGCGGTACCGAATCTTCGCCAGAACCTCCCTTGGTTGGGTAATCGGTTCCCAAGCCACCCAATTCATCTCGGCGACATGAAATTCTTTGACGAAGGTATCCTGATCCCGACCCACGACCACCGTTGCCGTGTCGGGAATGAGTTCCACCACAAAATAAGGCCCGCCGGAAAGACCCATCCCCTTGCGCTGGCCGATGGTATATCCCGCGATGCCTTCGTGTCGTCCCAAAACCTGGCCATTCACATCCACGATATTTCCGGGCACAAAAGCCCTGGGCCGGTGCATTTTCACGAAGTCCCTGTAGCTTCTCTGGGTCACGAAACAAATTTCCATGCTCTCAGCCTTTTCGGCGATGTTAAGCCCCATGCGCCGGGCGTCGGCACGGACCTGTTCCTTGATGTAATCCCCGAGAGGAAAAAGGAGATGAGCCAATAGTTTTTGGTTAAGCTTATAAAGAACATAGCTTTGGTCCTTGTCCGGGTCGGCGGCTTTACGGATTCGGTAACGACCGGAAACAGTATCCTGGTCTATTTTCGCGTAATGGCCCGTCGCCAGTTTTTCACAGCCAAGCGACAAGGCTTGCTGAAGAAGAAGCGGAAGTTTGGCGAAACGATTGCACTCCACGCAGGGGTTGGGTGTGATCCCCCGCTCATATTCGTCCAGAAAGCTATCCACCACGTTGGCTTTAAAGACATCAAGACCCTCATTGACGTAATGGGGGGCGCCCAACTTCAAGGCAACCTGCCTGGCGTCCTGGATATCCTCAACGGAACAGCAGCGCTGACCCTTGGGTTCCACAGTCTTGACACTCACCGCGCCATTCTCACCAGGCGTGATTTCGCAGGGCAATATTTTAAGCGTTAGACCCACTACCTCGTGGCCCTGTTCTTTTAACAGGCCCAGGGCTGTGGAAGAGTCCACCCCTCCGCTCATGGCAACTCCAATTTTCATGAAACACAACCTTTTCACCACAGAGTTAACGGAATAAACAAAAACCTAAACCCATCTTTGCCACAGATGCATGGGATTCATGGAATGGCGAAAACAAAAAAACAACCAAAATCAAAATGGGTCCTGCTTTTGGCATCAAGACTTTTCCGCCTACATCCCATATATCCCATGCATCTGTGGCTAAATAGCCTTTTGTTTTCCGCCCTTTACGCTTTGGCTATTTCTTTCAGGGCTTTTATGGCCGTTTCGATTTCTTTTTCCGTGTTGTAAAAACCAAAACTAAACCGGACCGTCCCAATCGGGTAAGTCCCTATCGTCCGGTGAGCCAAAGGCGCGCAATGGAGCCCCACCCGGGTCATGATGCCGTATTTCTCATCCAGTTCATACCCCACCTCGGAAGGGTCCCGACCCTCAATATTCAGGGAAACCACCGCCACCCTTTCCTTTTCGGCCCCCGCGGGAAGCCCCAATAGCTTGAGGCCCTTGATGCCCTCAACTTCCTTCAGAAATTGAACGGTCAAGGCTTCCTCTTTTTTCCGGATCGCCATCACGCTGGTTTTCAAAAGAAAATCAACTGCCGCCTTGAGTCCCGCGAGCCCCCAGTAATTTTGGGTTCCGCTTTCGAATTTATCCGGCCACTGCTGGGGTTGTTCCTCACTATCGCTGTTGGACCCGGTACCGCCTTCAATAAAGGAATCCAGGTTCCATTTGGACGAAACCGCCAAGCCTCCGGTGCCGGGAGGACCCATCAGGCCCTTGTGACCCGTAAAGGCTAAAAAATCAATGTTCAAAGCCTGGGCATCTATTGGAACAACCCCCGCCGTTTGGGCCGCGTCCACCAGAAAAGCGATTCCTTTTTTGGAACAAAGGGCTCCAACCTCCACGACGGGGCTTAAATTCCCGGTCACATTAGAAGCGTGGGTCAGGCAGATCATTTTCGTATTCGGCTTTAGTGCCTTTTCAAAATCATAGGGATTTAAACGCCCCAGACTATTGGCCGGAACAATTGAATATTCGATTCCCCTTGAAGCCTTGAGCTTGTTCAACGGCCGGATGACCGCGTTATGCTCCAGGCCGGACAGGACCACATGGTCTCCGCTTTTCAGGAAACCCTTCAGGGCCGTGTTGATTCCCTCGGTGACGTTCTTCATATAGAGAATCCGATCGGACCTTTGAATATGGAAAAGCTTGGCCAGTGCGGCCCTGGTCCCATACACCAGTTCGTTGGCTTCGATGCCGGGTTTGTAGGTTCCCCTGCCATGAGACACCCCGACCTCGTTGGCGAATAGGGTGACAGCCTTGATGACTTGAGGCGGTTTTTGCCGGGTCGTTGCGGCGCAATCGAAATAAATCGGTTTTGGAGCTTTCTTTTTTTTCATTGGGGATTTGATTCTAGCATCATTAACGCGGTTTTGCTGATCAGTGAATTAAAGAGTAAGGCACGGTTTGAATTAACAAAAAGATCCCCTTACCCTTCCCTCTCCCGCTAGGGGCAAGGGTTTTGCTTGAGATTTTCCCCCTCTCCCTCGAGGGGAGAGGGCGGGGTGAGGGTAATTCGTTTTTAGCTTTGAAAGAAAATACATTGGTTAAAACAAAAAAGGCGGCCATCCCGCTTCGCCCTTGATGGCTTCGCCGGACAAGTTAGCCGCCTTTGCTGGTTGTGAACTTTGAGCTGTCGACAGTGGACTGGCTTTAGTTTTCCCGTGCCTTAGGCAGATCCACCACTTTGCCCGCTTCTTCCATTTGGCAATTACCCTCGAACACCGCGCCCTCATCGACAACAAAAATGGGGGTAGAAATATCACCCTCAACCTGCGCGGTGATTTGAAGTTCCACCCTTTGGTAAGCGGTAATGTTGCCCTTGACCTTGCCGCCGATCAAAACGGATTTACCCACCAGATTGCCCCGGACCATTCCCTTTTCACCCACAATGACACCATCCTCGCTGGTGACGTTGCCGTAAATTTCCCCATCCACACGGATACTGTGTTTGGAGTTGTAGCTTCCGCGAAGGGAGGCTTCCGCCCCGATAATGGTATCCACCTTCCCCATGGCTTTTGAATCGCCGAAACCAAAAAATCCCATTTTTGTCTCCTTAATCAACCTTTGGTAGATATTTTTCCGGGTCCACCGGCATGCCGTGAATCCGCACCTCATAGTGAACATGACTTCCCGTACTGCGGCCCGTGGAGCCGACATAACCCAAAATCTGACCGCGTTTAACCTCATCCCCCACTTTGACATCAATGCGGGCGCAATGGCCGTACCTGGTTCCGTATCCAAACCCGTGTTCCACCGCCACCACCCGGCCGTAACCAGCCTGCCACCCCGCGTAGGTCACCAACCCGTCGGCTGTGGCCCGAATGGGCGTGTTGGCCTCGTTCGCGATATCAACCCCCATGTGTCGTCCCGGTTCCCCGGTTAAAGGCGAGGCTCTTTTTCCATAGCCCGAAGTTATCCATCCCTTGATGGGCCAAAGGGAAGGAGTAGCGGCCAGAATGGAGCGTTGTTTGTCGAGAAAAACACTAATCTCCTTGAAACTTTCTTCCTGCTGGGCCGCCTGTTGATTGGAAAGTTTCAGACTAGCGTCCACTTTATTAAGAAGATGCTCATTTTTTTCCTGGAGCAGCCTGGAAAATCGGGTGGAATCCTCCTCCGTGGGGCCGCCCATTCCGTTAAGTTCAAAAACCTTTTTCCGGTCCCCCAGTTTTAAAAGTTTCCGGAACTGGGTATCCACCGAGGCCATGCGGGAAAGCAAAACACGGTTGGTTTCAAGTTCCCCCAGGATTTCCGTCATGTTGGTCTTGAATCTTTGTGCCGTCATTTCCGCCAGTTGATAATTGACATCCTTGGAAATGGCCATGGCGGCCCAGGTCACCAGTCCCCCAAAAATAAAAACCAGCAGGTGGAGGACAAAAAGGTTGGTTTTAATTTGAACGGATTTACCGCCGTCATGGGGGACCACCATGAAGGTCATTTTCTTTTTAAAGTAGGACTTGAATAAATGGGACATGCTCGCGAATCCTTGACAAATGGTTTTAAAAGGTGCTTTTCCCGGGGCGTCTTTGAAGGTCACTAAAAAGACGGGGGTTTCGAGGACTTCGATCAATTCAGTTGATTCCCTAGCCACTTTTACAATAAAGCCGCCCCACGACCGTGTCAATTATTAATGGGCCTTTAAAAGGTTAAAAGGTTTACTTGATAAGGTTCGATTGAGGGTTATTCGATGGATTGACCATTGGATTGTATAAACTTGAAAGCCCTTTCAAAGAGTACCTGTTTATCCCAATCCATGGTGACCACATGGTCGGAGCGGTCAAGGTAAAGAAGGTGCTTTTGCCTTGAGCCCAAAGCCTGGTAAACCAAATCGCCGTTCGGGGGGGGTACCATGGAATCCTTTCTTCCCTGAACCACCAGGGCTGGAGCCGTTACGCGGGGCAAATCTTCCCGAACCTGGCTCATGAATTTTTTTAATTCATAAAGGCTTTTGGTCGCCACATAGGGATAGGTTTGATGGGTCGGAGCCTGAGGATCCAAAATGCCTCCCGTTAAATTGGAGGTCCGCCATTGAAGAAAACGAAAGAAAGCAATCCCGTTGAAACGAAAGTCAAAAATACGGATGGGAGCCGCCATTGAAATTACCCCCGCAACCGGAAAAAGGGCCGAAAGATGAAGAGCCTGAAGCGCCCCCATGGAAAGGCCCCCCACGAAAACCTTGGAACAACGGTTAAGGAGGGAATCGTAGGCTTCTTTGACGCTTTCCGCCCAGTCCTGCCACCGGGTTTCGGCCAAATCTTTCGGGGTCGTGTCGTGACCCTTTAGCCAGGGGCCAAGGGTTGAGATGCCTTTTGCCGAGAGGTAATCCCCCAGGGGCTGGACCTCCGAGGGTGTTCCGCTTAAACCGTGGATCAGGAGGATTCCCGTATCACCCTTTTGGGATTCAAAACCGATTTTCATAAAGAAAAACCTTTCAGGCAAAGAGTACGAAGAGCCAAGGGTAAACAAAAAACCAAGACCGTTTAGCCACAGATGCATGGGATTCATGGGATGGGCCAAACCGAAAAAAACCGCGAAAGCTAACCTGGTTTTTGTCCCAGTTAGCTACAGATAAAAAGAAAAATCCTAATTGGTTTTAAAAAAATTTTCATCTGAGTGCATCCCATGCATCTGTGGCAAAAGATTTTTTCCTTTGTTATTTTTTTCCGGACTGTATTTGCTGAAGGGTAAAAAGAATTTCATCGTCCGTGGGCCGGTCCACCGGGCTGTTTCCGACATATTTATAACGGACGATTTTTTGGGGATCGATGATGATAACCGCCGGGCGGCTGATGTCCTTTCCCTCGTGGCCCTGGGGATGCCGCGCGCCGTAGGCGTCGATAATCTGGAACTTGGTATCGGACAACAAGGGAAATGGAAACCGCCATTCCTCGGCGAAATGGGCCGATTCCTCCACCGTGTCCACGCTGACGCAGGCGAGGGCCGCGTGAAGAGGGGCGAATTTGGGGAAATCTTCCTTGAGATTGATCAACTGGTTTTGGCAGGCGGAACACCAATGACCCCGAAACAAGATGAGGACCAGGTACCATCCTTCCTGAACCCCGGAAAGATTGAGGACGCGTCCGTTGTTATCCATCACGGAAAAATCAAAGGCCTTGTCCCCTACCGCCAACCCTCCCGGCTTGGGAGGAGGAACATCCGTCGGCTTTCCACAGCCGGAGGACAAGCTGGCAATAACGGCCAAAGCCAACCATATCCGTGGTAAAAATTCTTTTCGCACCCAAGGTCTCCTTTTCAGCATTTTATACCAGTTATTCGCCAAGGAAAGCCCGCAGATTTTTTTGTTACCCGTTCGACCCTGAAATTAGTTTTTTCCCGCCGACGGAAAAGGCCGATTGGAAATAAAAAAAGCCATGGATTTGGACCATGGCTTTTAAAATTTGTCCGTCAGCAGATTTTATGAAATGAGGGTGCTGTCTTTTTTCTCAACGGGTTTGGTTTCCGAAGGTAAGGCGGCTGGGGCCGCCGGTTTGGCGTTGTCGGCAGTGTCGGGATTTGAAGCCTTTTTAAATTCCCGCAAGGCCTCTCCAAGGGCCTTGGCCAAATCAGGCAGTTTGCTCGGTCCAAAAAGCAAAAGCGCTATGATCAAAATAAGTAAAAGTTCCCCGAAACGTCCGCCCATGTCAAACTCCCTCTAAAAAGAATTCTGAATGTTTAATTCCGAGTTGTAAGTGTTTGAGGCTTTAATTAAAAACTAAAAATTCAAAACTAATAATTGACTTACCCTAGGATGCAACGGCCCAAATCTTTTTTCAATACCCTTTTCGTGATCCAAGTTACCGCTTGGAAAAGCTACCGATCATGACATTGGTCATAATGCCGGATTAATTCCGGTAATTGCCCACGAAAAGCTGATTTGGGAAGCACCAGATCCGCCCCCATTTCTTTCGCGTCCTGCATCAAATCCGCCCGAATCTGGTTTCCAAAAGCCACAACCGGAATGGATCTCGTGGCCGGGTTTTGTTTGAGTTTTTGGATCAGCGCCGCCCCGTCCAAATTTGAATTTCCCAAATCAATCAATAAAACGGAGGGGGTCCCTTCCTGAAAAAGGGCGAGCAGGGTTTCTTCCTCGGCCGCGAACAGGCAATCAACGCCCGCGTCCTTGGCGGCCTTCTCAATTATTTCCTGAAAATGAATTTCATTCAACACCGCGGTAATCATTTTTCCATAATACAACAGCCAGAAAACAAAACGGCGCGATCATTTACCCCGACTTTAAATACCCCTATGATGGGACCGGTTTCAAAAAAAGCAAAAGAGCCGCCCTTGAAGTTTAAAAATCCCCTTTTTCTCTATCTCGCGACGCCGCTGGTGGCGCTTTTCCCCTGCCTAATCCTCGGATATGTTTATTTCGATGGCGATATACTGATTTACAATGGTATCGTCCGCCAATTTTTCAAAAACAGCCTGCTCAGCGGACAGATTCCCTTATGGAACCCCTACCTCTTCGCGGGCCAGCCCTTTTGGGCCGATCCCTCCTCCATGGTTTGCTATCCCCTTCTTTACCCAACCCTTCTTTTTCCAACCGCTTATGGTTTGGGAGTTTTTAATTTTCTTCACCTCTTCCTGGCAGCCTGGGGAACGCGTTTTTGGCTTAAAAAATTAAACCTGTCCGAGGAATCCTGCTGGGTTGGCGCCGTTTCCTTTGCTTTTTCGGGATTTTTTTGGAACGAGATTTCCCATCCCATGTGCGTAGCCGCTTTCGCCTGGATACCCTGGTGCCTCGGCTCCCTGGAGGAATGGACGGCCGGTTTCACCCGGCGCTCGGCTTTCCGTTCGGGCCTTGCTTTTGCCCTGCTTTTTTTAACCGGCTGTTTCCAAATAATTTTGGGAGCCCTTTATTTCGGCTTATTTTATTTTTTATTCCGATCAGGAACCGGGTTTCTGAAAGCCAACCGAAAGGAAAGAACCAGGGTTTTCATTTCCATCGGATTTTTCACGTGGGGTTTTCTCCCTTTCCTTTTCCTTTGGATCCCCTGCTCCGAATTCATGTCCTTTTCAGACCGCCTCCACACGGACCTCTCCTACGAAAATTTCAACGCCGGAATTTCCATCAATCCTTCCATCCTTTACCAGTTTCTTTTCCCGGTTCATCCCATCGACCGCCTCCGGGGATTAATTTTGCCCTTTGAGGAATTTGCCGCCAACGCGGGTTTTCTGGGAATTTGGGCGCCTTTTTTGATTCTCCTGGCTTTCCGAAAAACCGGGGCCAAAATCCTTTATTTTCTCCTCGGAACCGCCGTCCTCGCCCTGTTGGTTTGCCTGGGAAAATATTTTTTCCTCCACAAATGGTTCACCCTTTGGGTTCCCGGCTTCCACCTCCTCCGGGGCCCCTTCCGGTTCCTTTACCTTTATATCGCCTGTTTTTCAGTTTTAACGGCTTATGGGTACGAGGAAATTTCCAAAAATGCCAGGGTGAATTTCAAAACAATATTCCTGTTTGTCTGTTTCGTCGGCGGCGCCTTGATTTTGAGGGGGACCGCCCTCCCGCTGGATCAAATTTTCTTCCTTTTCCTGGGGGGATTGGGACTTTGCGGGTGGCCGCGTTTTGAATTTTTTCCAAAAGCGGGAAAATGGATTTTTTTAACCTCGATATTTTTATCCCTTTTAACCGGGGGTTGGTCGATTTGCCCTTCTCGAATGGGCCCCCCTTCGAACCTGGGCTTTGAAAAGGAAACTCCCCTGATGGCCGCTCTTTCCGAAAAAATGGGACACTCCCGAATTTTTCTTGGGGACAATATTCCCCATGAAATAAAGACCGGGAGCATTATCCAAAACGAGGAATTTCCAGCAAACGCCGCCTGCCTTTTTAAAATCCGAAATATCGGCGGGTATAACACCCTATCCCTGGGCCGAAGGGGCGAATTACACACCCTGCCTTTTAAAACTTTTGTCCGTTTAATGGCTTTGGGCGGGTTTATTACGGGAAATGAAAAGGGGGAAGTTCCCGGTTTTACACGAAATCCTTGGGGGCCGCTTCGTTTTTACGGAGCCAAGGAACCCAACCCGTTCCTTTACGCCCCTGAACAAATCGAGGTTGTTCCCGATGGACAAGCCTTGTTGAAAAATATGGGGATGGATAATTTCAACCCTTATCAGAAATCTTTTCTCGGTGAAAATCCCCCAAGTAATGAACTGTTCACATCAACGCCCACAAAAAAAAATCATCTGGAATACAGGTTCTTGAGGGATGACCTGAACGAACAAGTTTTCGAGACAAAGCTGGATCGGGCTGGTTGGGTGGTTTTTTCGGAAGTGGCCTTTCCAGGTTGGAAGGCCTGGGTGGACCACAAAGCCCAGCCCCTGTTCACCGCCAATTATCTTTTCCGCGGTTTGTTTATTCCGGGGGGAACCCACGAAATTCGATTCCAATTTAAACCCTGGTGGTATCCCATGGTTTTTGCGGGTCTTGGTTTTTGGCTATTGTTGACTTTTTTGCTCGTAAAACAAAACAGGAAGGGTTCCAAAACCCTTTATTAATGAGCTTCCAGCCAGCTTTTCCCCATTCCAATATCGACCTTCACGGGGACTTTTAGTTTGATCGCGTTTTCCATTTCGTGAACGATCAACTTTTTCGCTTCCTCCGCCTCCTTTTTCGGCGCCTCAAAAACAAGCTCATCGTGGACCTGTAGGAGCATGACGGTTTCCATTTTTTTGACCCGGAGTTTTTCGTGGAGTTTAACCATGGCGACCTTGATTAAATCCGCCGCCGATCCCTGAATGGGCGTATTGACCGCCATGTGCTCGGCGTTGATCCTGAGCCCGATGTTCGCGGAATGGATTTCGTTCAAGGGCCGCTTGCGCCCGAGAATCGTGGAAACAAATCCTTCATCCCTGGCCTTTTGGATCTGTTCGTCGATGAATTTTTGAATGCCGGGGTATTTGGCGAAATATTCCTCGATGAACTTCTTGGCCTCCGCCATGGAAACGCCGTTTTCCCGGGCGAGACGCATGGGGCCCATGCCGTAAATAACCCCGAAGTTAATGGTCTTGGCCTGGTTGCGCTGGGACGAGGTGACCTGATCCATGGGGACCCCAAATATGAGCGAGGCCGTGCGGCGGTGGACATCCTCTTCTTTCTCGAAAGTCCTGATGAGGTTCTGATCCCCGGTAATGTGGGCCAGGACCCGCAATTCGATTTGGGAATAGTCCGCGGAGATGAGAACGTGTTTGGAATCCTTCGCCACAAAGGCCCCGCGAATCCTGCGGCCGAACTCGGACCGGATGGGGATGTTCTGGAGGTTTGGATCATTTGATGAAAGGCGTCCGGTCGCGGCCACGGCCTGGCTGTACGAGGTATGGATGCGCCCGTCCTTCGGGTGAACCATTTCGGGCAAAACATCCAGGTAGGTATTCTTAAGTTTGGAAAGCTGCCGAAAATCAAGAACCAGGTCGGCGATGGCCACTCCCTTGAGGGATTCGAGCACGTCCACATCCGTGGCGTATCCGGTTTTTGTTTTCTTGACCCTGGTCCCCGAAATTTTTTGGACCTGCATCTTTTCGAACAGGATTTTCCCCAACTGTTGGGGTGATCCGATGGTAAATTCCTCTCCCGCTTCCTTGAATATTTTTTTGGTGAGTTTTTTCAACTCTCCTTCGGCTTCCCGGGAGAGTTCCTTCAAAAGATTGACGTCCACGCAGATCCCCTTGCGTTCCATATCCTCAAGGACCAAAACCAGGGGCAGTTCCACCTCCCGATAAACCTTTTCCAAACCCTCTTTCTTCAGTTTGGGCGAGAAGAGTTCATGCGCCCGCAGGGTAAAATCGACGTCTTCGCAGGCATATTGGGTGATCGCCTCCAGGGGAACCTGATCCATGGTGATTTGTTTTTTGCCGGACCCAATCAGGGCTTCGGTAGGAATCTTGGTGTAGTTGAAATGCTTCAGGGCGATGGCATCCAGATTGTGCTGACGGTAGGACGGATCCAGTAAAAAACTCTCCAACATCGTATCGAAGGCCAAACCTTGAGGCTCCAACCCGTGGCTTTTAAAAACAGCCCAATCGTATTTGCTGTTTTGCCCGCCTTTTTCGACTTTCGGGTTTTCCAAAAAAGGTTTCAAAATTTTCAGGGCTTTCTCTTTTTTCAATTCCTGGTTAAAGGGAATAAAAACAGCTTCTTTTTCCTTCCAGGCCAGCGATACCCCGACAATTTCGACCGTCAAAGGATCCAACCCGGTAGTTTCCGTATCCACCGCCACCAACCCCGCTTTGGCCGCCGCGGAAAGGGCTTTTTCGATCTCTTCTTCGGTAAGGAGCGCCCGGTACTTGTCCGAAACCTTCGGCACTTTTATCTCGCCCGGTTCCGCGGACTGGTTTTTTCCCTTTTTCGTTTCTTTCTCTTTTTTTCCTTTGGCGGGAACTTCGGATGGACTTTCGAGAACCAGGTCGATGGCGCCGAACTGGGAAGCGTATTCTTCCACACGGGCCATACTCCGTGTAAATTCCATCTCCTGAAAAAGTTCCCTCAGGGCCTTCAAATCCGGCTTTTCACAAACCAGTTCCCTGGCCTTCTCCTTGACGGGGACTTCGCAATGAATGGTCACCAGTTCACGGGACAGGTCGGCCAGTTTTCGGTTGTTCTGGAGTGTTTCTTTGAGCTTCGGCTTTTGGATCTTGTCCAGGTTCTTAAAAACGTTCTCGAAGGATCCGTATTCCTGGATAAGGGTGGTGGCGGTTTTTTCCCCGATACCCGGGACCCCCGGCACGTTATCGGAGGCGTCGCCCATCAGGGCCAACACATCGATGACCTGCTCCGGTTTCACGCCGAACTTTTCCAAAACGTCCTTTTCGTCCGCCATGGACCAGTCATCCGGCCATTTGGGCTTGAACATTTTCACGGAGGGGCCGATCAACTGCATGAAGTCCTTGTCCCCGGAAACAATGACGCTGTCGACCTTTTCCTTTTGAGCCCGGCCCACCAGGGTGCCGATGATATCGTCGGCCTCGTAGCCAGGCTTGGCCAAGAGGGGAACCCCCAGGGCCTTCACCATTTTGTAAATATAGGGCCAAGACTCGGCCAGGTCCTCCGGCATTTCCTCGCGGTTGGCCTTGTACTCCTTATACATCTTGTGGCGGAAAGTGGGTTCCTTGGAGTCGAAAATCACGGCAAAGTATTCCGGTTTTTGTTTTTCCAGAATCATCAAAAGGGTCGTCAGGAAGCCGAACACGGCCGAGGTGTTAAGCCCCTTGGTCGTAGTCCTTGGATTTTTGATAAAAGCGTAATAGGAACGGTAGGCCACCGCCGCGCCGTCGAGCAAAAACAATCTTGGTTTTGACATCCCGTCTCCCCTATGGACTGACCAACAAATTTATTTTTTCGGTTTGAGCGGGATGGTAAAAAGAGGGCGGATCCTAAGGGATCTTCCCTCGATCACCTCCACCAGGCCCAGCCGGGTGTATCTTCCCACTTTTCCAAATTTTGTTTTTTTCACGTGGCTAAACCCCTTCGCCAATTGGGCGGGGGACAATTTTAACCCCAGGGTGCAATGAGGCACCCACCAGGAGGGTTTGTAGTAATCCCGGGACCCCGCCGCCGATTTTCCCAAAAATTCGTGAACCCGGCGGTGTATTTCCAAAAGGGAAAAGGTGACCACCGGGGCAAGAAAAAGAACCCCTTCCCTTCCGGGGAAACTTCCCGCGCTGGAAAGCCGGAGTTCGAAAGGTGAAAACCGCGCCGCGAGTTTCTTGATCGATTCTTTTATTGCGGGAAGGTTTCCCTTTTCAAAAACCGCCAGGGCCACATGGGGTTCTCCCCCCGAAATTGAAAAAAGCGAGGGAACCCCCTTGTCCTCGAGCCGCCTCCCTAATTTCCGAAGGAATTTCTCCGTTGGGAGGTCGAAAAAAAGTTCAATCCCGAAAGCCATGCCCCGCTCCCAAATTCCCGAAATAAAAAAACCCCTTCCCAATACCCTCGGGAAGAGGCCTTACTATAACAATCTTGCGATAAATCCCCGGAACAAAAAACGATTTTAATCTTTTGATTTAAAAAAATTGTTTAGGCGGGAATGCCGTATTTTTTCTTGGCTTCCGGCGTCATATTCTCGATGTCCTCCATCAACAAACGGGCCCGGGTGTTTTTTACACGGCGCAATTCAGCCTCGAGGGTTCCCTTTAAACGGCCCTTGAGCATGTCCGCCACTTTGCGCGGGGCGTATACGTAAATATCCACTCCATCATCCTTGTAACTGGTGTAATCGGTCCGAAAGACCGCTTGGGGCGCGAGTCTTTTGACTTCATCCTGCATTTTTTTCGCCAATTGTTCAGCTCCGGTTTGGGCCACGGGTCTCTCTCCTTGGGGTTTTATCACGGGAGGCTGGCTCCCGGTTAAAACTTCAGACGTAAATTAATTTATCATATTCACTTTTAAAGTCAACGATACCCGGCCTTGCGGAAAAGGTTTAAAACACGGTCAAGGTCATCAAGCGAATAATATTCGAAACAAATCGTCCCTTTTTGTTTGCCCTGGGTTCTGATGGTTACCTTGGTGCCCAGCCAGTTGCGGAGATTTTCCTCCAGCTTCGCGATGTTGGGATCCTTTGCCTTCCCTGAAAATTTTGATTTCCGGGTCGGCCCCTTTTGGTTTTGAAGCCACTTCTCGGAATCCCGGACGGTAAATTCCTGGCGGATAATTTTCTCCGCCATTTTTTTTTGTTCCACCCCGGTCGGCAGGGCCGCCAAAACCCTGGCGTGTCCCGCCGAGAGCTGCCCCGACGCGAGAAGGCTTTTAACCTCGGGAGCCAGCCGCAATAAACGAATGGCGTTGGCCACCGTGGCGCGGTCCTTCCCCACCTTGAGGGCGATCTGCTCCTGGGTCATGTTGAATTCCTCCTGGAGCCTTTGGTAGCCCTCGGCCTCCTCAAGGGGTGAAAGGTCGGTTCTTTGGAGATTTTCCACCAGGGCAAGTTCCAGGGCCTCGACGTCGGAGGCCGCGACCTCCATGGCGGGAACCGTCAGCATGCCCAGTTTTTGCGCGGCGCGGTAGCGGCGCTCGCCGGCGATAATTTCCCACTGGTCCCCTTTTTTTCGGACCACGATCGGCTGGAGAATTCCCCTCTCCTTGACGGACTGCACCAGTTCCTGGAGGTCCTCGGAGCGGAAAACCTTCCTCGGCTGAAAGGGGTTCGGCTTGATTTTGGACAAGGGAAGCTGTTGGGCCGACCCTTTTTTCTCCTCCAGGAGTTTTTTGGGAATAAGCGCTTCCAAACCGCGTCCGAGGGCTTTTTTCGAAGTCATACCAAAACCTCCTTACCGCAAAGACGCGGAGACGCAAAGTTAGGTAATTTGGAAAAACAAGAGAAATAAACATGTTTCCCCTTTGCCTTTGCGCCTCTGCGGTGAAAAATCTTTGACATGAAGGTTTTAAAAGTGTTTTCAGCCATTGGTAACGATCTCCTTGGTGAGATTTAAATAAGCCTGCGCTCCGCTGGAACGAATGTCGTAAAGGATGATGGGTTTCCCAAAGGACGGCGATTCGGAAAGTTGGACGTTTCTTGGGATGACCGTATTGTACACTTTTTCGCCGAAAAATTTCCGGACTTCCTCGGAAACCTGGGAGGCCAGGCGGGTCCGGGAATCATGCATCGTCAAAAGCGCGCCCTCGATTTCAAGCTTCGGATTCAAGCTGTCGCGGACCCGGTCCACCGTTTCCATCAGGGAACTCAGGCCCTCTAGGGCGAAGTATTCGGTTTGGACGGGGATTAAAACCGAGTGGGCGGCCGTCAGGGCGTTCAGGGTCAGAAAACCCAGCGAGGGAGGACAATCGATCAGGATAAAATCAAAATCATTCTCGATGGCGGCCAGGGCCTTTTTCAGGCGGATTTCCCTTTCCTCGAGATTCACCAGCTCCACCTCAGCCCCCGTGAGGTGCCCGTTGGAGGGCACGCAAAAAAGTTTTTTCAGCTCCGTGGGCCTGATAGTTTCAAGGATATCCGCCTCTCCCATCAAAACATGGTAAATATTGGGCTCACACTCATGCTTGTTGAGCCCCACCCCGCTGGTGGAATTACCCTGGGGATCCATGTCAATCAGGAGGGTTTTTTTCTCAATGGCCGCGAGACAGGAGGCGAGGTTTACCGTTGTGGTGGTTTTCCCCACGCCGCCTTTTTGATTGGTAATGCAGATGATTCTAGCCATTTTTCCCTCAAAACCGAAATTACTTTTGCCGGATGGGGCGTGGTTTGAAAATTTCCAGCCGCGAACCCCTGGGGGTTCAAAACAGTTTACCCTTCCGCTTTTAAACGGACTGGCTTCAACAGAAAACAAAAGAAACAAAGGAGGGTAAACATAACCGTCCCGGTAAAGAATAAAAGAAGCGAGTAAGCCATGGCCTGTTCACGACTAAGGTTGATAAGACCGAAAAGAATGATCAGGGCCCCCTCCCGGGTGCCCATTCCCAGAAAGGTCAAAAGCGAAACAATGTTAACCACCGAAATGGTAAAAGCCAGGTAGAGAATGTTGATGTTGAGGCCGATGGCCAACCCTAAAAGGTAACAACCCCCAAAAAAAGCCAAATAGGAAACCAAGGACAAGAGGATGGGGATCAGGAGTTTGAGGCTGTAAAAGGCCTCCATGCCCTTGTGGAAATCCTCAAAGGCCTGGTTGGCCCTTTCCTTCAATTGGGAACCTAGAATTTTTTGGTAAGCGGTTTTGATAACTATCTCACCTATTTTTCGGTTAAAAGCCAGGATGGTTATCACCACCAGGAGGCCAAAAAATATCCAAACCAGCTGGATTAAATGGGGATCGGCCGGCATGGGATAAATCAAAATCCCAAGGCATCCAAGGATCAAAAGAAGATAAAGGTCAAAAACCCGGTCCACCAGGACGCTGGTCATTCCCGTTCCCATGGAAAGATTTAAATCCTCCTTGAGGTACAGGACCTTCATGAAATCACCCGCCCTCCCCGGGGTTATGTTTCCCCAATAGAGGCTCCCCATGTAAATCAGGAAGCAATTCCAGACCGAATAACGGTATCCCTGCATCCTTAACAAATAGCTCCACCTGATTCCCTTGAGAAAAATCATAATGAGAAAAGTTGCGAGGGTTCCAAGGCAAAAAAGAAGGTTGGTTTCTTTTAATTGGGCGAGAATCTTGGGAAGGTCAACCTTGCTAAGGATAAAAACAAAAAGAGCGACCCCGACGACAATAAGTAATAGTCGTTTGATCATGCGTCTGTTTTCCTTCGGGAAATTGGATGAGGCTTAAACGGCAAGAAATCCAAGGAAAGGCATTATATCCGAAGCATCTTCAGCCCCGCCCGGGCTTTTCGATAAAAATCCAGGGGGGAATGGGTGTAAGCCATGTTTTTCATCACCATTTTAGGGCGCAAATAAAAGGACTTGTAGGCGAATTTAAGAAGGTCGATGAGTTCCTCGCGGTTCATGTTCTCCTCCCACAAACGCGGCTTGAAATCAGGAGTTGGATTCTTGGCGAATTCGGCCCAATAGTCATGGTCAAACCGCCCGTCCTCCAGCGCCTTGTAATAAATGGCCGTGGCGGGAAAGGGGGTCAGGACGGAAAAGTGGACGTAATCCGGGTCCAATTCCTTCGCGAATTCAATGGTCTTCAGGGCCATCTCCCTGGTTTCGGTGGGATTCCCAATCATGAAATAAGCGAGTGTCTTCATGCCGTGATCACGGGTGGCTTTGAACATTTTACGGACATGGTCCAGGTCGAGATCCTTCAATAGGATTTCAAGAACCTCCTCGTTCCCGGATTCCACGCCGTAATGGATCCGATCGCAGCCGGCCGAGGCCAGCTCCTTGAGCATTTCCTCGTCCATCCTGTCCGCCCTGGCTCGGATGTCAAACGCGATATCCAGTTTTCTTTTTTTAATCTCGCCGCAAATGTCAAAAACCCTTTTCCGGTTGACGTTAAAGGTGTCGTCGTAAATAAAGAACTCGCGTATCCCCAGTTTCACGCAGGCTTCCATTTCATTCACCACGCTGTCCGCGGAGTGGCTCCGGAACCGCCGGCCCATGGTCGGCCGGTCGCAAAACAAACACCGGTAGGGACAGCCCCGGCTGGTAAACATGGTGGTAATGGGATTGTGTTTGGCGAGGATGGAATAATATTTGTTGATGGGCGTCAATTCCCTGGCCGGGTACGGAAGATGGTCCAAGTCCTCGACGGGAGGCGCCGGGGGGTTGTCCTTGATCTGGCCTGTCGCGGGATCCCGGTAGGCCAATCCGAAAACCTTATCGTGGGTCATTTGACCCTCAATGGCGGACAATAACTGGCTGAAGGCCAATTCCCCTTCCCCCTTGATGGCAAAATCAACCTCCGGCATGGCCAGGGTCTCACGGGCGAAAATGTGAACATGGGGCCCCCCCATGACCACCTTGCATTTGGGGTTGGCCCTTTTGGCGGCCTGGGCGACCATCCGCGCGTCAATAATGGTGAAGGTGAGACACTGAATCCCGACGACATCGGGGTTAATGGATTTGATGCGTCCCTCAATTTCCTCGTGGGAAATTTCCTCCACTTGGCAGTCCAGAACCAGGATCTCATGCGGGGTTTTCGCCTTCGCGTAGCCGGCCACGTAGAGGAGACCCAGGGGAGGGTTATAACCCCTTTCCTCATCCACGACGGAGGGAATGTTGGTCGTGATCATGTGTTCGGAAGGAGGGTTGACTAATAAAACTTTCATGGGTTCATCTTCCTCGTTTAACCAACAAATCCGCCAAAAGCCCCAACGCCGCGATTTGTAGGGACGCCACAAGCAAAAATAAGGTTGTGACCCTCAAGGGTCCTTGGTGGATAAAGCTATCCGCCCCCGACCAAAGGCCCCACAGCAATATGATACCGCTTAAAGGGATGAATATCTTCAGGGGCTTGAAATACATCACGATCCTGAGGACCAGGGAAAAAAAATTGAGGGTGTCCCTGAAGGGCCTGATCTTGGAGGTTCCCACACGGACCGCGTAGGAAATGGGATGATACTTGACAATATACCCATGGCACTCCAGCGCTAGGGTAATCGTGGTCGTGAAGGAAAAACCATTCGGAAAAAGACCTTCGTAACGAGCCGCGATATTTTTTCGGAAAACCCTCAAACCCGAATTCAAATCGGGAATTTTCCGGTCCGCGAGGTAATTGGCCCACTTGCCCAAAAGCCATTTGGGAAAACGCCTAAAAAAAGGAATCGCCGCGTTGGGTTTAATCCTGGCGCCCACCGCCATATCCGCGGTTTGGGCCATTTGAATGAGTTTCGGAAGTTCCCCGGGGGGATAGGTTCCGTCAGCGTCCAAAATCGCGATGAGATTATTCTTCGCCTGGCGCATTCCCGCCTTGATGGAGGCGCCGTAGCCCCTGTTCTCCCCCATCGAGATCAATTTTGCCCCGGTTTTTTTTGCCATGGCGGCCGTTTGATCCGCGCTACCATCATCCACCACGATGATCTCGTGCCGAATTTTCGCCCGCCCCAGGGTTTTTCGAACCTCTCCCACCACCCTCCCCACCCCATTTTCCTCGTTGAAGGCGGGAATTATGACGGAGACGGGTTCCGGGGTTTTCACTTTAAATCCACTTTCATTTCCGTGTAATGGGGTTTCTCATTTGGAAGTGTGGCAATCACCCGGACCTGGAAGGTTCCCGGCTTCACCCAGGGCGAAAAGGGAATGGTTCCGTAAAAATACCAGATGCCCTTTTTCTTGTCCTTTCGGAATTCCAGCTGGGGACTCCCGAACACCAATACAGTCCCCAAAACCTTCTCGGCGTCGAGGGGGGCGTTGATTTCCGCCAGGGCCGGCTGGCCCCGCCGAAGGGGCTGGGGTGAGATTTTAAGTTCCAGGGAGGAATCCCGGACGCCGAGGGTGGCGCACCCGGAAATCCCCATCAAGGTTAAGGCGATTAAAAAAAAACGCATTTCTTTTCCTGAAAAAAATTTTTAAAAACGGGGAAAAACCGGAGGCAACCGGGGGAAAAAGGGATTCTGAAAAAGTTTTATTTCCCGGCGGGCGCCGGGGTTTCAGGCGGCCCAATGGTTCGGGCGGCCCGGGCCGCCTCCCTTTGGGATTTCATTTCCTTCGCCTTTTCCATCATTTTAATTTTGATTTTCTTTTCCCGCATATCCTCGGCGGCGTCGCGGAAAACAAAGGCGTTGGCTTTTAACAACATGGTTTCGGTGAAATAGGCTCCCACGGCGAAATTGACAAACGCCGGTAAAATAACGGAAAGAGCGACAAGGGATAATAGCCAAAGGCCGCTCATGACCTGGTTAAAACCCAGAACCGGTTTTTCAAGAAGTCCGAGATAAGCCACAAATCCCATCAGGACCACGATCAAGAAAAGGAAAAAACCCAACAGACGGAAGGTTCCACGGATTTTCTCGTAAGTCCTTTCCAAATCCTCCGCGAATTCGGCGACTGAAATGCCGCCCTCCTCAATTGTTTCTTTCCAGCGGTCATCCCACAAAAGGATCTTCCGGCGAAGCATGACCCCGAAAACCAAAAAGGCGAAAGTGATGGACCAGGTCATGAAGGACAAAAGTAAAAACCCAAGCGCTGATCCCACGGTGTGATTTAACATTTTCTATCCTTTCGGTGTTCCCGCCAAAAACCCCTCGGAGGTTTAAGGCAAATTTAATATCAGGATTGCGTTAACTGAACCGTCGCGTCCAAAAGTTCTAATAAACGCTGCTTAACTTCGTTCCACTGCGCCCCGCCGTCGCCATTTTGCTTTGCCTGCTGCCAGGCCATCACCAGTTGGGTCAGAATCTTGTCTCCCTCGGCGATCTGGGCCATTCGAACCGCGAGACGCCGGTTTTCCTCTTCTTGCTCAAAATCCTCTTTAACTTTTTGAAGCAACTGACTTTGATTCTCGGCGCTGGCCGCCTCCGCCTGGAGGGTGGCCCTCATTTCAGCCTCCACTTTTTGCCGGATGGAAGCCTCAAGAACCTTTAACAGCTCATTTTGATCTGTCGACATATTAAACACCGGGCCGGCCGCCGGCGGGGGGGGAGGGGCTGAAGCGGTTGCCGTTTTGGGGGCCGCGGTCTGCCAATCCTCGTCCGAAGCCAACTCCGTCTTGATCCCCTTGTTTTCGCCAAAAATCATCGGCATGAATTCGATGATCTTATCATGATAAACTTTTAGTCCAACTTCCATTTCTTTTAAATCATCCGCCGTTTGGGCGTAAACCACCATATTGTACTTGGTCGAATCCTTAACCCGGCCGACCTTTAAATGGTCATAAAGCCTCGGTTCACGTACCTGGAGGAGTTTGAGAAACGCGTCCCATTGGTTTTGGAGTTCAGGTGCGACGGCCATAGGGGCTCCCGCTAATTTTCTTTTAACCGCCGAAGAAGCCGGGGTAAAAGGGGCAGCAAATCTCCAGCCAGTAACCCGTCGGGTCCCAACCTGCGGCTGGCCCATTCACCGGCCAAGCCATGCAGATAAACTCCCGCGGTTGCCGCGTCAAAAGGAGAAAGCCGTTGGGCGAGAAGACCGCCGATGATACCGGACAAGACATCCCCGGTTCCGGCCGTCGCCAACCCTCGGTTTCCCGTGGGATTAATTCTGACTTCTCCCTGGGGATTCGCGATAACGGTAAAACGTCCTTTTAAAACAACGGCCACATTATAGCCTTCGGCAATTTGCTTCGCAACTTTAACACGGTTCTGTTCCACTTCGTTTATCGTGGTTTTTAAAAGCCACGCGGCCTCGCCGGGGTGGGGCGTTAAAACAACGGGAGCCCTGGCGGACCTGAAAATATCCAATTGGCCCCCCAACAGGTTGAGGGCATCGGCGTCTACCACCATAGGAGCGGTAAGTTTTGTCAAAAGGTCCCGGAGCAGTTGACCGGTTTCACGGTGTCTTCCAATTCCCGGCCCGATGATCACCGAATTCACGTTTGTCGCGAGGTGAAGAATTCTTCCAGCCGCCTTAAGTGAAAGAAATCCGCCTTCCACTTCCGGCACCGGCGCCGTCATCGGCTCGGTAAGTTTCATTTCCAAAATCGCGTTTAAACTTTCCGGACAGGCGACAGTGACAAGACCGGCACCGATCCGCTGGGCGCCGTAGGCGCAAAGGGCCGCGGCTCCGGTTAAACCTGTCGCCCCCGCGACGATTAACACCCGCCCTCGGGTCCCCTTGTGGGTGTTTTCGTCATACCGCGGCATGAATTTTAAAACCATTTCCTTTTCAACGAGTTCTTTTTTAATAAAGGGGGCCTTCAAAAGATCAGGGGGAAATCCAATGTCGGCAACTTTTAAGAAACCGGCGAGGGAAGAACCGACAGGAGTATAAAAACCAGTCTTGGGAAGTCCAAAGGTAATGGTCATTTTCGCCGGAAGAACCTCGCCCCGCGGAGAACCCGAATCGGCGGACATGCCCGAGGGAATATCCACGGCCGCCACGGGTTTGCCGAGCTTTCTCGCCAGTTGAACCAGGTCCCGGAATATTCCTTCCAGGGGACGGGAAAGTCCCGTGCCGAAAAGCGCGTCCACCAAATAATCGCATTCCTCAAGCGCCACTCGAACCGATTTGAGCCCTTCCTGGTCCCTGAGGAGGAGAATGGGAACCTTTGCGGTTTTGGCCTTCTGGTATTGCTTCCTGGTTTCCTCCGACAAATCCTCCAGTTCACCCGCGATCACCGCCACCACGCTTGCTTTTTTTTGCTTCAAAATACGGGCCGCCACGAGACCATCCCCGCCGTTATTTCCCGGCCCGCAAAGAACGCCGATGGTCTTTTTGGAAAGGTTTCCCCATTCCTCCTCCATGCCGGAAACTACCGCCGCCCCCGCGTTTTCCATCAATTGGGAAAGGGACAAGCCATGGTCCTTAACGGCCAGTTCATCCATTTTTTTCATGTCCTGCGAGGTCGCCAATTTCAAGTGTCCACTCCCGTGTTGATTACTTTACGTGAAAAACCAGCGTCTGGAAAAATTGGGGTTGGAATCGGAAAGCCGTCGCCGCGACGCGGTTCTGAAAATTTTGTTCCTGCATCAAATCCGTCAAAATGGGAACCACCATGCTGTAATCCTGGCGGATGATTTCCGCCCCGAAGCGCCTCTTCATGTTCTCGCTCACGAAATTTATCCTCGGGGTATAACAGCTGTGAAGGACAACGTAACACCCCTTCGGCGGAACAAAAGGGAGAACAACCGGAATAGGCTTCCGGCCGGACCAAAATTGGGTTTTTTGAATTTCATCCGAAAACAGGACCGCATTCGGGGGAAGGGTTTTTAAAAATTCCGAGGAGCGTTTAACATCCCCGAAGGAATCATTTTGGGAAATCAAGGACGCGGCGGAATAAAGGGTCAGCCATGCCAGGCAAAAGACCAAAAGTCCGTTTTTCAGGAACATGTGCTTGATTGGATTTTTTTTGTTCTTCCAATGTTCAAAGAAACTTTCCAAATGAACACCCGCCGCGACGGTTAACAGGGGAAGGTAAGGCAGAAGGTATCTGTCCTGATAACCGGTTGGAAAAAGCCGGGAAATAAACAAAACGGCATAAACCTGTAAAATTACCCCCCGGAAAATCGAACCTTCCTGTTCCTTTCGACGGACCATTTTTCCAAGGCCCAGAATCGCGAACCAATAAACGAGGGGGGTAAATATATAAACCGGTTGGGCCAGGTAGGCGTAAAGGTGTTCCATGAAGTTAAGAAGAGGAATATTCGCGGATTGGGGGCCGGAGTTAAGCCCCAGGCCTTCCCGGTAGGCGTCAATGATCGTGAGAATTTTCGGTTTTAAAAGCAGCGCCGGACCGGCCCAGGCCGCCGCCAGCCATAAACGCCGGACCCATTTGGAACCTGACTCCCATTTCTCCGCCAGGATCAAAACCCACGGGAACAAAAGGTACCCTTCGGGTCTGGTGCAGGCCGCGACCGCCGCGGAAAGGTTTCCAACCACCCAGGCCGTTTGTTTTTGTTCAAGTTCCCAGGCCGCCAACCTTTCGAGGCAAAGCCAAAAGAACAGCAGGAAAAAAACATCCGGCATCACCTTGAGGGACCATTGCCATAACAGGGGGGAAAAAAGAGCCATGGCGCAAACAATGCCGGACATATCCAGCGACATCCACCGGCGGGAAAATTTCCAAAGGGGGATCAGAAAAAAAATTCCCGCGAGGGCCGATACCAGGCGCCCGAAATACCATCCACCCACCCCCAACTTTTCCGCCAGGTAAAGAATGAAGGGATACCCTGGAAAGATCACGAACCGGTCATTGGGAAGAAACGCAGGCGAGAAATAGGTCAGGCTCCAGACTCCATCCGTGGTTTCTGCGGTGTTCAACCCCAGCAGTGGAATTCGGGTAACCAATCCCAAGATGGCTAAAAACCAAAACCAGTGGGCCCCAGTGAGTTTTCTTTCCTGGAAAGACCTTGGGTTTTTCATTCGGACCCCTTGCCAGGCGCGGTCTCGAAAATAACCACCGCTGTCGCGTCCCTTTTACTGTGGGCAATGGTCAGGTGAATATTTTTTATTTTTCGTTTCACCCGGAGCTTTTCCAAAATTCCGGTGAACTTGAGAGTCGGTTTGCCGCTTAACTCACGGACGACTTCAATGTGGGTCCATTTCCACCTTCCGCCAAAACCATGGCTGAAAGCCTTGATGACGGCTTCCTTGGCGGCGAACCGCCCGGCCAATGAGGGATAGGGGTCTTTTTTCTTGAGGCAATACTTGGCTTCAGCGGGGGTGTAGAGCCGTTGGATAAAACGGTCCCCGTGTTTGAGATGGGCCTTCTTCACCCGATCGATTTCGATTAAATCCACACCTAAACCAACAATCATGTTGCTCACCTTTTATTACAAACATACCGAAACTATTTTATCTTTTTATTTCGAGGAAAAAAAGCGGTTCTTTTTACCGCAATTTTAGGAGAATTTTTCCTTTTCCACCTTCACTTCATGAGTCGCGTTTTTTTCATCCGCGCCTCCGTTCACGCATTTCCCCGAGGAAAGCTCAAAGGACCAGCGGTGGAGTGGATAAACAATACAATTATTTCTGACGATTCCCTTTCCCAACGAACCTCCCAAATGGCGACAGGAATTGTCCAGGGCGAAAAGACCATCATTGGTTTTGACGAGGGCGATTTTCTTCCCTTGAATTTCCAAAACTTGGGAAACGTTATTCTCCAAGGTGGTTTCGGCGGGGACGGCTTGAAAGGCGGGGGAGTCCACGAAAACTCCAAACGGAATTTTGAATTCTTAATTTTTAGTTCTTAATTAAAAACTAAAAATTCAAAATTAAGAATTAGTTGTCAGACTTTCTTGTAGGATTTGGATTCTTCCGCGGTTTTCAGGCGGGCGCGGGCGCGGAGAATCGTTTGACGGGCGGCTTCGTCATCCGCCTTGTCCTCATTCCTCAATTTTTCCTCGGCTTTTTTCAAGGAAAGTTTGGCGTTTTCAACGTCGATTTCATCGGCCCTTTCATATTCCTCGGCCAGAACAATCACGGAGGACTGATTGACCTCAGCGAAACCACCGGCGACAAAGTAAAGTTCCCTTCCCTGTCCCTTGACGATTCTCATGGTTCCTGGTTTCAGGGTGGACAAAAACGCCATGTGCTGGGCCATGACGCCAAACTCTCCCACTTCGCCAGGAAGAACGACCAGAGAGGCCTCCTCCGTGATGGCGGGTTTGTCCGGCGCGACGATTTGTAGTTTGAAAGACTTCGACACAAAAATCCCCTTTCACCACCGAGTTAACCGAGTTACACAGAGTAAAATTTAGAAAAATGAATTAAAAAAAAGACTTACTCCGTGATCTCCGTGTACCCCGTGGTTCAAATTCTTACATCTTTTTCGCGCGCTCAATAACCTCATCGATGCTTCCCGCCATGTAGAAGGCCTGTTCGGGCAAGGTGTCATATTGCCCGTCCACCAAGCCTTTAAAGGAGCGTATGGTATCGGTCAGGGAAACATAACGACCCGGGGTCCCGGTAAATTCCTGCGCCACGAAAAAGGGCTGGGACAGGAACTTTTGGATACGGCGGGCGCGGGAAACAATCAACTTGTCGTCGTCGGACAATTCATCGATGCCAAGGATCGCGATGATGTCGCGCAATTCCTTGTAGCGCTGGAGGGTCTGCTGAACCCTGCGGGCGACCGTGTAATGCTCTTCCCCGATGACCAGTGGATCCAGCATGCGGGAGGTGGAATCCAGCGGATCGACCGCCGGATAAATGCCCAGTTCCGTCAGGGAACGGTTCAAAACCGTGGTGGCGTCCAGATGCGAGAAAGAGGTGGCTGGCGCCGGGTCAGTCAAGTCGTCAGCCGGAACATAAATGGCCTGAACCGAGGTGATGGAACCTTTTTGGGTAGAGGTGATTCGTTCCTGTAAGGCTCCCATTTCTGTCGCCAGGGTCGGCTGGTAACCAACGGCGGAGGGCATGCGTCCCAAAAGGGCCGAAACCTCCGAACCTGCCTGGGTGAAGCGGAAGATGTTATCAATAAAGAGAAGAACGTCCTGGTTTTCCTCGTCGCGGAAATATTCCGCCACGGTCAAACCCGAAAGACCAACCCGCGCCCGCGCGCCAGGAGGTTCGTTCATCTGGCCGTAAACCAGAACGGCTTTGTCGATGACCTTGGATTCTTTCATTTCAAGCCAAAGGTCGTTCCCCTCGCGGGTTCTTTCCCCGACCCCCGCGAATACGGAATAACCACCGTGCTGGGTGGCGATGTTTCGGATCAGTTCCATGATGACAACGGTTTTGCCGACACCGGCTCCACCGAAAAGACCAATTTTCCCTCCCTTTTGATAGGGGGCCAGAAGGTCGATAACCTTGATGCCGGTTTCAAGAATCTGTTTTTTGGTGGATTGTTCAACCAAGGGGGGAGCGGGACGGTGAATCGGATACCGCTTTTCGGTTTTGATTTGACCCATCTCGTCAACGGGGTCTCCCAACACGTTCATGATTCGGCCAAGCGCGCCCCGGCCGACGGGAACGGAAATAGGCGCGCCGGAATCGGAAACTTCCATTCCACGGCGGAGGCCGTCCGTGGAGCTCATGGCAACCGCTCGGACGGTTTGGTCGCCCAGGTGCTGGGCCACCTCAAATGTAATGTGAAGGTTTTCCTTTGGGTTATCCAAAACAAGGGCGTTATAAATGGAAGGAACGTCCCCTCCCGAGAATTTCACGTCAACGACCGGCCCGATAACCTGGACCACTTCGCCTGTTTTGTTTGAAACGGTTGCGTTTGCCATACTTTGAACCCCTTCTATGAAAATGAAATTGTACGGGCGATCTTTACGAACTCCCTAACCCGGGCGAACCCAAGGTTCGCCCCTAACTATTATTATTTACTGTAGTGCCGCGGCTCCTCCCACGATTTCCGCCAATTCCTTGGTGATCATCGCCTGGCGGGCGCGGTTAAATTCCAACGTCAGCTTCCCGATCATTTCCGTCGCGTTCTTGCTGGCCGATTCCATGGCGTTTCGTTTCGCGCCCATTTCGGAAGAGAAGCTTTCCAAAAGGAAGCGGTGAATCTGGGTGGCCAGGTACTGTGAAATCAGTTTTTCCATGATGGTTTCCACGCTGGGTTCAAACTCATAATCCCCGCCTGAAAAATCCACCTTTTTCCCCTCGCCCGGCAGTTCGGCGACCTTGATCGGGAGAAGCGTATCCAGGGTCACCACCTGGTTTATGACGCTTTTGAAATGGGTGTAAAGAACCAGAACTGATTTGTATTTCTCGGTGATGAAAAGGGTTTCCATTTCATCGCGCATTTCCAGGACCGTCTCGTAAGGAATATGGGGGAAAACCGAAAGCCATTCCCTGCGGATCGGCACGTTCCGTCGTTTGAAAAAATCCCGCCCTTTTTTCCCCACGGTCAAAAGAACCGTATCGGGATTTTCCTGCAAATAACCGCGGGCCTGGCGGAGAATATTGGTGTTGAAGCTTCCGCAAAGTCCGCGATCGGCGGTAATGACCATCAGGGCGGTTTTACCCGCGCCGCGGACGGTTAAAAGGGGATGAACCTCCGCGCCGGTCTTGGCCGCCAGGTTTTTCATCACATCCGCCATACGTTGGGCGTAGGGGCGGGCTCCCAAGATGCGTTCCTGGGCTCGCTTTAATCGGGCCGACGCCACCATCTTCATGGCTTTGGTGATCTGGCCGATGTTCTTGACGCTCTTGATGCGTGTTTTAATTTCCCTGATCTGCGCCATACAAAACCTTTTTCACCACCAAGACTCCAAGGCTCCAAGTTAAGAATTATTAAAAAACCCATCGCTTTTCTTGGTGTCTTGGAGTCTTGGTGGTAAACCTTCCTTTTTTAATAGTAGTTCTTCGCGTATTCCTGAATGGCCGCGGTCAACTTGGTTTTCGTATCCTCGGCCAGGTCATTCTTTTCTTTAATGTCTTTCAAGATCGCCGGGTGTTTCGCCTTCAAGTGCGACAACAAACCCGCCTCAAAGGGCTTCACCTTTTCAATCGGTAACGGATCCAAAAACCCGCCATTCCCGGCGAAAACAGAGGCGACCTGGTCTTCCATTTCCATGGGAGCGTATTGGGGTTGTTTCAAAAGTTCCTTCAAACGCGCACCCCTATTCAACTGGGCCATGGAGGCCTTGTCCAGTTCCGCCCCGAATTGGGCGAAAGCAGCCAGTTCGTTGTACTGAGCCATGTCCAGTTTCAGTTTCCCCGCCACCTTTTTGGTGGCCTTGGTCTGGGCGTTACCTCCGACACGGGAAACGGAAATACCCACGTTGATGGCCGGACGAACGCCGGAATAAAAGAGGTTCGACTCGAGAAAGATCTGCCCGTCAGTGATGGAAATAACGTTGGTAGGGATATAAGCCGTCACGTCACCGGCCTGGGTCTCAATAATGGGAAGCGCTGTCAAGGAACCGCCGCCCAGCTTCTCATTGAGTTTGCAAGCCCTTTCCAATAAGCGTGAGTGAAGATAAAAAACGTCTCCCGGATATGCCTCGCGTCCCGGAGGACGGCGGAGCAAAAGGGATAATTCGCGGTAAGCCACGGCCTGTTTGGAAAGATCGTCGTATACGATCAGTGCGTGGCCGCCGTTATAGGTGAATTCCTCCGCGATGGCGCAGCCGGCGTAGGGCGCGATGTACTGAAGCGGAGCCGGATCGGAAGCCGTGGCGGAAACAATGATGCAATAGCTGAGGGCGTCGTGTTCTTCCAGGGTGCGTATGACCTGCGCGACAGTGGATTGCTTCTGACCGATGGCGACATAAACACATTTCACGTTTTTGCCCTTGAGGTTCAAAATCGCGTCGATGGCGACGGCCGTTTTTCCGGTCTGTCGGTCCCCGATGATCAACTCACGCTGTCCCCTGCCGATGGGAATCATGCAGTCGATGGCCTTGATACCGGTTTGGAGTGGTTCCTTGACGGGTTGGCGTTGAACCACGCCCGGCGCCTTGATTTCCAACCGACGGCTGGAAGAAGCGTTCAAGGGTCCCTTCCCGTCCAAAGGCTGGCCCAATGGATCCACTACCCGGCCCAAAAGTTCCTTGCCGGTGGGGATTTCAGCGATTCGTCCGGTTAAATGGACCGGGTCTCCCTCACGAACTTTTCTTGTATCGCCCATAAGAACCGCGCCGACAGAATCGGTTTCCAGGTTGAAAGCGATGCCGTAAACATCATTGGGGAATTTGAGCAACTCACCAGCCATGGCGTCCTTCAGGCCGTAAATAACCGCCACACCGTCTCCGACTTTCAGAACCTCACCCACCTGGGCTAACCCTGAATCGGTTTTAAAATCCTCAATCCGGGATTTTAGAATCTTGGTAACTTCATCCGCTTGAATTCCCACCACTTACCTCCCAAAAAAATGTTAAATGAAGAATGTAAAATGAATAATGATTGAGGTTTCCGCTTCGCGGAAACAACCATCATTCAAAATTTAAAATTCAGAATTCAAAATTGTCTTTCAAACTACTCGATTTCAACCTTCATCAATCTTTGTTTCATGCGTTCCAGCTGGCCCAGGACGCTTCCGTCCATGCGCTGGTCGCCCAGGTAAATCATCATCCCGCCGATCAGGCCGGGCTTCACTTCCTCTTTAATTTCCACCGTCACGCCGAACATCCGGGACAACCTTTGGACCAAGGAATCCTTTTGAGCGGTATTCAAGGGCATGGCCGTCAAAACCCGCGCGATGGCCTTCCCCTTCAATTCATAGCAAAGGCGCTCGAAATGGTCGGCAACCGCCTTGAAGTGCTTGATTCGCTTTTTCATGATGAGAAGCATCAGGAAGTTTTCCATGGTCGAGGAAAGTTTTTGGGACAGAAGTCGGCGGAGGGTTTCAAGCTTTTCCTGGGCCTTGGCGCGGGGATGCTCCAGAACCGCCTTTAGTTCCGGGTTTGCCTCAACCAGTTTCTGGATCGCCTGGATTTCCGAGGCGACCGAGTCGACTGTTTTTTGTTCCTGGGCCACTTGCAAAAGGGCCACGGCGTATTTTTCAGCGATGACTGATTCCATATTGACTCCGATAATTAAGCGGCTAAAACTAAAGACACAACCAACGATCAACTTCACCCCTCACCCAGCCCTCTTCCCCAAGGGGCGAGGGTCTAAAAACCCGCTTAATCCAGTTTCCCCTTCTCCCTTGAGGGGAGAAGGTTGGAATGAGGGTGCCTTTAAGGTGTCATCCAGAGCGACAAAGACAAAACACAGGTCCTTCGCTGCGCTCAGGATAAACTCCGGATCTAGGTTCGGTTTGAAAGCCTAGATTCTTCGGCAAAAATCGCCTCAGAATGACAGTCGAATCCGCTTCAATTCTTCCTTGATCCCAATTCCTGAATGCTTTCCTTCACCATCTTTTCCTGAACCTTCGCGTCCACCGAGGAACGAATGATTTTTTCAGCGATATTCACGGCCAAGAGACCCACTTCATTCTGTAAAGCCTGGGTAACCGCCTGCCTTTCGCTTTCGATCGCCTTGCGGGCGTCGGCCAAGATCAATTCAGCTTCTTTTCGCGCGGCTTGAATGGCCTCATCCCGGGCCTGCCCGGCTTCCTTGCGGGACCGCTGGATAATTTCCGCCGTGTTTTGTTCCAGCTCCCTCACTTTTTTATCAAAATCGGTTTTGAGGGACTCCGCTTCCTTTTGTCTTTTTTCGGCGACCGCGATTTGCTCCTCGATCCGTTTCCGGCGGCTTTCCATCCAATTTTTCAACTGGGGCAGGAAAATTTTTGAGGAAACGAACATTCCCACGAGGAAAGTCGATAGCTGAAGCAGAAAAACGGTTAAATTAAATTCCATGTCTTGCCTTCTATAAAAAGAATTGGCTCCGGGGAATTTTTGCCCCCCGGAACCGGGTTACTTCATTCCTCAGCCGGCGATGAACAGGCTTTTGAAAGGATTAGCGTAAAGCAAAATCATGGCCACAGCCAAAGCATAGATGGCCAGGGACTCAATGAAGGCCAAACCGATGAACATGTTGGTTTGAATGGTGCCCATCATTTCGGGTTGGCGGGCCATGGCTTCCAGGGCCTTACCAACGGTATTGCCCATGCCGACTCCCGTTCCCACGGTTCCCAAACCCATGGCCAAGCCTGCGCCCAGGATGGTCAGGCCGAAAAACCAGACGCTTCCGTCCGCCGCCTTGCCCGCCGCGCCTTCCGCCCAAACCGGGCTGGTGGCCACCGCGAAAATCAACATCGTCGCCGTCATCATCAGATTCTTTTTCATTCTTCCGCTCCTTAAAAATATTATTTCACGAATCCTCAAGGTCAAGCGGGGGCAAGCCTCAAGGAATCCCGCGTGCGCGGGAACACCTTTGTCAGTTCGAAGTTTTGAGTGTTGAGTTTTAAGTTAAAAACCCGCTTCCGCCCCGCGGAAGCAACCTTAACTAAGAACTAAAAATTAAGAACTCAAAACTAGTTTGTTGCGTGTTCCTCCTCATGTTCTTTAACCGCTCCACCGATATATACCATGGCCAGAAACATGAAAACAAAAGCCTGTATAAAGGAAACAAAAACACCCAGGATCGTAATAAGAATCCTTAAAAACCCGGGCGCCACCGCGAACATTTTGGAAATGAGGCTGTCCCCCCAGAAGGCTCCCACCAATAGGATGGAAACCGCGAGGATTTTTTCTTTTCCCATCATGTTGCCGAACAAACGCATCGTGAGGGACACGGGTTTGACAAGCTCGCCCACCAGGTGAATGGGCGGCATCATGATCCAAAGAATACCACTAATGATCTTCATCATGATTTTCATGCCCATTCCCGAGTTGGGATCAACCTGAATGGGAGGCGGAAGGAAATGGGCCAGGTATTTTAAAATGCCTTTTTCCCTGATTCCCCAAAAGTGGGTGGAAAGAAAAACCACGAGGGCCATGCCCAGGTTCATGTCCACCCGGCTAGTCGGGCAGGCCAGACAGGGGATGAGTCCCGTCAGGTTGGAAAAAAGGATGAAGGTAAAAATCCAAAAAAAGAGGGGAAAAAAGAAAACCGCGTGCTTGCCCACCAGGGGCTCGGCCAGGGTTTGGACGAATTCCACGATCATTTCAAAAAAGTTTTGCAGTCCGCTTGGGACGGCTTTCATGTTTCGGCTGGATAAAAAAAGAAGGGTGAACAAAAGAAGGGTAATAACCCAGGACATCGTTAGGGGATTAATGGCGTTTTCGAGCCCAAAGAACCCAAAAGGAATAAATAAAGGATTCTCAGCCGACTCCATGGAAAAACCATCCTTAATTAAGAAAAATAGGGTGTTGTTATTTCGAAGAAAGGGCGTTGAAAGGAAGAGTTTAACGAAAAACGTTGAAAACGAGGCGTAGTTTAATAACTTCCCAACTAATGGTCAACCCTTCCCCAAAATTTTTATGGTTGTTTTTGATTAGTGATTTGAGAGGAGGAACGCCAACCCACCCAACCGAAAACAAGCAGAAACCAAAAGTAACTGATGCCGGCTCCGGCAAGGCAAAGAGGGGAAACTCCCAGGAATAACCAACAGACAAAGGCCAAAACCGCCCATCGAACGCTGTTCCAAAACCAAAAATATTTTTTGGCATCGTCAGGCGTCCGGCTTAAAACCTTTTCCGTTAAAATTTTTAGGCTGAAAAAATTTATTGAGACAAAGACGCTTCCCCACCCAAGACCGATGCCCAAATCCCTCTGGTGAAGTTGAAAAGCCGTAAAGGACGCGGCAATGCCCCCGGCAATAGTCCAAAAGGGAACCCACTTGATCCAGTTGGTTTCCCCGACAGGCGGTGGCGATTTTTTCCCTTTATATAAGCCGGTTGGTGTCATGGAGAGGGAGGCTTTTGCTGGCCCCGGCTGAGAGCCTTTAAATCCTCAAATACCGTTACATAGCCGGCAATGATCCCGAAAAACAACCCAACGATTATGACCCAATCCCCCAGGGGAAGGTATTTATTGAGAAGCAGGCCCAATCCTAGTCCCGCGAAGGTGCAGAGGACGAAGGTGATTCCGAGGGTTGAGACTCGTAGGAGATTGGCGCTGGTGGATAATTTTCCCTTGTCCATGTCCCGTCCTTTTCGATATGAAACGCCGCCTTGATGTAAACATCCTCGGGTTTCAGAAACCCTTCCGCCTTGGGGCGGTCTTCCTTCACAATCACCAGCCCCAGCCCGCAATCATCCTGAATGTCCCTGGGCCTGGGGATTAGTTTAAACCTCATCCGGTGTTCTTTGAGAATGGATTCGGCGTGCATGGTTTCGTGGGTGGTGTGGAACAACAGAATAAAGTGTTTTTCGGTTAATTCCATCCGGCTGGGGGGCACATTAGGGATTGTCACAGCAACTCCTTATTGAAGGCTTGATGCCTAACCATCGTGGACGGTTTTACTTTTCAGACAGCATTTTCGCGGCGCATCCCTGAAAGGTGGTGGAGTTTGCAGTGAAGTATTCCTGTGACGCGGTGTAGGACAATTGATCCAGGTATTGACCGTGGATAAAAATAAAGACCAGGAAAACATCAATGAATTTTTTTTTGCCTGGGGGAAAATACCCGTAGATTCTCAGGAATTCCCTGCCGTAGGCGGTTATCAGCTTCCTCTCGAGGACTGTTCCTTTCGCCTCATTAATCGCCTTTTCAAAACACTCCCCTCTACCCTTCAGGAATTCTTCCGGGGAATCCGCCGCCATTGCGTCAAAATGGAGTGCTTGTAAATAAAACGAGGCGGTTTGGTTTTTTTGATAGGCCCTGGGATCGTAGGCGATCAATTTCACGTCCGATTCCTTCGCCATGTCCAGCAATTCCGGGGGAACCAGGCCATTCGGGTCACGGATCGCCCCATGCGGCACAATGACCCAACCCTGGGGCAAAAACCCCTTTTCACGACTTTGTCCAAAAGCGGACAAAGTCGTGAAAAGGATGGCAAAAATAAAAACTAACCCTTTCCTTGAAAATTTATGAATTTTATTTTTCACAGTGGCTCCTTTTCCAAAATAATTTTCCGAACCTATTGATTGATCACGTAATTGTAACAATTCAAGGTTATCGCTGTTCCTTTGTTCAAAAGTCCCGGCACCTGCACAACAACCAGAATTTTTTTTGGCATTAAAAATCCCTCAACCTCCACATATTCAAACGTTGAGCTTTCCGTCATTTCTCCAAAACTCGTTTTTTCCTGTTTTAATAAAAACCCTTTGGGAGTACTCGTATAAATACTCTGACTGGAAAATTCAATTCCTTTCAGCGTCCCCGAAGAACTTAATAATTTCGCCTGACGGTCATAAATTTCGACGCCAGACCCCTTCTTATCCGAAATTGAAACCCTAAACCCATTCGCGGTGTTTTGAACTTTGCAATCGCCCGAGTAATTTTCCTGGTCATGCAGGGTTTTGACCATGAATTCCGACCAGACGTCCAAGGTGTCTTTCACCATATCCCTTAACTTTTCACCGGCGGTCTTGACATCGGCATCCATTTTTGAATTCCCGGTGTAGGCAGGGAGCATTAAGGTGATGTGTTTTGTCCCATCCGCCGGAAAAGAAACGGAATATTTCAAATGATCCAAGGCCGCGAACCACTTTTTTCCCTGTGTTGGGGCTTTATTTGATTTCTAAAGCTTTTGGAGAGGGTAAGGGAAATATCAAAGTTGCAGGTCTTTAACCCTTCACGTTTCAGGCAATAGTAGTATCGGTTTAATTGTTCCAAAAATTGGACGGTTTTAGCATCCGTCTCGGCATGGATTCGTATTGTCAGGAGCAAAC
>JAHFCG010000066.1 GCA_023249615.1 candidate division FCPU426 bacterium | reverse complement strand
ATTTAAAAGTTGCTCACCGGTTTGAATCCAGGAGAAGGTGCAATTTTGAAAGATTCTTATTTGAAAAACATAAATAGGTGGGAGGTGGAGCTTGGTGAAACCGTTCCAAGGAGGGTTCGAATAAAGGTAGCTTTTTTATTCCTTCTTCCGCTACTTTTTGTTTTTGTTTCCATTATTTCAACCGTAGCCGTTAGTTTAATAATTTCTGAAATAACCCACAAAAATAATTTAATTAATGATAACCTTGTATTTGTTTTTTTTATTTTCGTTTCATTTTTTATTTTTTCATATTTTTCATTAAAAGAAAAAAAGTCTATCCAAAATTGGAAAAAGATTACTGGGAAAATCGAAGAAATAGTTTTTAGTTATTCATTCGGTTGGGTATGGCGGCGGGTTCCGACGTTCAAAATAAACTATCAATATGATGGGGAATCTTTCTCGAAAAAAATCGGAGAACATGGCGGATTATCAAATGCTGAAAAAGGAGATCCGGTAATTTTATTGGTGAACCCCGAAAATCCAAATTTGTTCATTTCCTACGGCGGCTCTGCTTGGAAAGCCACCAATCGTCACAATTAAATAAGGATGAAATATGAAAATAAGATGGGGAATACTTTCAACAGGCAAAATTGCGGGAACTTTCTCGTTGGGAGTTCGGGGTTCAAAAACAGGGACTCTCACTGCGGTGGGGAGCAGATCGTTAAACTCCGCCCAAATGTTCGCGAAGAAATTCCGGATTCCCAAGGTTCACGGAAGTTATGAAGCTCTCCTTAAAGACCCGGCGGTAGACGCGGTTTATATCGCAACTCCTCACCCGATGCATTTGGAATGGGCCGTGAAGGCCGCTAAAGCGGGGAAACACATCCTCTGCGAAAAGCCTTTGGGAATGACAGCCTCCGAAGCAAAACGGATGATCGATGCGGCCCGGAAATACAAAGTGTTCTTTATGGAAGCCTTTATGTACCGCTGTCATCCCCAGACCGCGAAAGTGGTTCAACTTATCCGAAGTGGAATGATCGGCGAGGTCAGGCTGATCCAGGCCTCTTTCTGCTTCAACGTACCCTTCGACGGCAATCATCGACTGTTTAATAAGAAGCTTGGCGGGGGCGCGATTCTCGATATCGGCTGTTATCCCGCTTCCTTTTCAAGGCTTGTGGCTGGGGCAAACCAAAAGAAATTATTTATGGACCCGATTCAAATAAAGGGATTGACCCATCGGGGAAAGTCGGGCGTGGACGAGTGGGCAACGGCACTCCTGAAGTTCCCGGGAGAAATCCAGGCGGAAATAGCCTGCGCCAGCCGTGCCGATAGGGAAGGGGCCGCGCGGGTCTGCGGTTCCAAGGGAACTCTTACTATCGAGAGGCCGTGGTTTGCCAGCTGGAACGCGGGGAAATCCAAAATCATTTTCCAAAAAAACTGGAACACGAAACCGAAGAACATTTGGATCAAAAGCGACAGAGGTTTATACGCGGTTGAGGCTGATGAGGCGGGGCGTTGTATCCAAAAGGGACTTCGTGAATCGCCCGTCATGTCTTGGGCGGATAGTTTGGGCAACGCAAAGACCCTTGATGCGTGGATGAAATCGAATTAACTCCCCCCGGTTTTTAGTTGGTGGAAGGACCGGATTTAATCCCCTTTCTTTTTTTTATTTGACACGAGGCTGTATTTTCTGGCGATCGTCAGCAATGTGCGGGAGACTTTCTTTTCCCAATTTTGATGTTGGTTTTTAAAGAAAAGGTCCAGACTTTGAAAATTCGACCCCTCCTTTGTTGGTTCAAGAATTTTCCTCAAATTTAAAAGCCCGGAATTCTGGCAAATCGGCACCTGATGGCAATGAATATTCTCAAAAAGGTGGGAGGCGAGGGAATTCGATAGTATCCCCTGAATTTTATCGGAAAAATCAACGGCTTCCGGCAATTTCAGGATTAAGGATTGGGTGAGCCGGTGGGACATTTCCTTAAGATTCAGGGTTTGTTCCACCAGGTATTGGCGGGTTTCGCCAAAACGGAGATAGTCCAACCGAAAAGGGTTTTTATTTTCCGCCGCCGGAGCGCAGCAACTGTCGCAAATGGGATCACTTCCGCAAAGACTCCGGGCTGAAACGAACGAAAGGAGGCCGAATGCCAGGGTTTTTTTGAGAACCCCTATTTTCTCCACGGAAGTCGGCGGGGGGGAGCGCCACCCCTCATGGGGAATCATTTTTTCCAAAATGACCGCGGTGGTATTGAGCCATTCGCCGATCGGATTTGATTTTAAAAACCGTAATTGGAAACTCATCCTGGACCTTTAATGGTTTTCCGGAAACGGGTAAAAATGATTATGTTGGAGAAGTCGGTCGTTAAGGCCAGGCGGGAGAGGTTCTTAGGTTAAAAATACACAAAATTTGACCGGGCCATTATGATCGATGTCATGTTTTGCGGGAAAAAGTTCTATTCATTTTAAAATGGGTTTTGTGGGTACGAGGAAATAAGGTTTTAATTTCAAAGGGCCAAGGTTCAAGATTGGTCTGAATGAAAAAAACCTTCCCTTGTGCCTGCATTTAAAGAGTTTTGTGGGTTCCGTCGCAAAAAGGCGGCGTCTTCGTGTGCTTGCACTGGCAAAGGAAGGCGGTCTTCTTCTCTTCCGCCTTGAAAACCAAAGGCTTCATATCAGTGGTTTTGTGGGAGCCGTCGCAAAAGGGCTGTTTCTGGGATAGCCCGCAGGCGCACCAGGCGTAATTCTTTCCGGCTTCCAATTCCACCTTGGCGGGAAATTTCGCGGCTATCGTCGGTTCGGACATTACTTTCTCCTTAAATTTAATATTTTCCACCTTAACTTTTTTCTTTTCGGAAAGAAATACCTCCGGCGCATTTATTTGGTTTCCCTCCGGCAACAACCAAATTCCACCTGATTTCGCGACCTGGGAAAACCAAAAACGTTTAATTGCCCTCTTCCGGGTTCTTCGTTTTATAATACGCCCTCCAATTTCAAGGAACCCCATGAACCCGTTTAACCGAAAACCTTTGTATTTATTGTTTTTTACGGCGCTATATATAAATCCTGTCCTTCCAGGATCCGCGTTGGCGCAGGAAGGAGATCTTCAATACCAGGTGGTGGATGTCCGGGGAAGGGCTGACATTTACCGGGATGAAACGGACGAAACCTCAAGGCTTCACAAAGGCCAGAAAGTGAACGACGAGGATTCCATTACCACCGAAACAAAAAGCGAGGTTGTTTTGCGGTTAAAAGGAAAGGCCTACCTTCATATTTCCCAAAATACCAAGGTTCACATCACCCGCCTCCAATGGTCCGAGGGAAAAGGAGTCCAGTGCAAAATTCATCTCAACAAAGGGCGGGTGCTGATCCAAATGGACAAGGCCGCCAACCCAAGTTTTGAGGTGCTCGCCGGAAAAATTCTTTGCCGGGGTCATGGAAAAATATTTGAGGTTTACAAGAAAAAGGACGAAGTGCGCGTGACGGCGTTTGAGGGTTCGGTCGTCACCAATTCCCACGGCCACGTGGAAATGGCGAAGACCCATCAAGTAATGAAATACGATTCCGCCAAATTCAGGTATAAGCATTACCTCAAAGCCGAGGATGAAGGCCGCCTGGAAGAATGGACCAATCACCTGGGGGATATTCGTGAAAAACACCCCCCAACCAAGCGATAAAAGGGGTTTTGCGGATTTAACACCGCCCGGCCTCTTAAAAAAGCTATAATCAAGCCCTAAATTATTGAAAGACAAGTGACCCCTTGGCTGGTTTCGTTGGTGTTGCAAGTCGCAAAGGCAAAAAATGGCTTTCCTAGACCAGGTTTTGGATCCCCCATCCTATGGGTATCTTCGAAACCAAAAATTATACGTCCCAACCAAAAGCGAAATTTTCAGGGAATTTTTTTCCCGCATTAATATTTTTCAAACCCGGAAAAACTGGCTCCCCTTGTTCGGCTGGCTGGTGGTTCTTTTCTTCGCCCCTTTTTTCTTCCTGTTTTTCTTCCGCTACTTTTCCTGGCCGCTTTTCCTGGCCGGGTTCATTTACAGCATGGTCATCATGGGCACCCACGGCACGGTTTATCTTCACCGCTTTTCCACCCACCACGCCTTCACTTTTAAAAACCGTTTCTGGCTTTTTATCCTCCGCAACCTCGTGGTCAAGACCATTCCGGAGGAAACCTACGTGGTTTCCCACCACGTGCACCATTACATCTCGGAAAAACCCGGAGATCCCTATAACGTCTACGGCGGATGGCTTTATTGCTTCCTCGCCGACGTCAACCACCAATCCATCGCGAAAAATTTCTCAAGGGCCGATTACCACAAAACCGCCGCCTTGGTCAGTCATACCGGCATGGGTTTGAACAGTTACGAGCAATATCAAACCTGGGGCACCATCGCGCACCCCGTCCGGACCTTTTTTCAATTCGCGCTGAATTGGGCTTTTTGGTTCGGGGCCTGCTACCTCATCGGCGGAATGCCGCTGGCGGTCGCCATCTTCGCCTGGTCGGGTGTTTGGGCGGTCGGCGTCCGGACCTTTAATTTCGACGGTCACGGCGGGGGCAAGGACAAGCGCAAGGAGGGGATCGACTTTAACCGCGCGGATCTTTCCATCAACCAATTATGGCCGGGGCTGGTGACCGGCGAGTGGCATAACAACCACCACCTTTACCCCAACGGGGTGAGGGCCGGGTTTTTACCTTATCAATGGGACTATGCCTGGCTTTTTATCAAGGTGTACCGCTCGCTGGGGGCCATTGAGAACCTCAGGGATTATAAAGAACACTTTTACACCCGTTATTATGAACCCTACCTGAAACAAAAGTCCCTGGCTGAAATCCAGCGCAGTACCGCCTAAAGCCTCCAGCGTTATCCTCCTTGACTCTCCCTTTGAATCATCGGACAATTGCGCCCTTAACGGCAGTCGACGGTTCACAGTTCACAGCCGACAGCTAAACCAAAAAAGGCAAAAAGCACCAAATGATTTCGGCAAAAGACATCACCCTTCGCTTCGGCAAAAAAACCCTCTTTGACCATGTCACCGTCAAGTTCAATCCCGGCTATTGCTATGGCTTGATCGGCGCGAACGGCGCGGGCAAATCCACCTTCATGAAAATTCTCGCGGGACAAATCAAGCCCGACGAGGGTGAAATAGCGGTGGACAAGGGCGTCAAGGTCGCCATGCTCAAGCAGGATCAGTACGCCTACGACGAATATTCCGTTCTGGACACGGTGTTGATGGGCCGTGAGGATCTCTGGAAGATCCAGCAGGAAAAAGACGCGCTTTACGCCAAGCATGACATGACCCACGATGAGGGGTTAAGGGCGGCGGAACTTGAGGCCCAGTTCGGCGACATGGACGGCTACACCATCGCGGCGGCGGCCGGGGAATTGCTGGAAGGCCTGGGGATTGAGACCGAAAAGCATGATATGAAAATGAAACAGTTGACCGGCGGGTGGAAGGTGCGGGTTTTGTTGGCCCAGGTCCTTTACGCCAAACCGGACGTTTTGCTTCTCGATGAGCCCACCAACAACCTCGACATCCGCACCATTGACTGGCTTGAGGAGTACCTGAACGGCTACGAGGGAACCATCATCGTCATCAGCCATGACCGCCATTTCCTGAACCATATCTGCACCCATATCGCCGACGTGGACCGGGAAAAGGTCACCGTTTATTCCGGCAATTACGATTTTTTCATGATGGCCTCCAAGCAAACCCTCGATACCAAAATGACGGAAAACGCCCGCAAGGAAAAGCAAATCGCGGAGCTGAAGGCTTTCGTCGCGAGATTCTCGGCCAACGCCAGTAAAAGCGCCCAGGCCACCAGCCGGGCCCGGCTGCTTGAGAAAATCGAGCTGGAAACCATTATTCAATCCTCGCGCCAGTATCCCCGTCTTTTCTTCAAGGAAAAACAAGGGGCGGGCAAGGACATTCTCAACGTGAAAAGCATCAGCAAGGCATACGGCAAATTGAAAGTCCTGACCAAGATCAGTTTTATCGTCGGCAACGGGGACAAGATGGCCATCATCGGGCCCAACGGAATCGGAAAAACCACCCTGATCAAATGCCTGGTGGGGTCCTATCACGCCGAGGGTTATGACCTGTCGCAATGGGGAGTCAAGCCCGAGGAGGGGTCCGTGGCCTGGGGAAGCACCGTCCGCTTGAGCAGTATGCCCCAGGATGTTAAGGAAGAACTAACAACGGATATGACCGCCCTTCAGTGGCTTCGCCAGTTCGCGCCCCTGGAAGAGGGACAGGTTATAAGAGGAATGTTGGGCCGAATGCTTTTCACCGGTGAGGAACAGGACAAGAGCGTGAAGGTCCTTTCGGGAGGGGAATGCCAAAGGATGGTGTTGTCCCGCCTGATGCTGGAAGGCGCCAATGTATTATTGATGGACGAGCCGACCAACCACATGGACCTGGAATCCATCGAGTCCTTAAGCACCTCCCTTGCGGAATACTCTGGTACGGTCATTTTCTCAAGTCATGACCAGGATCTCATTGGCAAGGTGGCCAACCGTATTTTGGAGCTGAAATCGGATGGAACCTTTGTCGATTTCAAGGGCTCCTTCGCGGAATACGAGGAATGGTCCGCCGCCGAAGCCAAAAAGGCGAAAGAGAGCAAGGTCAAGGCCGGATCTAAAAAGTAAAGATTTACCGCCACGATGCGCCCCTTTGGGGCAGGCTTGCATCGCGCCACCCGTCAGCCTTTGGCTGAGGGCAGACGAGTTCGCCAAGAACCACCCGGATAAAAAATCCTTTAAAATGTTTTGAACCACAAAGCTGTGAAACGGTTATAATTCTCGTCGAAAACAAAAAAGTTTTTTTTACCCTTTCTTGGCGGGCTTGGCGTCTTGGCGGTTAAATAGATTATTTTGAGGAGGATTTATGGCAGACAACGATTGGCAGTCCAGGTTGAAGACGGGTCGTAACGATGATTGCCTCTGTGGATCCGGCAAGAAGTACAAGAAATGCCACCTTGAAGCGGACGAAAAGGCCAAGAGCCAAGAACTCTCAAAAATAAACGCCGAGGCGGCCGCCAAGGTTAAGGCGGAGGATCACGACCATGACCATGATCATGATCATGACCACCACGGGCATCCCCCTGTTCACCATGGCCACGAAAAAGGCGGACCGGCCAGGCCCAACACCTCGCAAAACAGTTCCAAACAGATCAGCGCTCCCCGCAAGGTGGGAAGCGGAGGATAGTTCCATTTTGGCAAAAGGGTGAAAAGTCCGGAGGGTAAAAAGACTTACTTTTCCACCTTTGACCTTTTATCCTTTACCCTTCCTAAGGAGTTGACCATGTCTCAACGTCAGAACATCAGCACCGGGTCCAAATGGGAGCCTTTGATTGGTTATTCCCGCGCGGTGAAAGTGGGAAATTACATTCACGTTTCCGGAACCACCGCTACTGGTTCGGATGGAAAAGTGGTTGGAGCCGGGGACCCCACGGCCCAAACCATTCAAACCCTGAAAAATATTGAGGCTGCCCTTCAAAAGGCGGGCGCGGGACTGAAAGATGTCGTTCGTACCCGTTTATTCGTTACCAAAATCGCCGAATGGGAAAAATACGGCAAGGCCCACGGCGAGTTCTTCAAGGAAATCCGCCCCGCCACGACCATGGTGGAAGTCAGTAAATTGATTGATCCTGATATGGTGGTGGAAATTGAGGCCGACGCGTACATTGGCTAATACCTCGCCGCAAATATGCGCAAATGGGCGCTGTTAAGAAAATAAATTTGAAATTCTTTGAGGCATCTCATTTTAAACCGCTAAAATTCGCGTTGATTTGCGGCCAAGATTTTCCGGAGGTTTGAATGCCTTCAAGCGAGAAGACCTGGAAGCACCGAGCCTACCGCCCCGCCGACAAGGAAGCCTGCCTCAGTATTTTTACCAGCAATACCCCCCAGTTTTTCATGGCCAACGAACGGGACATTTTCGACAAGTACCTGGATAACCACGCGGACGGATACCTGGTGGTGGAAACCGCCGAAGGCGCGGTCATTGCCTGCGGGGGGTACGTGGTGGGCCTCGACGGAGGCGCCGCCAGCCTCTGCTGGGGCATGGTCGATAAGGAATGGCATGGCAAGGGGCTGGGAAAATTTCTTCTCACCAACCGTCTTGCGACTTTGGCCCAAATCCCCAAAATGAAACTCATTCGGATGGATACCAGCCAGCGAAGCGTCGAGTTCTTTATGAAATGGGGCTTTAAAACCTACCGTATCACCCAGAATCATTACGGCCCCGGGTTTCACCGGCATGAAATGTATTTAATTTTGGATGACGAGAAAATCCGTGAAATTTTGACGGAAAAATAATTTTTTGACCCCTATTTAAAAGGTCATTCATGTACCAGTGCCCCCTTTGCGGCCAAAATTTAACCAAAAATCAGACTGACTATGGTTTTTTTTGGTCCTGTGAAAGCTGCGGTAACTGGCTGATCAGTTTTTCGGTGCTCCGCCGCACCATTGAAACATCATTCCTGAACCATCTCTGGCAAAAGGCTCAAACCGCCGGGGAGGGAAAAGGGGCGGCCTGCCCCATGTGCCGAAAACCCATGAATATCATCCTGATGGAGGCCTTGGAAACTCCTTTGCCCTTTATCCTTTGTAAAAATTGCGGCATCGGCTGGTTGAGCCCCAAGGCGAGGGCGGCCATGCCGGTTCAGCCGCCGCCGGCCGAGAAAACTGAGGAAAAGGAAAACTCCAAACTTCCGCCTGAAGCCGCCAAAATAGCCGCCCTTCACGAGGTGGAATTGATCGGGGAAAGGGCCAGAAGTGAAAATCAGTTTGACGCCAGCCACCTTCCCCTCTGGCAAAAGGTTCTGGCCATCATCGGGGTGCCGGTCCTGGACCGCGAGGATGAGTTATCCAGGTTTCCGTGGGGAACAGTTTTGGTCACTCTGGCTACCCTGGGGACAAGCGCTTATTTTTTCACCATTTTCCGTTCCGCTGATTATTACGGTTTTATTCCCCGTGAATTCGACCGAGACAGCGGGATGACCTTTATTTCCAGTTTCCTGATTCACGGGGGATGGGCCCACCTTTTGAGCAACATGTATTTCCTCATGCTTTTTGGCAGGATCGTCGAGAATAAAACCGGGACATTTTTGTTTTTGGCACTGCTCCTTTTTTCCACAATAGGGGGGAACGCCCTAACACTTTGTTTTGACCCCCAATCGGATATTCCCAACGTTGGAGCCAGCGGGGGAATCGCCGGGGTACTCCTTTTTTATGGTTTCACGTTTCCCCGCAAGAAACTGGTGTTCTTTTTTACAACCTACGGCCTGATGCTCCCCAGGCTTATCCGGATTCCCTCCTGGGCCGCCTTAATGCTTTGGGTTCTTCTTCAGGTTTTTGGCGCTTCTTTTCAAAAGGCCGGAATGTCCGAGGTTTCCTATTCCTCCCATTTGGGGGGATTATTGGTCGGTTTGGTTTTTTGGCTCATCAGCCGCTTTTGGGTTAAAAAGGATGTGACGGGAAAGGTCAGGGACGCCGTAGAATAAAGCCGATGGGTTTTTTAATTTGATGACAGGAGGTCAACGATGCGTAAATTTTTTTGGGTTTTGTTCCTCACCTTGCCCTGGGCAACGGGATGCCTGGATTCACATTCCAACATGGGTCCGGCGTCCTGTTTTGAAAAGGCCTACCAATTGGCCCTGGCGGGTAAATACGACGAAACCGCTGAATTTTTCACGGATGATATATTAAATTTTGTTAAAACCAACCAGGAAATGACGCTTCAAAAAATTTGGGCGGGGCGGTTGAACGATGGAGCCGTCAAGGGCGTGAAAATCATCGAGCGCCACACCGACGAAAAAAATTGCGACATCAAATTTTTTATTTTTACCAGCGACGGCCAATCCCTTGATGGGGAAGAAACCCTGGTTTTTGAGAAGGGGATGTGGAAATTGGACAAGATTAAAAGACTCCGGTAAAACCGGAAGGAACGGAAAAAATGGAACATTTATGGCTGCCGGACATTTCGGTTTGGGAAAAAATCCTCCGGTCCGGTGTGGTTTATCTTTTTATTCTTCTGGCTTTCCGCTTCGCGGGGAAAAGACAGGTGGGGCAATTAACCCCTTTTGACCTGGTGGTGCTGTTAATCATTTCCAACGCGGTCCAGAACTCCATGATCGGCAATGATAATTCGGTGGGCGGGGGCATGATCGGCGCCGCGACCATCCTGATTCTCAACTGGATCGTGGTCGAGGTTTCCTACCGGTTCAAGCCGGCACGGCGTTTGTTGGAAGGTCAGCCGGCTTTGTTGGTGCATAACGGAAAAATATTGACGGAAAATTTAAAGCACGAACGAATTACCCTGGAAGATCTTCAGGCGGCGCTTAGGCGAAGCGGTGTGGGGGATGTCCATCAGGTTCGGTATGCGGTGCTGGAGGAAAACGGGCAAATCAGCGTAATTCCAAAGACCTAATCAAAATGGTTTTCACCACCAAGCCTCCAAGGGAAGCTAATATTTTAAAAACTATCTCTTTGGTTTTCTTGGTGTCTTGGAGTCTTGGTGGTGAAAAAGATTATGGATTTTTGGTGCTTTTAACGAGTTTGATGGCGGGTTTTTCAAGCAAATGCTGGACCACCGGAAGAATCTGGATATCCGTTTTTTTCGCCTGTTTCCTTAACCTTTCAAAGGTTGTTTGGGGCCATCCCTGCTGGAAAAAATTGACAACCCATGGCGCCACGCTTCCCTTGGGATCGCAATGGATTTCCGCTTCCACGTAGGTTTCCCCCTCCAGGCTCATCGGAACCAGTTTAAACTCACAGGTCATCCATCCACGGACATATTTTTTTAGGGTCGGCGCCAGGTCGTCCACGGCAGGGGTGTAATCCACCGCGATTCTTTTGCTTTTGGGATCAGCCTCCAGGTTAACCCTCGACACAAAGTCCCGGTCCGACATCAAGGTATCAAAGGGAAAGGCGATTCCCACATGGTCGTATTCAATGAATTCCGTTGTGGAAATATTTCTCACCACGTCGGACTTGACCAAACTGTCGATCCATTCTGTTCCCCGGGTGGTGTCAATAATGATGGAGGCCACTTTTTCGATGGGCGCGTCGACGATTCCCTCGCCGCGGAACGCGATCACTTGACTGCCGTCCACTTTGGACCAGTAGAGGTTCAATCCGTCGGCGTTGCTTGACTTGGTCCACTTGAAGACCATATCTTTCAGGGAAACAGGTTCGGTTTTTTTTGTGGTTTTGGCTGGTTCACCCAGGACAGGCAGGGCGATCAAACCGAAAAGAAGGACCGGAAATAAATATTTCATCAAACAAAACCTCATAGTGGAAAGTGGGGAAATCATAACCCTGTTTTATTCCGGGGCCAAGAATTTTAGGCTGCAACCTTTGAAAAACTCCTCAAGAAACCAATCCAGGTAGGGGCGAGGCATGCCTCGCCCCTACGAAAACTTGGGTTTTTGCCGATAGGAAAATAGTCAATTGAAGCGGAAAAATGGTTCTTCAGGGTTTACAGTTTTCCTGCCCCTACCGTTTAGGTTGCCCCTTTAACCATTCCAGCATGGCGCGGGCCTGGGTCAGATCCAGGGGAGCCTGGGTGGCTTTAAGGTAAGCGTCACGGGCCTCATTGAACCTTCCCTTAACCCGATACAACTCACCCAATTTAAAATAAAGATCCGCGGTCGGATAACCACGGGTCACCGCCATCTGATAGGAAAAAAGCTGCTGGTCGAAATTAAGATCTTCGTATTCATAAGCAGCCCGCTTGTCCCAATAAACGGATTCAAGAAAAGAGTCACCCTTCACCAGAGGATAGGCAGTTCCCAAGGTTTTGATAATCGCTTCCATGTTCCCGTCATTTTGAGAAAAACGTTGAATGTCCGCTTGTTGGAACCTTGCATGAGCTTGAAACCATTTCCCATTGTCTTTTCCTTCTTTTGGAATAATTCCTAACATACTCCGGGTTCCTTCCCCTGGAATTTTTTTCGAGACAGAAAACCATTCGGCATTAGGTAACCGCGATTCAAGAAAAGTTTGATAATGAATGTCCACAAAAATGGCGATCCAACTGATTATTTGACCTAGCCCACTTTTTTTAAGAGCTTTATTTCTGGGATCATTGTTAAAGTTAAAGTTTCGGGTCATTAATAAAAGAGTGGGATCATTAAAAGCATTATTGTCGAAATTGGTCATAATGTATCCAGAATCGTGATTTTTTTGATAATCGTTCAAAATTTTATAGGTTCGATATTTTTCCATTGACTTCAACGGACGCCCAAAATTTTCAGGGTGGGCATCGGGGTTCCGGTATGGTGCGGCAAGAAGATTAAAGTCAAACGCCGCCGTTACTCCCAACAATAGGAGGAGAACTGTTAGTTGTCTTTTGGATGGCAAAATTTGAAGAAATGAATGAATTCCTAATGCGGTTATAAAAAGAAGTAAAGGAAGAACCTGGGCTACCCGAAAGGTTTCCAGGTTGGGCGACAAGGCTCCCGGCAATAGGAATAAGAAGAATGCCGCGGCAACCCACTGAACAAGACCGGTCCGGCGGAACCTAAACATTTCGATAATTCCTGAAAAGAAAAAGGCTCCCAAGAGGGGATTTAGAAAACCACCCCAGACAGGAGTGTAAGCGGGGGTTTGCTCGTAGGAATCCCAAACCATCACCGCGAAATACTTGAAGAGATTGGTAAAAAACTGGAATTCCTTGAACCACCCTCCCCAGGGTGACAGGGATTGGATGTGATGACCGTACCCTTCACGAACCACGGCCTGAAGGAAGGGAATAAGGCTTAAAAGAAAGGCTCCAATAAAGTAGGGAACATTGGTTGAGTCTTTTTTTGAGTGAATAAGCCATTTCCAAAGGACCCAGAAAAAAAGAATGGCGGCGACCGCCAGCCAAGGCGTGAAGGTAAAGGAGCCAAACCCGAGGCCCAGCCCCAGACCAACGGCCCAAAATTTCTTGTTCCCGCCCGCGTTTTCATACTTACCTAAAAGAAAAACAAAAAGACAGATCCAAAGGGGAAGCCAAATCCCCTGATGGCAAAAGCGCCCGATGAAAAGAGGCCAGTAGCTGAAGGCCAGTAACCCCCCGCAAACTAGGGAAAATGACTTGGAGGTGAATTGTTTGGCGGCAAAGTACCCCGTGATGACGGTTAAAAGGGAAACAACCGCCGAGGGGAGCCAAAGGGCAATGGCGGGGGATGCGCCGAGTTTGAAAAGAAGAGCCGCGCACCAAACCGGAAGCGGGGGAGCATCACCGAAGGTGTAGAAAAATTTCCAAGTCCAGTGTTTGGAAAGCTCAATGGCCAAGGTCCCGTTCCAGCCTTCATCCAAAGTCGGCCAGCGGAAGAGGGTTTCCAGTTTGTAGAAACGCAGGAAAACCAGGGATAACAAGGATAAAACCCAAAGCCAAGGTGGGATGGATAGTTTGAAATCCAGCAGGTAGCCTGGTTTTTCAGAACGTTTGAGGGATGAAGCGGTTCGAAAAGCGATGTAAAGAGGCAATGCCACTCCCAGAAGGGCGAGGTGGATTTTCGGCCCCAACGGAAGATGGGAAAAGGAAATGATGGAGTTGGAAATGAGAAAGGTGAATAAATAAACCCAGGGGTAACGGCGGAAACTTAAATTGCTGACGGAAGACATTTTGAACCTGAACAAAAATCATTACTCGAAACATTTTTTACCGCAAAGACGCAAAGACGCAGAGAAGTTAATTGTTTTAAAAATGTTTTTGGTTTTGAGTTCACTAAAAGCCTTCCTTTGCGACTCTGCGTCTCTGCGGTGAAATTCGTATTAGAGATAACCCACTTTGCTCGTCGGGGGCTGGGAAAAGTCCAAATTTTTGTCTTTTTTCTTTTTACGGCGGGAAGGTTTGGTATCCGATTTCTGGCGGTAGTGAAGCAGAAGAAGAATAAAACCCACCAGGGCGTACATCAACCCGAACTTGGGCGACCAGGTGGAACCGAAACCGTTTTGAATGCCGGTGTCGGTCAGGCGGTAGGCGTGAATCAATCCGATAAATGAAAAAGCGGAAGCCGCGAAGATCCACTCGGCGGCTTTCTGGAATTTCCTCTCAATAATAAAAACCATGACGGCGGCGAAAATCATCGAAATCAAAAGCGACCCCTGATTCAGGTTGATAATTCCCCTGATAAAAAGATTTTGGTCGGTCATCTTGTTCGCGAGTTCAACCGTAAGCGGGGCGCTGAAGACCCGCAGGACCGTGTCGATGATGTAAAAAACAAACGCCGAAAAGGCGGGAATGAGCCCGAAGGCCACCGCCAGGGAATGCTCCTTCGGGATTTCCATGAAAGCCTGGGCCGTGATGATGATGGCGATCCAAAGCAAGATTCCGAAAATACACTCCCTGGGCACTATTCTCAAAAACACACTCACCCCGCCGGTTAAGCAAAGAAGCGTAATCAAAACCCCGTTCAAAATGGAATACCCGTGCCTGGCACCCATGGCTTTCCAGCCGGGGTGGCCGATGTAAATGGTGGTGGGGAAGGCGCTGCCCAAAAAGCAGGCGAACAGTGTGGCGAAGCCGTTGGTCAAAAGGGACGGTTTGGTCGGGTAACGATCACCCGCGGCCTCGGCGCTTTCAAGGTTCTGCAGGGAACCGATGACGTTAAAAAGTCCCATGGGAATGATCACGGCAAGGTATTTCCAACCCGTGGCGCTGAAAAGGAGGGCGAAGACATCGCCCGGCAC
>JAHFCG010000189.1 GCA_023249615.1 candidate division FCPU426 bacterium | reverse complement strand
ACGAGAAAGACGAAGGAAAAAGCCATCGTTGTTGAGGATTAAAGTTTTTTTACCACAGAGGTCACAGGGTACACAGAGTTTAAAACATGAGTAAAGAAAACATCCCTATCCCTGAGGAAATCAATAAAATCACAGGGCAAATCATTGGATCGGCTATGGCGGTGCATACCGCTTTAGGTCCTGGATTGTTGGAGAGTGTTTACGAGGCTTGTTTGACATATGAGCTTCAATCGAGGGGCTTGAAGGTTGAACGACAAGTTCCGGTGCCGGTTTTGTATCGTGAGGTTCAGTTGGAAATTGGGTTCCGAATTGATCTTTTGGTGGAAAAAAGAGTGGTTGTCGAATTGAAAGCGGTTGAAAAATTATTACCCATACATGAGGCTCAAATTTTGACCTATCTGAAATTGACCGGCCAGCGGATTGGGTTACTATTGAACTTCAATGTTGTTTCGATGAAAAAAGGGATTAAACGGGTTGCTTTATGATTTACTCGGTGAACTCTGTATAACACTGTGCCGCAAAAGGGTTAACTTGATTTGATGTTCACAGCTATTGCCGTGAAAAAACAAGGAATTAGCCTTAAGGTTTACTCGGTGACCTCTGTGTACTCTGTGGTTCAAAAGGGTTGAAGCAATGGATGAACTGACGCCCATGATGAAGCAGTACCTGGAAATGAAGAGGATCCATAAAGAGGAGATCCTCTTTTTCCGTTTGGGTGATTTCTACGAGATGTTCTTCGATGACGCCAAGACCGCGGCCAGGGTGCTCCACCTCACTCTTACCGCCCGTGCGGGGGGCAACAACCAGAAGGTCCCCATGGCCGGCATCCCGTACCACGCCTCCGAAAACTACATTTCCAAGCTGGTCAAGGCGGGTTTTTCCATCGCCATCTGCGAGCAAATGGAAGACCCGGCCCAGGCCAAGGGGCTCGTCAAGCGCGAGATAGCGCGGGTTATTACCCCGGGAACCGTTCTTTCCGCTTCAATGCTGGATGACAAGTCCAACAACTACCTGGTTTCGCTTGTCTCCTCCCCGCAAAGCCTGGGGCTGGCGGTGGTGGACGTGACCACGGGCGAGTTCAAAACCTGTGAACTGACCGGACCGGAACGTTATTCCGTGGCCGCCAACGAAATATCCAAGTTCAACCCTTCCGAAATACTTCTACCCCAAACCCATCCGGCAGCTCAGGAATGGGGAATCCTTTTGAAGTCCATGAACGGCGCAAAGCAATCCCACCTGGAAGACTGGAAGTTTTCCACTGAGGAAGGCAAGGACACCCTGCAGGAACATTTCCAGGTGAAATCCTTGGAAGGGTTCGGCCTTTCGGGTCAGGACCAGGCTGTCCGGGCCGCTGGTGCGATTATTCAGTACCTGAAAGAAACCACCCACAGCGTTTTGTCCCATCTGGTCACTCTTTCCACATTTCAAGTAGGCGAGGGGATGGTTCTGGACGCCACCACCCAGCGCAATCTGGAGATCGTGAAGTCCATGAGGGACGGCGGCAAAGAGGGAACCCTTCTTTCGGTCTTGGATGAGACGGTGACTTCCATGGGCGGACGGCTTCTGCGCCAATGGCTGGTGACACCCCTGACCTCCGTTTCGCAAATCAAACGCCGTCAGGACGCCGTTGAGGAACTCCTGGCCCGAAAGGAAGAAAGGGAGTCCCTTCGGGACTTTTTTCGTGAGGTTTCGGACCTTGAGCGTTTGGCCGGCCGTATCGGTTGCGGCACTGCCAACGCCAGGGATATGGTGGCCCTCAGAACAACCCTGGGTCTTCTTCCCAAGATTCATCACCTGCTTGCTGGTTTCAAATGCCAATGGCTCAAGGAAAAGGTGGAAGTTTGGGACAACCTGAAGGAAATCCACCAGCTTCTGGACAAGGCCATCCATGACGAGCCGCCCCTGGCGCTCAAAGAGGGCGGGCTCATCAAGCACGGGTACCACAAGGAACTGGACCAGTTGAAGGTGGGTTCGCTCGAAGGCAAGAACTGGATCGCCCAGCTGGAGGAGAAAGAAAAGAAACGCACTGGGATTGGTTCCCTTAAGGTTCGCTACACCTCGGTCTTCGGCTATTACATCGAAATCTCCAAAGCCAATCTGGACAAGGTGCCCAACGATTACCACCGCAAGCAAACCCTTGTGAACGCCGAGAGGTTCATCACGCCGGAGCTGAAGGAGATGGAAGGCAAGATTCTGGGAGCCCAGGACAAGGCCGACCGACTCGAGTATGAACTTTTCGATGAAGTTCGGGTTCAGGTGGGCAAGGAACTTTCCCGGCTTCAAAGGGTGGCCCGCATCATCGCCGAACTGGATACCTTTTCCTGTATGGCGACCGTAGCTGACCGGGGACGCCATGTTCGCCCTGAGGTGGATGATTCCGGCGAACTGACGATTGTGGATGGCCGCCATCCGGTTCTGGACCGAATTTTATCCTCCGACCAATTTGTCCCGAATGACACCCACCTTGGAACCAACGATACGGAAATCATTGTTCTAACCGGCCCCAACATGGCTGGTAAGAGTACCTATATTCGGCAGGTGGCGCTTTTATCCCTGATGGCCCAGGTTGGGTTCTATGTCCCAGCCAAGGAAATGAAAGCCGGTATTGTGGACCGTATCTTTTCCCGGGTGGGTGCTTCTGACGCCCTGACGCAGGGCCAAAGTACCTTCATGGTGGAAATGGTGGAGACAGCGAACATCCTGAACCACGCCACCAGCAAGAGCCTGCTTATCTTGGACGAAGTGGGGCGTGGAACCTCGACCTTTGACGGGGTTTCCATTGCTTGGGCGGTTGTGGAATTCCTGGCCCAAAAGTTAAAGGCACGCACTCTTTTTGCCACTCACTATCACGAACTTACCCGTTTGGCCGGAACCTTCCCCAATGTGAAAAACTTTAATATCGCGGTAAGGGAATGGAACGAGCAAATTCTTTTCCTTCGCAAGATCGTGGAAGGTGGAACCGACAAGAGCTACGGCATTCAGGTTGCTCGTTTAGCGGGTGTTCCCAAGGCGGTTGTTGAAAGGGCTAAGAAGATTCTAGCCAGCCTGGAAACAGGGAACTCTCTTTTGGGGAAGGTGAGTAAGACGGGGGCTATTCCTGACATTGAAACTCCCGAACCCGTTGACCCGACTTCCCAGCTTTCCTTCTTCGGCAAAGGCGGTACCCACCCTGTTTTGGAAGAATTGAAGGATTTGGATTTAAATAATTTCACCCCCCTTGAAGCCCTGAACTTGTTGATGGAGTGGAAGAAAAAGATTGATAATGGCTGATTTCCGTCACGATGAGTGTGTTAAAATAGGGGCATGATTAAAGACATCCAATATTGGAATCGCTGGGAGGAAGAGTTCCAGCGCCAAGAACCCATCAATGTGAAACAAAATTTCCGCGTGATGGATGCCATGTACGAAGAAGCCCGGCAATTGGGCTTGTTCCCCCTTTCGGACCCTATGGAGGGGCTGGAAATGGACATCCTTTATGCCAAGGCCATCAATGTTCCAACCCCTTCTCGCCAAGCTGTCTGAGGGTTTCGAGAACCAAAAAATTCCCTACATGATAATTGGCGGCCAAGCTGTCCTGATTTATGGGGAACCCCGGTTTACGAAAGATATTGACGTGACCCTAGGGGTCGGGGTGGAGCGCCTTCCGGATTTACTCCGCCTTGTTGAAACGATGGGTTTAAAGGTCCTTACGCCCAACACAACCGAATTTGTCCAAAAGACCATGGTCCTGCCTTGTCAGGATCCCGCGAGCGGCATCCGGGTTGATATTGTTTTCTCCTTTTCGCCCTATGAACGCCAGGCCATGGGTCGTGTCCGGCGGATCGTTCTCGAGAACAAGGAAATTTGTTTCGCCTCGCCGGAGGATCTCATCATTCATAAAGTCATCGCGGGCAGGCCGAGAGATCTTGAGGACATCAGGGTGGTCCTCCGTAAAAATCCGGATTTAGACCTTACTTATGTTGAAAATTGGCTTCGGGATTTTGAAAAGGCTTTGGGACAGAAACTTCTGGAAGTTTGGGTTAACCTCAAGAATTAGGCGGAACCAAAAGTTAATTTCAAATTAAACGGTAGCCCGTTCTTGAAAAGTTGAAGCATCTGGATTTGAATAACTTTACCCCTCTTGAGGCTCTCAATTTTTTGATGGAGTGGGAAAAAAAGATGGAGGAGTAGAGTTGTTAAAAAAGTATCTATTTTTTTTAGCTTTATCCGTCATTCAAGCAAATATTTCCTTGGCCATCTGTTCAAATCCCGAACCGAGAATTAGGACAAAATTTAGCAGGTGTGATGTTTCGTTTGTTGGAAAGGTTATTTCGGAAAGAGATGTTACCGAAAGGGAAGGCGGGGAGAATTTCATTGTTGGGAAATACTTCACTTTAAGGGTCGATAAAAAATTCCGAGGTCCTGAAAAGAAATTGATCGAAGTTTATGAAGACAATGACAGTGCTCGTATGTGGTTGGAGATTGGGGGAAAGTATTTATTGTTTGTTAAGTATCAAAAAGACGGAAAGCTGCAAGGTTGGTGTGACGACGCTGTTGAAGAAAAGGATAAAAAATTTCCAAATAAAATTTTGGAGCTTCGCGATGTAATGAAAAATATTTAAACTGAAAGAAATGGTGATATCCAAGGTTTTGTTGGCCGTGGGCAGACACCTGCAGGGGGTGGAATAAAAGGCATTCATTTTATTATTACGGGCAAT
>JAHFCG010000188.1 GCA_023249615.1 candidate division FCPU426 bacterium | reverse complement strand
AAGGGTAATATGGCGTTTATCCGTCAAAGGCTGGAAAATCGCCAAGATCATTTTATGAAAACCGAAATGCTGGAGAGTCAATTTGGGGATTTGGAAGAGCCGGAAGAGGCGATAGTCATCGACATAAATTCCGATTCCGATAGAATGGTTGATGAGATTATCGTGAAATTAAAAAAGGTTTAAGGTCGCGAATGTATAACGAGGGCACAACCAAAGCGATTTGGGCGATTCTCATCGCCGTTCTGTTGGCGGTGGCCCTGGCTTTTAAAACCCAGACCCTTTTTTTGCTTCGATTTGTGTTTGATTTGGTGAAGCTAAATGCGATCGAATGGTTCCGTGGATTTTTAGCTTATACTTCACAACATTGGCATTTTTGGCCTTTTTCCCAATAACTTCTTTAAAAACCCCTAAAAATCCTTGATTCCATTGGACTTCTGCCTATACTTGACTTTCTTGTCAACTATTAGGACCCTTGATATGTCTTATTTTTGAATCAGACGACGTTTTCCGGAGGCTTTAATTCATGAAATTCTCATCAACGGAAGAATACGGATTGCGGTGCATGCTTCAAATGGCCCGAAAGGGCGAGAAGAGCATGACGACCATCGTGGAATTGGCCCAAAAGGAAAACCTGACCTCGGCCTATGTGGCGAAAATCATGAGTGTTCTGCGCAAGTCGGGACTCATTCAAAGCATCCGCGGCCAAAGCGGGGGCTACCGCCTTTCCCGCGCTCCCCAGGAAATTAATGTGAATGAGGTCATCGAAGCCCTGGGCGGGAAGTTCTTCGACCAGGACGAATATTGCACCACCCCCTCCGGGGACCACAGTGTCTGCATCCATTCCATGGATTGTTCCATCCGTTCCCTTTGGACCGGCCTTTCCAACGCGATGACCACCTACCTGAAAAAGTGCAGGCTTTCGGACCTGGTCATGACTGAAACCGAGATGGACAAAATGTTGAATCCTAAATTCACCGATCGTTTGATTCCCCTTGAGGAACCAAACCGAAAACTTCAAAACGTGGAAAAGGCCTAAAGTGAAACCCAAGGTTCAGGAACAACCAGTCGAAAAGGTCACCCAGGAAGAATACAAATACGGGTTTGTGACCGATTTCGAGGCGGATGAGGCCCCGCCGGGACTCAACGAGGACATCATCCGGTTTATTTCCAAAAAGAAAAAAGAACCGCCGTTTCTCCTGGAGTGGCGGCTGAAATGCTTCCGCCACTGGACCAAGATGGTGGAACCCACATGGCCCAACGTTCATTACCCCAAGATCAACTACCAGGACATCATTTATTACTCCGCTCCCAAACAGGGGCCCAAGAGCCTGAACGAGGTGGACCCGGAGATCCTCAAGATGTTCGACAAGCTTGGCGTTCCCCTTCAGGAAAGGGAAGTACTGGCCGGCGTAGCGGTGGACGCGGTCGTGGACAGCGTTTCCGTGGGAACCACCTTCAAGGCCAAGCTTGGCGAACTCGGAATCATTTTTTGCTCCTTCTCGGAGGCGGTCCAGGAACATCCCGACCTGGTGGAAAAATATCTCGGAACGGTGGTGCCCTACAACGACAATTTCTTCGCGGCCCTGAACAGCGCCGTCTTTACCGATGGTTCCTTCTGCTACATCCCAAAGGGCGTCCGGTGCCCGATGGAACTTTCCACCTACTTCCGCATCAACGCCGCCAAGACGGGGCAGTTTGAGCGCACGCTCCTCATTGCCGACGCCGGTTCCTATGTCAGCTACCTGGAGGGCTGCACCGCCCCCATGAGGGACGAAAACCAATTGCACGCGGCCGTGGTGGAACTCATCGCCCTCGACAACGCGGAGATCAAATATTCCACGGTCCAGAACTGGTACCCGGGCGACAAGGACGGCAAGGGCGGGGTTTACAACTTCGTGACCAAACGGGGCGCCTGCCGGGGAGTGAATTCGAAAATTTCCTGGACGCAGGTTGAGACGGGGTCGGCCATCACCTGGAAATATCCCAGCTGTATTTTGCAGGGCGACAATTCCGTGGGCGAGTTTTATTCCGTGGCGGTTGCCAACAACATGCAGCAGGCCGACACAGGAACCAAAATGATCCATGTGGGCAAGAACACCAAAAGCACCATCATTTCCAAGGGCATTTCAGCGGGGAAGGGCCAAAACACCTACCGGGGTATGGTCCGCATCCAGCCCGCCGCCGAGAACGCGCGGAATTACACCCAGTGCGACTCCCTCCTGATGGGCGACAAATGCGGGGCCCACACGATTCCTTATATTGAGGTCAAGAACAATAGTTCCAAGGTGGGGCATGAGGCCTCGACCTCCAAAATCGGCGAGGACCAGATTTATTACTGCCGTCAGAGGGGGCTTTCCACCGAGGACGCGGTAAGCCTGATCGTCAACGGCTTTTGCAAAGAGGTGTTCCGGAAGCTTCCCATGGAATTCGCGGTGGAAGCGCAAAAGCTGCTCAATGTGAGTTTGGAAGGAAGCGTGGGGTAAGGTTTAAAGGAAGTCATTCTGAGGCGATTTTTGCCGAAGAATCTAGGTTTTGAAACCTAGATCCTTCGCTACGCTCTGGATGACAGATTAATGATGTTGTAGGGGCGGCCCCCGGTGGCCGCCCGGGCACCTATGGGAGGGTGCCCCTATAAAAGTGAAAAGGAAAACTATGTTAGTTATTAAAGGCCTCAAAGCCAAAGTCGAGGATAAAGTCATCCTGAACGGTGTGGACTTGACCATTAACGCCGGCGAGGTGCACGCCATTATGGGCCCCAACGGCTCGGGCAAAAGCACCCTGGCGCATGTGTTGGCGGGGCGCGAAGGCTATGAAATCACGGGCGGGGAAGTCCTGTTTGAAGGCAAAGATCTTCTCGCGCTTTCCCCTGAAAACCGCGCCAGGGCGGGCATCTTTTTGGCTTTCCAATACCCGGTCGAGATTCCCGGCGTGAACAATACCTACTTCCTCAAGGCGGCCCTGAATTCGATTCTCAAATCCCGCGGCCAGGAAGAACTCGACGCGATGGATTTTCTGGAACTGGTGAAGGCCAAACTAAAACCCCTCAAGATGGACGAGAGCATGTTGCAGAGGGCGGTGAACGAGGGATTTTCCGGCGGAGAAAAGAAAAAGAATGAGATCCTTCAAATGGCGGTTCTGGAACCCAAACTGGCCATCCTGGATGAGACCGATTCGGGCTTGGATATCGACGCTCTTAAAGTGGTTGCCGACGGCGTGAACCTGCTCCGCAACAAGGACCGGGCTTTTCTTTTGGTCACGCATTACCAGCGTCTGCTGGATTACATCGTGCCGGACAAGGTTCATGTTCTGGCAGGCGGGCGGATCGTGAAGACCGGCGGCAAGGAACTGGCCCTGGAACTGGAAGCCAAGGGTTACGAGTGGATTACGGGCAATCAAAAGAAGGAAGCGAAGGTCTAACATGCCCCACATTTTATTAACACAAATTGAGTGCGGGGCTATCCCGCGAAAATTATTTAAATTTTGAGAGGTAAGTGAGATGGACGCGGTTCAGGTAAAAAAATCCTATCTTGAGGCATTCCCGGATTGGGAAAAAGCCGCTTTGGCCAAGGATCCCTTTTGGCTGAGGGAAACCCGCGAGAAGGCCCTGGCTCATTTCGGGGAAACGGGTTTTCCCACGTCGAAGGACGAGTTCTGGAAATACACCGACCTTAACCCGCTTTTCAAAATGCCCTTTGACCTGACGGGTGAGCGCCACACGAAGGCGGCCGTCAAGGCGGAACTCAAGTCCCTGGGTTTCGATTTGGAAAAGGCTCACCTGATGGTTTTCGTGAACGGCCATTTCGCGAAGGACCTCTCCCAACTTAACCCTTTACAGGAAGACGTGAAGCCCCAAAGCCTCATTGAGAACCTGGCCAATGGGTCGCTGAAGCGCTACTTCGCCCATATCCTCCCCTTCGAGAACCGGCCCTTCGCGGCCTTAAACTACGCCTACTTCACGGACGGTCTTTTTCTTCATGTTCCCAAGGGCAAACGGCTGGAAAAACCCCTTCACGTGGTTTACCTGTCCACCAATTCGGGACACCCGACCCAATCGCACCTCCGGAACCTCATTTTGATGGACGAAGGGTCCCAGGCCTCCATCGTGGAGCATTACTGGGGAAATAATTTGCAACCCTACTTCACGAACGCCGTGACCAAAATCGCCTTGGGGGCAAACGCCTCACTCGACCATACCAAGGTCCAGCAGGAAAGCCCCCTGGCTTTTCATGTCGGCGCCTTGGCCTGCGACCAAAAAGAGGGAAGCCGCCTCGTTTCCCGAACCTTTTCCCTGGGCGGGGCACTGGGCCGGAACGAGGTGGAAACATCCCTCTCTGAAAAAAGAACCGAATGTTTGCTGGAAGGTCTTTATTTGGCCAAGGGAAAACAACATTCCGATACCCGCACCTTTATCGACCACCCGTCGCCCCAATGCAAAAGCGAGGAAATCTTCAAGGGCGTCCTGGACGGGGAGGCGGTTGGTATTTTTGACGGCAAAATCCTGGTTCGGGAAAACGCCCAAAAGACCGACGCGCGCCAGACGAACAAAAACCTCCAGCTTTCCAAGGAGTCCAGGGTTTACTCCAAACCCCAGCTTCAGATTTACGCCGACGACGTGAAATGCTCCCATGGTTCCGCCACTGGCCAGCTGGACGAGGAAGCCCTTTTTTATTTTCAATCCCGGGGAATCGGGCGGGAGGAAGCCAGGCGAACCCTGGTGAACGCCTTCG
>JAHFCG010000187.1 GCA_023249615.1 candidate division FCPU426 bacterium | reverse complement strand
GGAAAAACTTTCCAAACCCGTGGTTTCCCAATCGGCCATTGCGGCCCAACAGCGTTTGGAGGAACTTAAACACAAGCTGGCCGTCATCACCGGCATGCTGGAGCAGGCCGAAATCGCGATGAATAACGAAAAGAAACTGGCGGCGGGTTCCTCCAGCGCCGACGAACAAAATTATTTCCTGCTAAAATCCAAACTCAGTCAGGTGGGTTTACCCGACGGAGCGAATAATTTAATTTAAAATAATCATAAAATTTCCTTCTTCCCCGGCCGTTCCCCTAAAATGAGCTGATGGCGCAAACCTCCACCCTATACCGTTTTCAAATCGAACTTTCCGACGTGGACAGGAACCTTTACCGGACCCTGGAATTCCGCGCGGCGAGGCACCCTTCCGAATCACTCCCCTTTTTCGTTATACGAATCCTTGCCTTTTGCCTGAATTTTCAGGAAGGGCTGGAATTTTCCGGCGGCATCAGCACACCGGATGATCCGGCCATTCGGGTAATGGGTTTAACGGGGAATGTGGATCTCTGGATTGACATTGGAAATCCGACCGCCAAACGAATTCACAAAGCCTCCAAATCCGCCAGGGAGGTTCGGATCTATACCCATAAGGACATTCAAATGCTGGCGAGGGAATTAAAGGAAGCCGAGGTTCACAGATTCGGGGATATCGGTTTATTTTCGATTGATACAAAATTCCTGGTCACCCTTGGATCGGTCCTGGACAGGGACAACCAATGGGAAATAACCCATAACGAAGGCGAATTGTACGTGGGAATCGGGAACACCAGCCTTCAAGGTCGGGTGGCACGGCACAACCCATTCGTTTAAAACCCAGGTATTTCCTTTTTTAAGACCACCACCCGGTTGTCATCCGAAAACCCCAGTGGAATTCCCAAATTTTCCGCGATAAGGGAAAGGGTTTTAAGGGTGTAAAAAGAAACATGTGTCGAATCCTTCCGATACCACCATTTGGAAAACCGCTCCCGATCATTCGGATGAAACAGGGTCATAACCGCGAACCCTCCACCGGGTTTTAAATTTTCCCCGAGGGTTTTCAGCGTTTCCCATGGGTTGAAAAGGTGTTCCAGGACCTCGGTGAGAATGATCAAATCGTAGTATTTGTTCCTGTAGGATTCGTCCGGGGCGAAGAGGAGATCAAAGGTATCCACCGAAAATCCGCGTTTTTGAAGCAGGCCGGCCAACACCGGTTCGGGCCCGCAGCCAAAATCCAGCAGGGCGCCTCCCTTGGGCGCGAAAGGTTCCACGCAAGTCCTGATAAAGCCCTCAAACATCGCGACGTATCCGGCATTCCCCGCCGAATTTTCATGCTGAAGATATCTTTGCTTTTGTCTTTCCTCGGAGGGATGAAATTGTTTATCTAAAAATATCCATTGGCAGTCGGGGCAGGAGTGATAAATCCGGCCATCACCCTTGGTTTGAAAGGTTTCAAGGGCGGTTTGACAAATAAGGCAGGACAGGAGGGCCAAATGGTTTAACGGGGCACGTGGGCAAAGTCGATAAAACCCTTTTCCACATTAACCATGATCAGTTTTACCCTGACCTTGTCCCCGACATCGAGCCCTTTGGCCCCCTGGGCCAAATAGCCTTCCACGGCTGGCTTGATTAAACGAACCCAGGTCCCCTTGACAGAGGCTCCGGTGACGATCGCGTCAAAATATTCACCGATGCGCCCGGAAAGAAACAGGGCGCTGGCGGATTTTCGCACCTGACGCTCGACCTTATCCGCCGCGTCTTCCTGTTCGGTGCAATGAAAAGCCAGCGAGGATAATTCACCCGGACTATAAGCCGGGGCCTGTTTGGCCAGGGCCGTCTTCAGTAAACGCTGGGTGATCAAATCAGGATAACGGCGGTTGGGGGCGGTGGAATGGTTATAGTCGCGGACCGCCAGCCCAAAATGACCCAGGGGTGTTTTTCCCGGGGCTTCCATGACATATTCCCCCCTACCCATGAGCTTGATTACCGTCAAGGAAAGGTCAGGAAAACGCAAAGGGTCCCTTGCCTTTTGACGGCTCAGGAATTCGGATAAGGCCTTGGAGTCCGGTTGAGAGGGAAGTTTTTCCCCCAACCCGTCCGCCACCTCCACGATTTTATCCCACCGTTTGGGAATCTTAACCACGCGTCTCATGGTGGGAAACCCGCTCTGAGCTAAAAACCGGGCGGTAGCCCCATTGGCGGCGATCATGAAATCCTCAATCAATTCCCCCGCCCGATTCTTTATTTCATGAACCAGGTCGACCACTTCGCCATTCTCGGTCACAGGTCTTGGTTGAAGGGTTTCCAACTCCAGGGCGCCGTGTTCGTGCCGAAGGTTTCTCATCCGCTGGGCTGTTTCATCCTGCATCTTTAGCTGGTCATCCATGCCCGGCACCTTGGCGGCGGGAGCGGGTAAAGGACCTTTTCCCTCCAGCCAGGCCCCCACGCTGTTGTAGGCCAGTTTCGCCCGATTCCGCACCAGCGCCTGGTAAACAAGAGATTCCAACACTTGCCCTTTGGAATCAATGACCATTTCAATCACCATGGCCGGTCGAACCTCGTTTTCATTCAGGGAGGTTAAATCCGTGGAAAGTTTTTCGGGGAGCATCGGAAAAATTTTGACTCCGGTATAAACAGAGGTGGTGTTTTTTTTTGCGTGCTGGTCCAGGGGAGTTTGGGGCTTCACCCGCGAGTCAACGTCGGCGACAGCCACCCAGATCCTGGTCCGGTTTTCCCCAAGTTTTTCTCCAACGGTTAGTTGATCCAGATCCCGCGAATCATCGTTATCGATGGAACACCACAATAATTTTGTCAGATCAGGCAGGGAAACCGCGGGGCCTGTTTCCGAAATTCCGTCCAATTGTTTAAGGGCGTCCATTGGAAAATCCGGCTCCAGACCGTGGGAAACCATGGCTTCGGTGGCGATTTGAAGCAGATTTGGTTTTTTCCCAGGTTGATCTTTCATATGGGTTTTCTCTTTCAAAAGGATTTTAAAAATGGAAAAATTGGGAATCGTGCCGGTCGGAAAACCCGGCTTGAATCAACTTTGCTTGAAGGAAAGCTTGAGAGTTCCCTTTTTTTCCTGGTGGCCTTTATGGCCGGAATGAATGTTTTGATCATTTCCAAGTCTTTTAAGCCTGTCGGCTTCCAGGATCAGAATGTGATCGTAGTCTTCCTTGTTCACCGCGGCGAATTTCAACTCCCCGCGGAACAAAACCTTTTTCAACTCGAAAAAGGAACTGACCTTCAGGATTTTGGCCAGCATCCGCAGACGCGCGTCAAAATGGGCGACTTGAAACTCAATTTCGACAATTTCCCCCTTGGAAAAAACACTATCCCCGGTGATTTCCAGTTGGCCGAAATTGATTTTTTTGTCGAGCATGTAATAAAGGTCTTCGTTGGTCGGGAGGGGGGCGACCCTCTTGCCTTTGCTTTTTCGGGGGGTTTTCTTGGGCTGGACCCGGCGGTATAAAACCTGGACCATCGAGATCATTCGGCCATTTTTGGTTTTTTCAACCCAGCCGGTTTTTGCCTTCAAATCAGGTCTTCCCTTCAAGGAATAAGGATGTCACGGTTTTTAAAAGTTTCCGGGTCAACGGTGGGCGTATTTTACCATGAAAAAGGTTTATCTTTCCCTTCATTCCATGAGGGGCCCTGGAATTTTAACGGTCAACGGTTACCGCAACCCTTATGGCTTGTTTACCGTTATCCAGGAAAGGACGATTTTCCTCAACGGTTTTCCATCCTTGCTCAAAACCGCGTAATAGGTTCCCGAGGTCATGAACCTGCCCCCTTCGTCAAACCCGTCCCAACTGGTCCAGGATTCCTTCTCAACAGTCACCTTCTTTTCAAAGACACCCCTCAAATGATTTCCCTGACCGTTATAAATGTCGAGCCGGTAGTCTCCCGCCCCATCCCGGAATCTCATGTAGATATTGACGGGGGGCACGGAAAACACCATGGTTTCAGGTGCGTTGGGGACCTTGGTGTCGACAGCTGGAAGCCGGCGGTCGACAGCAACGGCATGGGGAGTAGGGGTCGGAACAGGTTTTGGGATGGTGATCGTCCCGCGGGTTGGGGTGGAAATAGGCACGGTTAAGGCCGGTCCCTCACAGGGGCAGTCAAGGCCCTTACCCAGCCACTTCGCGACGGAAGGAAAAAATTTCCGGGTGGTCGATTGAGCCCGTTGGAGTTCATTACTCAGGCTCCTGTCCTCGCCCGCGTCCGGATCCCACGAAAACCAGGAAGCCTCCTCCCAAACGGGAAAAGCCCTCTCGACCTGTTCGGTCACTTCCCTGTCCCACAGGGTCCACATGGTGGCGTCCCAAACCATGAAAAGTTTTCCCCTGGCGCAGTTGGGGGTGTTAACCGCCCCCCCCAATTGATTTCCCTTCCAACCGCAAACCACGGATCTTTCGATGGACCCATCCTGCCAGTCCTGTCCCGTGCTTACAAAATTGGTCCCGTTCAAATATCCCAGCGGAATGCCTCCCACATAAGCCCCAAAAAAGGAAACGGGCCCCAGTCCGTGGCGAACCGGATAAAAACCATCCCCATTGGTCGTACTGTTGCCCTGCCGTGAGGGCGGGCAGTTGTCGTAACCTTCCCGGACCGCCTGGGTTTCCCGGATAAATTCGTAAAGCCCCTCGTTTCGGTCCGCCAGCTGGTAATGTTCCCCCGCGATAAATAGTTTCCCGCAATGGTTCAGGAACGAAACCGCCTTGCTCCTCCATTTTT
>JAHFCG010000186.1 GCA_023249615.1 candidate division FCPU426 bacterium | reverse complement strand
ATAGTCCCCGCCGGTCATGACGAAATCGACATTGGAATTTTCCATCGACTCGCCGGGGAAGTAGCTGACATGGTCGCCCATCAAGGCGACTTTCATTTTGGGGAAACGGGTTTTCAGTTCGTCCACATATTTCCAGTGGCGCTTCACGACAGGGGCTTTGGTTTCCAGGAATACCACTTCGGGGGCGAATTCGGTCAGGTACTTGTCGAACTCCTCGTCGGACATCCGGCGGTTGATGCCGTCGAGCCAAAGGACTTCGTGGCCGAGGTGTTTCAAATTGGTGGCAAGGTGGCCGGGAACGAGCGGGAAGATACGGACTTCAAGCGTTTTGGAAAACTTCAGGTGGCGGTTCTGGGTTAACAGGGGAAGCTCGCCGTCTTTGCGGAAAGGGGGGTACAAGACTGCTGTTTTCATAAAACCTCTTTAAAAATTCATTTCACCACCAAGGGCACCAAGTTCACCAAGAAAGCGAAAGACGAAAATCTTTGGTTTTGTTTTAACCCAAGCTTTTAAATCTTTGTCCTTCTTGGTGAACTTGGTGCCCTTGGTGGTAAAAATCTCTTGGGGTAAGGATTATATTCTACCGCGATACCAATCAATAGTAAGGCCTAGACCCTCATTTAGCGATACCCGGGGGGACCAACCCAATGTTTTTTTGGCCTTGGAAATATCGGGTTTCCGGCGGATGGGGTCATCCTGAGGCAGGGGTTTTCGAACGATTTTAACGTTAGGCCCCGCGCAAAGTTTGAGGACGTTGGCCGCGAACTGACGGATGGTGGTTTCGGCGGGGTTGCCAAGGTTAAAAACATTTCCTCGGGTTGCGGATTTTGAAATGGCCCGCCAAAGTCCGTCCACCAAATCCGAAACATAGCAAAAGCTGCGGGTCTGAGTCCCGCTTCCGTAAATCGTCACGGCTTTCCCCGTGAGGGCCTGGGTGATGAAGTTGGAAACCACCCGCCCATCTTCCTCGTTCAAGCGGGGGCCGTAGGTGTTGAAGATGCGCACCAGGCGTCCGTCGACCTTGAACTTGTGGATGTATTCGTAGACCAGGGCTTCGCCGAGCCGCTTGCTCTCGTCGTAACAGGAACGGGGACCGAAGGAATTCACGTTGCCCCAGTAGGATTCCTTCTGGGGATGGACCTTGGGGTCGCCGTAGACTTCAGAGGTGGAGGCGAAGAGGAACTTGGCTTTGGATTTACGGCAATAGTCCAAAAGTCTTTGCGTGCCGATGGAGTTGGTGAGGATGGTTTCAATCGAGTAGGTCTGGTATCCGACGGGGGAGGCAGGGGAAGCCAGGTGAAAAACATACTGGGCCTTGGGAAGGATGGGCAGAGTCCTGGAAACGTCGGTCTTGATGAATTTAAAATTTTTGTTCGAGAGAAGATGGGCGATGTTTTCTTTTTTGCCCGTGATGAGGTTGTCCAGGCAGGTGACCTGGTGGCCCCGGGCGATAAGGAAGTCGGAGAGGTGGGAGCCCACGAATCCTGCCCCGCCGGTGACGATTGAACGGATCATCCTAAAAATCCTTTACCACGGAGATACGACTTGTCCGCCCTAGCTTGAAAAGCGAAGGCGGAAGAACACGGAGTTTAACACAGGTGGGGAATTGAGGAAAGAGAACCTGTTCCGCGCTGAAAAGTCTCCTGCAAAGGGTGAGATTATTCTAAATTTCTTAAAGCGGGAACCGAAACGTTCAAATTGCGAAAATAAGCCTTGTTGGGAAGCTGAATAAAATCTGCGTGAAAACCAACAGTCCCCGACGCAAAAGAGGAGTCCTTAATTTCAAAAACCAAATGATTTCCTTTTCCGTCGAACAAATTGACAAAGCACCAGAAGTGGTCGCCTTTGCAAATCACCTTGAAATGAACCCAGTCTCCCGGTTTATAAACCGGAACGGATTGCCCGCCGCCGAAAGTTCCCCCCGGGTAGGAAAAATTTGAGGGTCCTCTGTCGAATTTAGCCACCTGCCAATGAGGGGGATTGTTTTCTGGATTACCATTCCAAAGAAAAGTGTAATAGGACCCGCTCTTTGTGCCGCGAAAAAGAATTCCGAAATCCGCGTGAGTGTTGTGAATGTCGATTTTTCCATCGCCTTCAACGATATATTCGGAAAAATTCGGGGTTAGAAAAGAATCTTTCAGTAAGACTACCTCGCCGCAAAGGCCGCTTTCGGCTGGTTCCAGGGTTAAATTATTTCCCTTTAAAACATGATGAAAGGCTCCTTTGCCCTTTGTTAAAAATTCGTAATGGGAAAGACTTATGGTTTCCCCAAGTTTGTCGGAAAAAACAAGGGAGTATTTTTCCTCTGGCGGAGGAACGATGGCGGGGTTGACCTCAGGTTCTAAAGGCCTCGTAATCTCGGAAAAAACGGAGGGTGTTGGGGTTATGGGGGGAATTGATTTGGTTTTAGGCGTCGCCGTGTTGGAAACCTTGGAAATTACCCGGCTTAATAAACTTTGGTAACGGAAATTTTCGATGAATTGTAAAATGATTATTGCGATTAAAATTCCAAAAATGGATTTCGTGGTTCGGTTCAAATAATTTTCCTCGAGTTAAGGGAAGATGGTTTTGAAATCCCATTTATCCCATGTATCTGTGGCCAATAGGTTTTTTTACAATTGACTGTGAAACGTGGCCTGTGAACTGTGTTACCTTACCCACACCATCCCGCCGAACTTCTCCGAGAACTTGCTGAAGATGGTGTGTCCCAGCTGGGTATTGGTGACGAAACTGCGGCCCCACTTGTTGATGAAGGGGATCCGGCTCATGTAGTAGGCGAAGGTTCCCACCAAATGTCCCAGGCGGTACCGAAGGACGCTCCACTCATAAAGGTTGCGGCCCTGCTCCAGAATTTTCATCCGTTCTTCCTTCGGGAATTCCGGCGTTACATAGATGGGTTCCCGGGAATTGTAGGACATGTCAGTCAGGTAATTGGGGTGAAGGATGGTGGCGTTCAGCTTCACCCACTCCATCAGCTCGGTTCCGGGATAGGGTGTGTCGTTGTAAAAGTTAATGAAGCTGGCGGGGAGGCTTCGGGCGAATTTGAGGCTTTCCAAGGCGTCCTCGTAGGTTTCGGTGGGGTGTCCCACGATGAAATTAACCGAGCAGGGAATCCCCGCCTGGTGGGTCAGGGCCACGGCCTTGGTGACCATTTCCCTCGTTAGGCCCTTTTTGATAATTTTCAACAGGCGCGGGCTGCCCGACTCACAACCGTAGGAAATAAGACGGCACCCGGCCTTCTTCATCCAATCCAGAAGTTCCTCGTTCACGGCGTTCACCCTCATGCCGTTGTAAAGCTCCCAAGTGACCTCCAATTTCTTTTCCACGATCAGTTTGCAAATGGCGATGACCCGCTCAGGGTGAAGGTTAAAAACGTCGTCGTTGATCTGGAAATGGCGCCAGCCCTTGTTGTACCAGTGTTCCATTTCGGCCACCGTGTTTTCGGGGGTGCGGGCGCGGAATCCGCTTCCCATGGAAACGGGCACGGAGCAGAAGTTGCATTTATAGGGACAGCCCCTCTGGGTGATGAAGGGAATGGACTTGGCCTGATAGCAGGGAAAGCGCTCGATGCCGAAGGAGTCATAGTCGGGGTAGGGAAGATCATCAATGTTGGCGATCAAGGCGCGGTCGGGGTTCTCGATATTCTCCGAACCCTTCCGCCAGAGGAGGCCCTTCACCTGGGAAAAATCCGGCTTGGGGGATTTCAAAACGTCGAGGAGTTCCAGAACCGTGTATTCGCCCTCGTTCTTGACGCACATGTCCACATGGGTGTCCTTGAGGACCTGTAACTTGGAAACCGAAACGTGGGGACCTCCCATGACCACCGGCGCTTTGGTCAGGGATTTGATGCGGTCGACCAGCGCGTAAACGTTCCCGAGGGAATAACTGAAGGCGGTGATGCCGATGAGGTCATAATTTTTTTTCAGGAGCTCGGGCAGTTTATCCGCGCCGTCCATGCGCTCGTCATAAAGGTCGACTTGGACGCCTTTGGATTTCAGGAATGAGGAAAGGTAAGCAACGCCCGTGTGGGGATGGCCCGGGATGGCGTTCGGGTCGCCGAAAATTGAACGCAGGTTGGAAACGGTCAGGAGGACGCTGTGCATTTAAAATCCAAAAAATGAATTTTTACCACCAAGGGCACCAAGTTCACCAAGAAGGACAAAGATTTAAATGTTTGGGTTGAAACAAAACCAAAGATTTCGTCTTTCGCTTTCTTGGTGAACTTGGTGTCCTTGGTGGTGAACAGCCCTTGCTTTGGGCTTTAGCTTATCACAGGAAATTCGGGAAAATCAAAAGGAGCGGGGGGAAAGCCCAAACAAAACCCTCGCCCCTTGCGGGAGAGGGTAGGGTGAGGGGTGATTATCTTATCGGGAAGCCGTTGCCACTAAAGGGGTTGTTGTCCAGGGGTGTCGGGGTTTTGGTCGGGGGTGTCGGGGTATCGGGGTTCTTGATCAAGCGGAGGCGGATGATGGAATTATTTTGGGTATCCGTTACATAAAGGCGGTCGTGGGAATCGTGGGCGATCCCCCTGAACTTCGGGGTGTAATTGGGGGTCAGGATCTCATCCCTGGCGCTCCATTGGCCTATAAAGTCGAAACGATTGTTAAAAAACTCAACTCGTCCCGTCGACCCATCCACTACCGCGATGAGTCCCGTGTTGGTAATCACAACGCCGGCGGGTTCCTTGAACTGGTAAGGGCCTTCCCAGAACCAGCCCCGCGAGGTTACGGGCGCCCCCTTGTCGTTGA
>JAHFCG010000185.1 GCA_023249615.1 candidate division FCPU426 bacterium | reverse complement strand
AATCGCCTCGTTGATGGCCACCGACTTGGGAATCTCAGAATCGTAAATAATCTCGTAGGTCGCTAAACGCAGGATATTCCTGTCCACAGCCGCCATCCGCGCCATATCCCAATTTTCCGTCAGGTTCCGTAACTGCTTGTCGATGTCCGCCAGTTTGTCCCAGGTATTGCGGACCATCCGGAGCGCCATGATCTTGGCCGCTTCGGGAGCGCTCGCCTGGGGTAAAAAATTCTCCTCCAAATCCTTAAGCTGAACCGTTCCCATGTCCATCTGGAACAACATTTGGAGCGCCAACTCCCTCATCCTTCTTTTAAGCCCCATAACGCCCCCTGGGCCAATTTGGAATTCTTAATTCTGAATTTTGAATGGCGGGAATTTCCGCAAGGCGGAAAACTACAAAATTTAAAATTAAAAACCCAAAATTAAAAATTTCCTTTTTCATTGGATCTGATCCAACACGGAAAGGGTTTCCAATAAATGCAGCGCCGCCTCGGCGCCTTTGTTGTCGCTTTTTTCGCCCGCCCTCGCCAGAGCCTGATCCACGGTCTCCGTGGTCAAAACCCCAAAGGCCACCGGGTGGCCTGTTTCCTCCGTAATTCCGCGCAGTCCAGCCGCCACTTCCGTCCCGATGTGCTCATGATGGGAGGTTTCACCCCGGATAACGGCACCCAGGGCGATAACCCCCTGAAACTTTCCGGTTTTCAACATTTTCCGAGCGACGACCGGTATTTCCCAGGCGCCCGGCACCCACGCGACCTCGATGTTTTTTTCGGCCACTCCCCGGGAAGAGAGGGTTTCCAAGGCGCCCTTCAATAAACGTTGCCCGATTAAATCATTGAAACGGCTGGCCACCACGGCAATCCGGTAACGGGCGCCTTCCGGCTTTCCTTCAAAAATTTTGACGGCCATTTTGTCACCTTTTATGAATGGTTTTTACAAAGGTTAAAATGACGTGCCCGTTTCCTTTAAAAATTTTTAAATAGGAAAACCGCGCGCCATTGTATCCCCTCATTTTGAATTCTGCTCGATTTTTTTGTTCAAAAAATGTCCCATCTTCAAACGTTTTGTGTCCATATATTTAGCGTTTACCTTGTTGGGCGGCAATTCAATGGGAACCCTTTCCACTACGTTTAACCCATAACCCTCCAGGCCCACAATTTTCTTGGGGTTATTCGTTAAAAGGCGGATGTCCTTGATTCCCAAATCCACCAGGATTTGCGCCCCGATTCCATAATCCCGAAGGTCGGCGGGAAACCCGAGTTTTTCATTGGCCTCGACCGTATCCATTCCCTGATCCTGAAGCTGGTAAGCCCGAAGCTTGTTCATCAACCCGATCCCCCGGCCTTCCTGCCTCATGTAAAGCACAACGCCACGTTTCTCCCTGTCGATTTGTTTCATCGCCGCGTGGAGCTGTTCCCCGCAATCGCACCGGAGCGACCCGAAAACATCCCCCGTCAGGCATTCCGAATGAACACGGACAAGGATAGGTCCGCCTTCCAGTTTCCCCTTGACGAAGGCCAAACTGTCATCGTCCTCGGTTTCAGCTTTGTAAATGATGACGTTCCAATCCCCGGTTTCGGTGGGCAGGGGTATTTCAAGGACCCTTCGGATTAAATTCTCCTTTTGCCGGCGGTATTGAATCAGTTCCGCGATGGTGATCATTTGGAGTTTGTGTTTTTCCGCGAATATTTTCAAATCATCCAACCGTGCCATGGTCCCATCGTCACTCATGATCTCGCAAATAACGCCCGAGGGTTTCAGGCCCGCGAGTTTTGCCAGGTCAATGGAAGCCTCGGTATGGCCCGCCCGTCTCAAAACCCCCCCCGCCCTGTAACGCAGGGGAAAAATATGGCCGGGTTTCACCAGTAGGGAGGGTTTGGATTTGGGGTCAACCATGATTTGAATGGTGCGGGCCCGGTCGTGGGCTGAAATGCCGGTGGTGACTCCATCGCGGGCGTCCACGGAGACGGCGAAGGCGGTCCTGAAATTATCCTGTTGATCCGCCACCATCATGGAAAGATCCAGCCGGTCCAGGTCCTCGCCGGTCATGGGGACGCAAACGAGGCCCCGGCCCTCCTTGGCCATGAAATTCACGGCTTCGGGGGTCACCTTTTCCGCCGCCATCACGAGGTCTCCCTCGTTTTCGCGGTTCTCGTCATCCACCACGATGACCAGTTTCCCCTGGCGGATATCCTCGATAGCCTGCTCGACTTTTTTAGTTTCCATCCGTTAACCTTTTCACCTCCAAGACTCCAAGACTCCAAGTAAAGCCTTTCCTCTTTAAAAAGAAAAAGCCTTCTTGGTGTCTTGGAAGCTTGTTGGTTAATACGACTTTATAAATAGGTATCCAGGAGCAGGCCGCGGATTTCATCCAGCGCCGCCAGAATCTTCATGGAATCCTGCTGTCCCACCAATAACATATTCCCCAGGTTTTCCAGGGCCTCGTCCACCTTTTGCATGGTCAGGTAAATCACGAATTTCCCGTCCTTTTTCTTGCCGTGGCTTTCCTCCATCCGAAAGGAACCGCTCACCACCTTTTGCATAAACTTTTTGACCGCCGCCTTGTATTCCTCAAATTCCTTCCGGCCCTTGGAGGCGTAGAGCCTTTTTCCCTTTTCCTCGACCTCCACAATGAGGACACCCAGCTCGTTCCTCAGGGCGGCATTGGAAACCTTGGTAATGCGCTCATTTAAAGCCGGGGCAAAAAGAGGGGCGATAGGCTGGGGCTTTTCAAACTCCCCGTCTCCCATTTTTTCAACTTTCATGGGTTTGCCCCCTTTCCGGTTATTTCCCAATTCAACTTTTCAACATATTTCGCGAGCATATCCACTTCCACCTGTAAAAAATCCCCGGCTTTTTTGTTTTTAAGCGCCGTCTGGTTCATGGTATGAGGAATCACCGCGATTTCGATTTCGCGCCCAGTGATGGATGCCACGGTCAGGCTGATCCCATCCAGCGCGATACTCCCCTTTTCTATGACGTACCGGGAAAGAGCCTCTGGAATCCTTACCTTAATTCGAGCCCCCTGCCCATCCTTTTTCATTTCAATGATCTCCCCTGTTCCATCCACATGCCCTTGGACAAAATGCCCCCCCAAGGGCTCGGAAAGAGTGAGTGGCGGTTCAAGATTCACCAGGGAGCCTTCCTTTAAAAGGCCCAGAACGGTTCGATTCAAGGTTTCGGAAACCGCCTGGAAGGAAACAAGGGGCCCGTTCAAATCAACCACGGTTAAACAACAGCCGTTAACCGAAACACTGTCTCCCACACGTAGGCGGGGAATAAGTTTCGGGGCTTCCAGGGAAAGCCAAAGTTCCACCCCACGGTGTTCCGCCTTTCGGACAATTCCCACCTCTTGTATCAACCCGGTAAACATAAAGACCTCACAACCTTCCGGTCAGCATAAAATCCCCGCCCACCTGGTTAAACGACGCCTCTTTTAAACCCTTCACATGCTCAAGATTTTCAATCCCGTTTTTCCCTTTCCACGAAAGGGCTTTCCCGCCCAAAATTTTGGGGGAAATAAACAAAACCAACTCGTTCACCAGTTTTTCCCCTAAAAAGGAGGAATGAATTTCCCCACCCCCTTCCACCAGAAGGCTTCGTACCTGGAGGGATTGGAGAATCTTCAAAACAGCCTTCAACGATAACATTTTTTTAATCAAAGGCACCCGAAAAACTTGAATCCCCAATTTTCTCAAGGCCTTTTCCTTGGCCCTGGGGGCGGTGAGGGAGGTAAAAATGACCGCGCTTGGTTTTCCTCGAAACAATTTGAGGTTTTTGGACCCCTTAAGGGTTGAATCCAAAAGCACCCGCAAGGGCCAACCGTCGTTTCGCCTGAAACCGGGAAGTCTGACCGTTAGGGAAGGATTGTCCTCCTTCGCGGTTTTACTTCCAACTAAAATGGCATCCACCCGGGCCCTAATTTCATGGACTTTCCGCCGGGCGGCGGCGCCCGTGATCCATTTGGATTTACCCGGAGGGGGGGCGATTTTCCCATCCCGGCTGATGGCGGATTTTAAAATCACCCAGGGTCTTCCGTGGCGGGCGCTGTAGAAAAAGAATGGATTTAATTTTTCGGCTTCCTTTTGAAATAAACCCTTTTTAACCAAAATCCCGGATTTTTCCAGGAGACTGAATCCTTTTCCCTTTACCAGGGGAAAGGGATCCTCCATGGCCGCGATCACTTTTTTCACTCCCGCCTGGATGACCGACTTTGCGCAGGGAGGAGTCTTTCCGTGGTGACAACAGGGCTCCAGGGTGACAAAAAGCGTCGCGCCCTTCGCCCTTGCCCCCGCTTTTTTAAGAGCCATGACCTCCGCGTGAGCCCCCCCAAAGGGTTGGGTGACCCCCTCCCCCACGATCCTTCCGGACTTTACCAGTACCGCTCCCACGCTGGGGTTGGGTGAGGTGTGCCTGGCCTTGGTCCGCGCCAAAAAAAGGGCCCTGCGCATAAATTGAATTTCACTGTTTCCAGTCATTTTTCGTCTTTTCAAAATAGGAAATTGAGTTCCCACAGTATGCATTAGCCCCAAGGGTCAATCAAGGAGGCCGGGAACAGGCTTTCCGCTTTCAAAAAAAGCGTTCCAAGGTTAAAATTCCAACTCTTCAGCGAAGTTTTCGACTCATTATCCTTTTTTATCGAGGTTTCAAATGCCGACTCTCGTTTTGGTCCGTCATGGACAATCCCAGTGGAATTTGGAAAATAAATTTACCGGATGGGTGGATGTTCCCCTGACTGACCTGGGTGAAAAGGAAGCCAA
>JAHFCG010000184.1 GCA_023249615.1 candidate division FCPU426 bacterium | reverse complement strand
AAATATTGAATTCTACCATCTTTACAAACCGCACCCAATTCTAACCAAAATATTCGTATTTTTTAAAACTCACTTCGTTTCGGCTTCGCCCTGGTCGTTTTCTTTAATTTTAATAATCGTAGGCATATGAAGCTCCAAGGAACGATCTCTATCAAAATGCGACGAAGTTGTTCCCAAATAAAAACCACCGCCAGAGCTGGATAAACCGTCGCAACGAGTAAACCATCGGCCATCCGGATCATTTTCATTACCAGAAATATTATTCCATACTTTTTTTCCATCAACATCTATTCTCTTCACCAACAATTTAAAATCCTTTATTCCCGTAACAATAAAATTATTTTTCCCAATCGGAGAAATCCTGAACCCTTCAAACCCTAAACCAACATCGTCAAGGTGAGTTTCATTCTCACTTTTTAATTCAAGGGATAATTTTTTCAAATAAATATTCTGATTAGAATTCTCGCTTTTGTCGTAAACCAATAAATAGTTCCTATTGTCAGCCACACAAATATCTCCCCGACGGCCAGGAAAAGACGCAAATTTTAGTTGGTTCCCCTCCGAATCCACTCGCAAAAGGAAAACCGAAGAAGACCCCAAACCATATTTTGAATAGGACCCGGAATTCCCGACCAAAACAAAGCCACCAGAATTTGTCGGAACAGCCGTTAATAAAAAATTGGTTTTCCCAAAATTCCAATTCCGCTTCCATAAAACCTTACCATCCTTATTTATCAAAACCGCCAATGCATTTTCGGATTCATGGCCAAGCAACAGAACATTATTTTGTTTGGTACTTAAAGCATTGAAAAAGCGAACATCAAGGTCGGTTTCCAAAAGGTCATTTATTCTTTTTTTAAAAATAACACCTCCACTTTTTTTCAACCTCATTAGGACAGGCCTGTTTAACTCGAACTCACTCAAAACGATCAATTCATCATCATCGATAACCGTCATTGCTTCTACGTAGCGATAAACAGGAACTAACCCTACCGAGGAGGGAATTGTTTCGTCATAAACACCTTCGATCTTTTTTTCGTCAAATGTAAGCTTTTTAATCCAAAAAGTACCGGAGGCAACTGGACGGTTTGACCCCTCCAAAGAAAACCCTGCCAAAAAAAGAGCCTGATCTTTTGACGAAACCGCCATACAACCCAAAAAATTATCCATTATTGGATTTCCGAAATTTTTTTCCCAAATGAATTCGGTAAAGCCATCTGCTTTTTCATAAGAATATAAGATTCCCCCCATCAAACCTGATAGCAAAAAAACTAAAAACAAAATTTTATTTCTCATTTTCGACCACCTCCCAAAACATGTCTTATGGGCAACAAGTGCAAGCCGCCTTTTGTCCATCTTCATATGCTTGTCCTCCCACAAAAGCAACTGCCGATCCATAAAGTCGAGCAAAATAAAGACACTTCCTTCTTTGCAAAGGTAAAGCGAAATCTGTATTACATACTAGATTCATTTCACTCAAAAAATTACTATCACATTGATATTTAATCGAATTACAAGTTCCATAGCAAATGTCATGATTATTACAAGCAGCCAGAAAATTGCCAGGACCAGTGCTGTCATTACCCATGGTAGGATTATTTGGAAAATGATTCCCCCCCTCCGAACCACAACCATTTGAAGTAGGGACGTACCCGGGCCGCGGTGACCGTAAAGGACAATCTCTCAAATTATTAATAACAAATTTATCAACCACAAAATAACCTGCATTTCTTACAGAACAACATTGTGTAGCTGGATCAAATATAATATTTCCACACCTGGAAACAACCGGGGTGAATGTTGCGGTGTTTGTTTGAGTTCGTGTAGGGGTCCTTGTAAAAGTGTTTGTCTGTGTCATGGTTTTAGTGATGGTGGGGGTTGAAGTTATAGTTGGCGTGGGGGTATTGGGTGGGGTTACGGTGGGGGTATTTGTCGGCAAGGTCGTTAGAGAAAATGCTCCGCACAAATTATAGCTCCCGCCGGTAAATCCAAAGACGGTATCAATTATTTGAAATGAAAATGTATTTGCCCCCAAGCGTAAAATGCTATTCGGAATCCTTGTTGTATGACTACAATCGAAACAAAGTCCACCCATTTGGCCATCACATGTCGTAACAACTTCACCATTTACCCTTACAACACAATTATCATCTGCCCCATAAGAAACAAAAAAACTCTCGTTTGCGCGATCAAATTCAGAGTTTATAAAAAATATACGAGTATACGTTTGTGAAGATGAACCGGATGTTCCAGTGGAATTATTTGAAACCCATTGAGCCCCGCAAGGACTACCCCATGATGGTGGCGTCGTAACAATTACCGCTCCCGAATTATCAGTGATATCGCCGCTTGAAATGCAAAGATCGGAACTTGTGCTGGAAAGGTTTAAATTGGCGGGTAAAATTATCGGAGGCAATGCTGGTATCGGAAGAATCAGAATTCTAGTGCTGGTTGGGTGGGGGTAAAAGCAAACGGCAAAGAAGGTGTTGGGGTAAAGGTCAAAAATAAGGGAGAGGCCAGTGAAGAAATCGGTGTTGGGGTTATTGAGACCGGGATATTCGTTAAAATGATAATTATTGGGACTTTGGTAAAAGTTGGGGTATTTGTCGGCTGAACCGTAAAGGTAAAGGTGCTCGTGTTTATCACGATGGGGGAAGGGCCATTTTCATGGTCTTTTTTGCTTTTGGGATATTCCCTCGACAAAAAGAAAAACGTTATCAGAAGGATAGAAACAAAAATTTTTAACGAGTTACTTTCTCGCATTAATTCACCGTTAAATCGTCATTTGAAAATGGAAGGAGTTACGTGAAATAAATCAGATGCCAAATAACATATGACTTATATCACTCATGTGCAAAGGTTTAAAAAGTTCTTCTAGGGAATTTTTTCAGCGTTTATCAATGGGAACGTAATGCTGGTCGCGGGCGCCGAGGTATTCGGCCCTGGGGCGGATCAGGCGGTTATGAGCGAGCTGCTCGCACACATGGGCCGACCAGCCGGTGATCCGGCTGCAGGCAAAAACAGGGGTGAAGACATCGGTCGGGATTCCCAGGTAGTGATAGGTTGAGGCGGAATAAAAATCCACGTTCGGCAGGAGGTTCTTTTCCTTTTGGACGACAGTATCAATAACACGGGACATCTCATACCACTTGGTCTCGCCCTTGAGTTTTCCCATGGCCTCGGACAGCCTCATCAGGTGCTTGGCGCGGGGGTCGCCGTTTTTATAAACCCGGTGGCCGAAACCCATGATGCGTTCCTTGCGGACGAGGGCGTCGTGGATCCAGGACTCGATTTTGCTCGCGTCCCCGACCTTTTGAAGCATGATCATGACCTGTTCGTTGGCCCCGCCGTGCAGGGAGCCCTTCAGGGTTCCAATGGCGGAGGTCACCGCCGAATGGATGTCGCTCAGGGTGGCCGCTGTCACGCGGGCGGAAAAGGTGGAAGCGTTTAATTCATGGTCGGCGTGAAGGATCAAACAAACATCAAAGGTCTTTACCGAAACCTCGTCGGGCTCCTTCCCTGTCAGCATATAAAGGAAGTTCCAGGCCTGGGTCTTTCCGGCTTTTTGTTCCAGGGGCTCCTTGCCGTTGCGCAGGCGGTCAAAAGCGCAAACCAGCGAGGGAATTTGACCGGTCAGGCGGATGGCCTTGCGCAAATTGGCGTCATTTCCGTTGTCCTTGGCGTCGGGGTCATTAAACGAGAGGACGGAAACCGCAGACCTTAACCAATCCATGGGGGGAACATTTAGGGGAAACTGCCTGATGATTTTCATGGAAGCTTCGGGAATTTTGCTTCCGGCGACGATATCGTTCTCCAGCTTTTCCAACTGGGCCTTGGTCGGAAGGGCTCCGTAATAAAGAAGGTAGGTCACCTCGCCGAAAGTGGCCTTTTCCGCCAGTTCGTCGATGTTGTAGCCGCGGTAAGCCAGGACCCCGTTCTCAATCGAGCAAACGGAGGTGCTCGTTGCGATAATGTCCTCCAACCCCGAATCAGCTTGCGGAAGATCTTTGGTTACCATGATAAACCCCTTTGACCATCAATTTTGATTTCTTGGTTTTAAGTTTTTAATTAAAAATTAACCATTCAAAATTTCTATTTCTGAGCCTGAACATCGAAATTAATTTTCGTTTGGTCCGGATCGTTTGTCGTTACGACAATCTGATCCTTCCCGTCACTATCCTTGGGGATATTCTTTACGACGGAAACAATCAGCGAATATTGGTCGGTACCATTGGCTCCCCGGGTCTTCTTGATGGAAGGACGGGACAAATGCTTGAGGGATTGGACATTCCGGATCTCAAAACCCTTGGGGGGGTCCACGGTGAACTGAACGGTCACCGGCTGGTCCTGGTTGGGGGTAAAGGTGAAATTTTTGGGGTTGAATTGAACCCGTCCCGTCACCTCGCCCAGCACCTGAATCCGGACCTCGGGTTTTTTGGGATTATCCGTTTTAACCACCACTTCATCGGTAAAGGACCCGATGGGTTGGGTGATCGGCAGGGCGACCACCAAATTGGCCCCGCTGCGTTTTTCTTTTTCGTCTGAGAAGGGGGTCAGGCTGGTGACCGTCACCACCTTGTTCGCGCTCTCGGCGGAAAGGATGTTCAGGGGTGAACCCGGCTTGCCCAGAATTTTGACGGAGGTGTCCTTGGGCTGTTTGAACTTGACGCCGTAAAGATAAACCCGGTCCGGCTGAATATCGACGTCCCGAACCACGGTCATGTCCAGTTTCATTTGAAAGTTGGGATTCACCGGATCATTGCTGGAAACGGTAATGACCTTGGTGGCATGGCCGGG
>JAHFCG010000183.1 GCA_023249615.1 candidate division FCPU426 bacterium | reverse complement strand
AAAACATCCTCAAAATGATGTCGGATTTTTACAAGGAACTGGAAAAATCCCCTGTTCGAAACCTTTTTCCGCCCGACATGGAGGAGGCTTCCAAAAAATCAGCCATGTTTTTTGTCACCCTTCTCGGCGGTCCCCCTCTATACGCCATTACCTATGGACCCCCTCGGATGAGATCCCGCCACCTCCCCTTCGAGATCGATGACCAGGCCCGTCAGGTTTGGCTTTCATGTTTTGATAAAACCCTTGAAAACGCGGAAAAGAATTATGGTTTTCCCCCGCAACATTTGGAGGGTTTCAGGACCTTCCTGAGGGAATTCTCGGCTTGGATGGTCAACAAAACCTAACCAAAAATAAAATGGCTGTCATTGCGAGGAGTGCCCGCTGAATAAGCGGGCGTCAACGACCAAGCAACCTCAGTCTTAAACAGAAGCCCCCCCAAAACCCAAATCCAGCACCAAGACCCCAAGGAAACAAGAATGTTTTAAAGGTCCGAACTTAAGAAAGCTTTTCATTTTAATCAAAAACCAAAAATCCATTGCCTTACTTGGCGTCTTGGGGTCTTGGTGCTGGACGTGGTTTAATTATTTTCTTTTGGATCTTCTGTTTTTCCGCGGGGCGCGTTTACGTTTGGGGCGGGGGCGCGGCCGGGGCTTGGGGGCGGCGATGCGGGGCGGGACTTTTTTGTAAAAAATCAACTCGGGGTTTCCCTTGTCCAGGTGGGTGATTATTCCTGATTTGATGAACCCCGCACCCTGAAAAACCTTTTGCATGGCGATATTGTTTCGATTGGTCGAACTAAAAAGTTTGTTTCCCGGGCAGATGGATTCCACCGCCTTGAGCAGTTCCTGGGCAACGCCCTTTCGCCTCATTTGGGGGTGAACCAGAACCAGGTCGATAAAATGGTGGCTGTAGAAGTCTTTCGTCCAGACAAGGAAGCCGGCGGGAATCCGGCCCATGAAGGCTATAAAAGCCCGTTTTTCCTTTAGGGAAGCCCTCAATAATTTGTTACGGTGCCACTTGGGAGCGACAGCTTTATTGATTTCAATCAGGGCCGCCAGGTGATGAAACCGGGCCCTTTCAACTTTTAATTTAAATTCTCGTTCAATTAACCCCATCGCGTTTTCCCCATGTCGTCTTCCCCGGAAAAACAAGCCTGACCGGAAAGAAGGTGTTGTCGCATTTCCAAGTTATCCGAGAAGCAGGGGTATTTCCACCCCCTTTTTAGGGCCTAAAACAAAGCATTAGGCCTTTTTCCGGGAACCTAGCAATATATCCCCCTATTATTTTCAACTTTAATTTCAAGGAGCTAAATATGACTCGTCGCAAATCTTTGATCGTGTTAAAGCAAATCTTTCTATCCTCCCAGGATGCCGTTATTCGCTATTTAACTCAGGAGATTAAATTCCTTTTGGAGCACCTTTCAAAACGTCCCAAACCAACCGAAGGTGAAAAAGCGGCTTTATCGAGAGCCGCGAAAGCTGTAGATCCTCTTTACCTCGAAAAGACATTTAATTTGTTCTCTCCCACCACCCTCATGCGCTGGCACAGGGAGTTGGTTCGCCAAAAATGGGATTATTCCCATCTGCAAAAGAAAAGAGGCCGTCCCAGGGTCAACCAACAACTGGAAGAGCTCCTGGTACGACTCGCCCAGGAGAACCCCAACGACGGTTACTCCGCCCTGGCAGGAAGACTGAAATTATTGGGTTTTGAAACGAACCCTGAAACTATCCAGAACATCCTCAAACGAAACGGTATTTCCCCAGCGCCGGAACGGGGAGCCCTGCTCTCCTGGAGGGAGTTTCTGGATATCCATTGGGATGACTTGGCCGCGACAGATTTCTGGTTGCGACCAATAAAATTACAAGAAGCATTCAAAGGGAGCGTTCATCCCTGATGAATTTTCAGGGATTGTCTTGGGAAGTCCTAACCCCTTTTGGCCTGGTTACCTATTACATTCTCTTTTTCATTCGTCATTTGGACCGGAAGGTCCATATCGCCGGAATCACCACCAATCCCAATGAAAACTGGATTTTGCAAATGGCGAGAAATTTGCTTGTCCCCGAAAGCTTTAGCGAAGGGGGAACGGATCCCGAAACAGGATTTTTGACAAATGGGGCCATACTTCTTCATGACCGTGATACCAAATATACAGCTCATTTCAGTCGACTCCTTCATGAATCTGGTGTTGAAACTTTTAAACTTCCGGCAAGAAGCCCAAATATGAACGCCCACGCCGAAAGGTTTGTACGCACAATAAAGACGCAGTGTCTTTCCCGAATGATGGTTACAAGCGAGGATCAGTTGAGAAAAGCATGCCTAGAATATGTGGAATATTACAATCACGAACGATGCCACCAGGGACTAGGGAACCGAATTCCGTGCCCAAGCAAAGGGAGTAATATTGAACAAATGAATGGGAAGGTCAGGCGAAAACAACGTCTTGGAGGGCTATTGAACTTCTATTCGAGGGAGAAAATCGAACCAAAACCCAATCAAGGCAACAAGGAAAACGTTGCATGAATATTTTTACACTACGGCCGTTAACCGTCTTTGCTGTCCTGTTCCCGTCCCCGTCGTATTCATAGCTGGTATTGGTGGAACCTGAAACGCTGATCAACCGGTTCATCGCTACTGTTTGATCACCCCCAAAACACAAAACCCCGCAAAAGCCTTACACAGCTTGAACGAGGTTAGGTATTGGTTAAATTGTCAAAGACCGCTACTTAAACTTTTTTTGCGACTCCGTCATAAGCATTAATATCGTCCCTCAACGAATATTGTGTTTTTTTATCAAATGTTCAGCGGAAACCCAATTACCCTTTTTATCCGCTTGTCTTACCGCTTCTTCAATGTCTTTGGCCTCTTCCTTGGTCGGCTTCACAAACTTCAAGGGGACATACTTGTAAACCGCTTTTTCGACCTCACGGGCAATCTTTTTAGCCAAAGGGCTACTACTCATTTCCTCGCTCAAAGTCTTGCTAACGGCATGGTCAATAAACTGGTTTAGGTTCTTGTAATGGAGTTTGTTTTTAACAAGCTTTTCCAGCTTTTGTTTCCCAATACCAGGACGATAGCTAATCACGTTTGCCATAGGAGCCTCCCAATCAATTAACACCTTCACACGATGTTATTATAACATGATGTTGTTAAAAAGATGCTTTTTAGATGCTTTTTTACTCTTTCTTGCGAAGCCTGAAACGGGTGATTTTCAAGCCAATATAATGGCCTTGCCCATCCAACAAAATCTTTCCTTGAATATCAAAAATAACATGGTTATCCGATTTGAAATAGTTTTGCCCTTCTTTTCGGTGAACATCTCCCCAAGCAGACGGTGGAAAATCATAAAGCTCTTTGAAATATCGTTTGGCAAGTTCGCCGTAAGCCTTGTGCCCAGTTAACTCTTCAAAACCAGCCGTGGCTTCGTCATCGAGGAAAACTTGAAATTTCTCCACCTAACACCTCTCCCAAAGATTGTTGAAATCATCTTACACAATTTCCTTTTTTTAAAAATAACAAAACCCATTTTCAATTCGCCTCCCTCTCCCTTGGATGACAAAGGGAATGAGCTTCCTTCAAGTCAACGATGTTGACCGATAGGTAAGGATTCAAGGCTTCTATGGGCTACTGCCAATAATTCCACCCATTTATAATCACGAGACGTCATCTCATAATTCAAGGAGCCTTATATGACCCGCCGTAAATCTTTGGCCGCGTTAAAACAAATCTTTCAATCATCCCAAGAGGCCGTCATCCGTTATTTAATCCAGGAAATCAAATTCCTCATGTCCCATCTTGCCAAGCGGCCAAAACCGACGGAAGGTGAAAAAGCTTCCCTAGCAAGGGCCGCGGCAGCCGTAGATCCGCTCTATCTTGAAAAAACATTTAATCTTTTCTTACCTTCAACCCTTCTTCGTTGGAGACGGGAGTTGGTTCGCCGAAAATGGGATTATACCCACCTTCAAAAGAAAAGGGGCAGACCCAGGGTTGACCCTAAACTGGAAGAGCTCGTGGTACGACTAGCGCAGGAGAACCCCAGCGACGGCTACCAAACCCTGGCAGGCAGACTGAAATTATTGGGATTTGAAACGAACCCTGAAACTATCCAGAACATCCTCAAACGAAACGGTATTTCTCCGGCACCCGAAAGGGGCAACCAGCTTTCCTGGAAGGAGTTTCTGGATATCCATTGGGACGACCTGGCCGCTACGGACTTTCTATCCTGGGAAGTCCTGACCCCCTTTGGGCTAGTTAACTATTACATCCTCTTTTTCATCCGCCATTTGGATCGGAAGGTCCATATTGCCGGGGTTACCACCAACCCTAATGATAACTGGATGCTGCAAGCGGCGCGAAACTTAACAGACCCAGAAACAGGCTTCTTGCGAGAGGGAATGATGCTTCTCCATGATAGGGATACAAAATATACTGCTCACTTCAGTCGGCTCCTCCATGAATCAGGGATTGAAGCCCTCAAACTTCCAGCCAAAAGCCCCAATATGAACGCCCATGCCGAGAGGTTCGTCCGATCAATAAAGACGCAATGCCTTTCCCGAATGATGATTACAAGCGAAAAGCAATTGAGGAAAGCACTCAGGGAATATGTGGATTATTACAATCACGAACGATGTCATCAGGGACTTGGAAATCGCATTCCGTGTCCCATTGCTGAAGATGTGACTGAACAAAAGAATGGGAAGATCAGGAGGAAACAACGTCTTGGAGGGTTACTAAACTTCTATTCGAGGAAGAAAATAATGTCGAAACCCAATCAGGACAACAGGGAAAATGTTGCATGAATAT
>JAHFCG010000182.1 GCA_023249615.1 candidate division FCPU426 bacterium | reverse complement strand
AATTTTGAATTTTAAATTTTTAATTAAAAACTAAAAATTAAGAACTCAAAATTTTCCTCTTTTCGTTGCTTGTTTCAATACTTGTTCCAGCTTCTTGCCCGACTCATTCCACTTATAGTTGCTTAGAACAAACCGCTTGCCGCGCAAGGCCCAAAACCTCGCCTTTTTGGGTCGTAGTAAAATTTCGCTCACCGCTCCGGCAAACCCTTCTTCACTCTCGGCCATGTTTACATATTCCCTGCCCTTGGGGGGCATCCAGGAAAGGGCTGATGAAGTTGCCACGACCGGTACACCCAAAGCCAGGGAAAGCGCCACCTTGTTTTGCATTCCCGCCGCCACCCTCAAGGGGGCGACAGACACGGTTGCGTGCTTTACATAAGGTTCAATTTCAGGCACCCAGCCTGTCACCAAAACGTCCTCACCGTTATGAAAATCCTTCAAGGCTTTCCGTGGTTGGCCGCCCACCGCCGCGAACACGGCCGAGGGAACCGCCCTCTTCACCAAAGGCCAAACCTCTTTAAGGAACCAAAGGGCGCCCTCTTCGTTAGGGACATACCCCATGTTACCAATAAAGCAAACGACAGGCCTTTTTTCCCGATACACCCCGGGTTTTTTTAGGTTTCCACGGGGAGCAACCTCCACACCATTTGGAATTACGGTGACCTTATCCCCAGGCGCGCCAAGTTCTCTCAAAACCTGCGCGTCGGAATCCGAAATAATGACGGAACCGGAGGCCTTCTCGGTCCATTCCACTTCTTCCCTGCGAAGAAACCAGTAGTCCCACCAGGCGGCAATTCGTCGGGAGAAACGGACGCCCTTTTGGTCCTTGAGTAACTCTGTATAAGCAGTCAGGCAGTCCGTCAATTCCAAAACCACCGGCTTACCCGGGTTGCCCTCGAAAGCCGCCGGGGCCATCCGGAGGCGGTGGGCCAGAACAACGTCGATGGATATTCCCTCCTCGGTTTGCCAATAGCCCTTCAAGTAATCCCGCAAGGTCGGTGAAAAATAGCTTGAGACATTCAGCGACATCCCCATCAACATTCCGCCGATTAAGTTGAAGAACAAATCAAAGTTGGTCAGGTGTTCAAAGCGGGTTTTTCGGCAAAGGGGCTGGAGAAGATTTTCGTAATAAAGATCAGACTTCACGCGCGTAAGACAAAAGAGGTCGATCTGGTGACCCTTGTTTTTAAGGAGCTTAAGAAAGTTATAAAGCCGGAGCTTGTCCCCGTCGTGGGGCGGGTAAGGAACGAGAGGAGTAAGAACGAGGATGTTCAAAAAAATCCCTTTCAAATTAAAAACTTGTACGGGCGATCCTTGTGATCGCCCAACTTAAATATTATCCAACAAGGGCGAACTCAAGGTTCGCCCCTACTATTTTTATCTTTTTATTTTCGGCCCTTCAATCATTAGAAAATGGACGGACAATCCCACCGTCAGCACCACCCAAAATATACTTATCGCGTAACTTTGCCAAAGGATAACCGGCGTCTGGAATGACGGCGCCCCCGCCGTCAAGTTCACGTGCAATAAATTCCCCAGGATCTTCAGTATCCAGTTTTCACCGTTCAATTTGTTATAACGCATCCAGGGTATGGCCGCCAAAATCCAATTGACCAGGGCCCCGCTGGCGAGGCCCAGAACCGTGGTGTAATAAGCGAAGGTGCCTTTCTTCGTCATTTTCACCATGGGATAAACCAGGATCAAAAGAAGCGGAGTGATACAGACAAAATAACGGGCCGCCGGAGTTAGCCCCAGGTTTTCGTAAAAACTCATGAAAAGAAAATAAAAAATTGAAACCCAAATGGCCAGATGACGAATCGGGTTGCGGGAAAAATACAATAATCCCCCGCCCGTTACCATCATGGCGAAAACCGGATAATGGAAACAGAACCCGCATTCCTGGTCAAAAATCAGCCCGAAGAAGCCCACCCAAAAATGACTCAACCGGAAAAGAGACTCAAAGGGTTCGTTGTGGGCCCCCAGCGGAGTAACCACACCGTAGATGGAATAAAAGTAAACCGCCAAAGCTAGAATCGGAATTGAAAAACCAAACATTAATGTGCCAAAAGGTTTCCTCATAAATGCTTTCTTGGAGTCTTGGCGCCTCGATTTATCGCCCTTGGCCGAAGGCCGCCGGGTGAGAGTTGGATTTTGGTTTTTCCACATCTCCCAGGTAGTAATCAACATAAAGGGAATAACCATTAGTACGTTGCGGTTATGCATCCAAAGCAATAACCCCTGGGCGACCCCAACCCACAACCAACGCTTCTTTAAACAGAGATAGAGGCTTAGGATCACCAGACAAGCGGTTGGAATTTCGGGGTAAATGAGGCCTGAGAATAAAAGAAGGGGGCTGGAAAATAAACCGATGATTCCCGTGGCGTGGACCGCCCAACCCTCCGCGTCGGAGTCTTCTATTACCCTGAGTGTCAAAAACAAAGTGAACGCGGCGATTAATGCCATCGTCAGGGCTGCGCCCAACCGCCCGAACAAAGCGAAAAGGGGCAACACCAACAGGGACGGGCCTAAAGGATGATGGCTGTATCTCTTTCCATCGGCCACATGTTCCAGCCCCTGCGGTTCCAAAACCCCTCGATGATAGAACTGTTCGTAATCCTTGTTTTGGTAATTGTTGGCGAGGTCCAAATCCCCGTCGTGGATCAGGCTGTAGGTCATCAGGAGGTAATGGGGTTCATCCCCGCTGGGTTCGCAAACCGTCCCGGTCCAGAGTGTCGTCCCCACAAAAAGAAAGGCGGACACAACACCAAAAATCGTGGAATTTCGCAAACCCTTTTTATAAGAAGCGGACAACAACAACTTGGAGTACAGAAAGAAATGGGAAATCAAAATAATTCCGTAAAGAACTTCGATTTTCCTAAAAAAGAAATTGTGGGGCTCTGGAAAATTCACATGTTCCAACAACGGACTTAGCCATGCAAGTTGCCAAACAAGGTGTGTTAATAGAACAACAGATATTAAATCTTGGTCTCTTTTCTTTGTAACCCAAGCGGCAAGAATCACTTCCAAAACGAATAATAACGGGAACACAACTAGTGATTTGTAACCCCAAATGGCTTTTGTCGTCCAAGACAGTTCGAAGACAGTAGTTGGAAAGGCTACACTAGAAAAATAAGCGGCACAAAATAAAACAGTCAAATTGAGCCACAAAAACAATTTCTTTTTCAATCAAAGCTCCAGTTTTTCATAAACCTTCAAAGTTAAACGCGCCGTTTTGTCCCAAGAGAACAGCTTAGCCCTCTTTAATCCCCGCCCGATATAAAGTTTACGCAGACTTGGTTTCTCCATCATTTGTTTCATGGCTTTCGCGATGGCTTGCGGGTTTTCGGGGTCCACCAGGAGGGCTGAGTTCCCCGCCACTTCCGGCAATGAGGTGGTATTCGAGGTGATCACCGGCACGCCACAGGCAAAAGCCTCCAGCAAAGGCAGTCCAAACCCTTCGAGACGAGAGGGATATAAGAAGAGATCCACTTCCGCGTAAACCTGATTCAACATTTCCGTCGGCACATTCCCCGCCCACTCAACTTGCCGTCCCAAACCCAAATTCGTTACCTGTTGAACATAGTTGGTGCACTTCAATTCCGCCTCATCCATTCCAATGACGATGAGTTGAAAATTCTTCTTTTGATCGGTCAGAATTTTAGCGGCTTTAAGAATATTGGAGAGGTTTTTCCTCTCATCCGCCGCTCCATGAACCAGAATCTTGAAAAGTTTGGATGGTTTTTTTGAAATCCTCTTAAACGATTTCAAATCCACACCTTCCGGAGTCACAAATATCTTTTCTCTGGGGATCCCAAGGTTCTGGACAATCTGTTCCTTGGAGAATTCGGAAACGGTGAGTATCGCCTTTGCCCTTGGAGCCGACCTTGGAATGGCCCATCGCTTATAAGCGTGAATGAGCCTCTGACGTAAAGTGGAATTGGGCCGAACCTCGGAAATAGCTCTGGTATGCATGGTGTCATGGAGGGTTAAAACCATCGGTAAGCCGCCGATAACCGTGGCGGAGTTGTCAACATAGTGGAGGAGATTCACGCCCTGAGCCGCCGCGGCCCGGGGAAGCAGGATTTGCTCGTAATAGGCCGCATTAGAAAAGGGAACCTCCACCCAGTGGAAATTGCGGTTGGAGACTTGTGACTTGAGTTTCGCGTTGGCGTTAAAAAGGAAGTACTGGTTGCGGCGGTCAATTCTCGAGAGAGACAAAATCAGGTTGGCGGCATAGGTCCCGACACCCCGGCGGTAGACCAGACGGGCGTCGATGCCAACACGAAGAGGTTTGCCTTTTAAATTGTTTGTTTTGGAAGTCAACCAAAGAGCCTTTCTAGCTGTGTCTCAGTTTGCTGTCATCCCGAGGAGCAAAGCCGATAGGCTTGTTTTGCGAGGTGGGGATCTCAGGTTGTGCCGGATTTTTCCTGAGATTGTAGTTGGCCTTTGGCCAACCATGGTTGCCCACAGGGCAACTACCACATTCTTAGCCCAAATCGCCCCGATTGGGGCTGGGCTTCGCAATGACGGCTTAAAACAAACGCAAACATTACCGACTTTCTTGGTGCCCTTGGTGCCTTTGTGGTGAAAATTTAGTTTTTCGGTTTTTGCGCACGGTCCACTAAAAGGACAGGTATTCCGTTTTCAATGGGATAGCGGTTCTTGCATGCGGTGCATTCGATGGCGTTTTCTTTCTCACGCACGGCGCAGCCGCAGGAGGGACATGTCAAAATGTTGAGGAGTTCTGGTGATATCACTTCAGTTATCCTTTTTAATCAAATTGTAGGGGCGAACCCGATGT
>JAHFCG010000065.1 GCA_023249615.1 candidate division FCPU426 bacterium | reverse complement strand
TGGAATCCTCTCCGCCATAAACCATTTCGCCGCCATGCTGACCCGTCAACCCAAACAAAAGCGCGCAGGTAAAGCCCAGACCCAACTGAAGAGAAAAGGGCCAGGGCTTTTTTTTCAGGCGGGCTATTCCCGCGATAAATAAGAAGCCCGCGTTAAGGACGGCCCCGACGGCCCAAAGGGCGTGGTCCCTGAGCAAACCATGATGAACGGTTTCGGGGGGAATCGGGGAAAAGTGGTCCACCAATCCGAGGGTAAGGGAAAAAAAGTGGCCGGAAAGGCCGCTGGCCAAGGCTGTAAGAAAGGTAATCATCCAAAGCCAGGCGGCCGCGTCTTCAAGCCATTCCTTTTTGGTGAACCAAAAAACAAGGCAGGATACCGCCCCCAAAATGGAGCAAACAATCGGGAAATGGACAAAGGCGGGGTGAAGGGGCCCCAAAAGGCTGATGAGAAATTCCATGATTTTATCCTTCATTTCGGAAAAAAAACAGATGAATCCCGGCGGGAGACGGGCCTTACCCTACCAAATAATCCCACGGGACAAAAGGTTTACCGGCCCTTTTTTTCTATAATGAAAGGCACCTTTAACCCCAAGGCGGTTTTTTTGAAACGATTCGGCGCGTCTCTTTTGGATTCCCCACCTTTCGGCTGGTTGATTTTTGGGTTCTTCCTTGCCGCCAATTTAAGCTTGTCCTATTTTTCATTTTCCATTGAAAACAGGCTTTGGATCTTTTTTTTTGGACTTTTGATCCCGTTTATTCTTTCCCTTGGAATTTCCCCCCTGACGAGAGCCGCCGATTCCCGGTCCCGGGTGGAACTGTTTCCTGTTTTTCCGGGTTTGATTTTAATTCTTTTGGGAATCACCGCTGTTTATTTGAGATGTACCCAACTCACCGCCCTTTCTCGTTGGCCCCTGGAAGATGAGGCCATGAACGGCCACTACGCGATTGGGTTTGCCGAGAAGGGGGAGTGGCAGCTTACCTATGAATTTAGCGGGATGCCTCCCTTGTATATCTGGGGCCTGGGTGTTTGTTTCAAACTTTTCGGGATTTCCCTGGAAACCCTCTGGCTGTTTCCCGCGGTCCTGTCGTGTCTTTCCGTATTTTTTGTTTTTTCCGGAGCGAGGAAATTTTTTTCCGAATCCATTTCCGTTCTTTTTTCCGGTTTGATGGCCTTCAGCTTCTGGCCGCTTTACGCCGGAAGGTTTTCGGTTCAGGGAGGGCTTCTGGTTTTTTGGGAATGCCTCGCCTTTTATCTCCTGGGGTTGTTTTGGAAATCCAGGGGTGAAAATTCCCGGGGAAGATTAAGCCTGGTTCTGGGATTGTGCGCGGGAATCGGGTTTTATACCTTTACGTCCTGGGCCATCGTGGCTTTTTTACTGACCTTGTTCATGTTTTTCATAACGGCCTTCCAGGACCGGAAACAATGGAAACTGTTCCTGTTCTTTTTTATTCCGGAATTGTTTTTGTTTTTAATCCTGGCGGCGGCGACCCTTTCCCAAAGGGGCGGACATTTTCAGTATGTGCTTCAAAATCCTATCGGGATATCGCTGGCCGGCTTGAACGACACCCTTTCGATTTTTTGGGGAAGCCCCCTCAAACCCAACCTTTTCGCCTACCGGCCCTTTTGGGGGGGGTTCCTCAATCCCCTCACGGGGGCTTTGTTTTTCTGGGGTACCGTAAGCCTTTCCAAACGAGGATTGGCCCTGTGGAAACAAATTTTCCTGTTTTTTATTCTGATCCTCCCGGGTTTTTTGACCGGAGGACTGGATTCCCACCGGGTCATTCAGGTTATGCCCTTTCTTTTCCTGACCGCGGCTTATGGGCTCTCCTCCCTCGCCGTTTCCCTGCGGGGGCTGCTCCGCCCGTTATTTTTGGGAACAGTTCTTTTGGTTTCCCTGGGGCTGGATGTCCGCCATCTTTTTACCGTTTATCATTCTCTTTGGGACAAGCCTTTTGATACCTGGTTTTCCTCCAAATCCGTGGAAAGATTGAGGGCAAATGAAATCCTGGGGGAATTGAACCGTAAACAGGGGGCGGGTTTTGTTTTGCCCGATCTTGTCCCGGATATCTATGATCAAAGTCTTTCGGTGACAACCTATCCGTTTAACGCGGCGGAAAATCCAAATGTATCAAACTCCTCCGCCTCCTGGGCCGCCTTCCTGGTGAACGTTCATTTTCAACCCTACCTCAACCGTATTTTTCCCGAGGGCAAACCGGTCCGGCTCGCGGGGGACGCGGGTTTTCCCGACGGGGGGTTGATGCTATTTATCGCGCCTTTTCCCGGTCCACGCCCGGAAATATTGTCCCGCTGGATTGAGGCGGGAAAAGCGGCCCATTCACTGGCTGAAATGGTTTATGACAACCACGACTGGAAAAACCAGCGGCCGCTGGCGAGGGCGTTGTCCGATTTTTATCCCCTTTTCAGGGGAGACCCTTTTCTGGAATCCTGTTTCTGGGAAAAAACCGCCGAATACGATTATCATGACCGGCTTTTGGAAAGCCACCTGAAAGACCTGGAAACGGCCATCCAGAGGGGAATTCCAACAGCCCATCTTTATAACGGTTTGGGAGCCCTTTATTTTAGAAAGGGAAATTATCCGAAGGCCCGGGAATTATTTTTAAAAGCCCTCCAAAGCAATCCCAATTACACATCGGCCGCGGCCGCCCTGAGGGTTTTGGAAGAAGCGGAAAAAACGGGGGAAAAGGCCAGGGATTAATTTTTCTCCCCCGGTGAAAAGAAGGTTGGTTTCTGTTAAATTTCCCCCTACCCCATTTTTGAACTGGAGTTCCTTTTGAGCGCGAATTCATCCAACCGATCCTCCGAAATTCCCCCTGAAATTGCCTTTATTTCCCTGCCAAAGGGGCTGGCGCAATTCCACCATCTTCCCACCCATGTTCCCGTTTGGACACGCGACCAGGCCGAGGTCGAAAAAAAAGGCTACGATTTTCAGGAAGGGGTCGCGGTCATGGAAGGTCTTTTAAAATCCGCACCGGGAGCGCCCGGGGCCTACCTTTACCAGCTATTCGTGAATAAATGGCGGAAGCTGGTGGAGGTCAACCCGTATTTTGAGTCCAACCGGATCGCGGAGGCCATCCCTAAATTGATAGAAATTCTCAACATTGACCCGGAATGTCCGCTGACCTCTTTCCAACTGGGTTATTGTTTCCGCGCGACCGGGGAACTGGAAAAATCCGAATCCTTTTACAAGCAGGCGCTTCGAATGGCCCCCGACGCCGGCTGGATCTGGAGCAACCTGGGGCGAACCTACCAGGCCATGGGCGACAAAACCAGGGCCGGCGAGGCCTTTTGGAAAGCCCTGGAACTCCTCCCGGGGGATCATTTCGTCCTGGAACAACTTTTGGGACTGGGCGAGATTTTTCTTTCGACCCCTGGTGGAAAAAATGACGGGGAGGTTCTTTTTACCCGGCGTTCGGACCACGAAAAGAAAAAAAAGGCGGAAATGAACGGGGAAAAGGATTCCCAAAGGTTGTTGATTCTGGGAGGGGAATTGCTTCAGGATGGTTTGTTTGACCTGGCCTGCCAATGTTTTGAAAAAATTTTAACGGACCCGGAAAAAAAACAACCAGCGAGGTTGGGGCTGGGAACCGCCCATTTGGAAGCGGGCCGTTTTAAGGAAGCGGAAAGATTTCTCGGGGAGTATCTGGATGAAAACCCCGGCTCGGCGGCGGCCCATTTGAACCTTTTTAAGGTTTACCTTGCCCAGGACGAAAGGGACCTGGCCTGGGAGGAAATTTTGACGGCCGTCCAGCTCGACCCCAACCACCTGGATGCCTTGCGCCAGATTTATTTTCTATACCGTGAAACCGGCCGTCTGGAGGAATGTTTTGAGTTGTTGGACCGCCTGGCGCTGGAAAACCCCATGGGTTACGCCCCGCTTTTGATCAAGGCCGGGGGTTTGGCCGGGTTGAACGATTGGGAAGGCGCCGAGAAAACACTGAGGGAATCCCTTCGGAGGGCGCCCCAGCAGGAGGAAATCCTCTTTTTCTACACAGCTGAATTGGGAAAAAGGGGAAAACAAGGGGAACTCATTGAGCTCCTGGAGAAGGGGAGCCCGACGCTTCCCCTCTCCCTGACCATCAATCTGGCGCTTGCTTACAGCCAGATGGGCCAGGCTGAAAAGGGCAAACAATATTTAAGGAAATTTCTGGCCCGTCCCGGTCTGGCGCCCCTGGAAAAGAAAAGGGCCGGCTCGTTGTTGGATGATTTCGAGAGGAATTCTTGAGCGTCCATCGTAAAAGGGTTTTCAGGGGGCCGGGCGGTCCCTGGCCTTATTTTTTTATTTTCACGGCCACCAACTGTTTTTTAGCCTATGGTTCTCTTCCGGCCGGTTCGCGGCTGGTTTTGGGTTTGCTTGGTCTTCTTTTGCCGGCTTTTGTTTTTATATTTTCCCTTTCATTCCCGGAACCCGGGGAAAAACCCGTGTTTCAAATGGATTTACTGCCCCATATCCCCTGGTGGGTTTTTCCTGTTTTGGGGACCGCCGCGTGTTTTCCCCGCTTTTACCGGTTGACGGAACTTTCAGCCTGGCCATTTCTGGATGACGCTTTTTTTTCGTTTTATTCCATTGAGCTTCTGAAAAACTGGAACTGGCGTTTTTTTTTCGCCCAGGGCCAGCATCCGCCCCTCTTTAATTGGTGCCAGTCCCTGTTTTTCCATTTTTTCCCGCCTTCGCTGACAACGCTTTGGTTGTTTCCCGCCCTGCTTTCCACCGCCGCCCTGGCGGCGGGATACGCGGCGGTTCAAAAATTGTTTTCAAGGTCCTTTTCCTTTTTTTGCGTATTTTTGTGGGCCTTCAGTTTTTGGCCGGTTTTCACGGGCCGAATCTGCCAGCCCACGGCCGCAGTCCCTTTTTGGGAGTTATTGACTTTTGGAATCCTCGCGGCTTACCTGAAGGCTGAAACCCCCACGAAACGAAAAAGGACCGCCGTCCTCCTGGGACTTGCCACGGGTCTTGGTTTTTATGTGGGAATCGCGTGGGTCCTCGCGGCTTTCCTGGTGGCCCTCGCCATGGTTTATGTTTCCTGGCGGGAACCCAGGAACCATCCCTTCCTGTCTGGTTTTTTTTTCCCATTGGGCCTGCTTATGGTTTTGTACCTTCTAATTTCATTTGAATACAAGAACGGGGCCTATATCAAAATGTTATGGGGATTTTATCCCGGGATGGATTGGGAAAAGCGTTTCTCGGACATTGGCTCCCAATTCGCCGCCATTTTTTGGAGCGCCCATTGGAGAAAACTTTACGGGCCGGTTTGGGGCGGAATGTTAAATCCGTTTTTGGGGTCCCTGCTGATGACCGGTTTTTTGGAAGGCGTGCGAATCAGGAAAACGCCGCTGATGCAATGGATGTTTCTCGCCCTTCCGGTTTTATTTCTTCCCGCCGTATTGGCGGAAGGGTTTGACACCTTCCGGATTTTCCTCTTACTGCCCATTTTGATATTTTTTATGGCCGCCGGGATTCAGGTTTTATTGAGCCATACACCGGGGAAAAGGGAGTGGATCGCGCTGGCCGTTATTTTGGGGATTTCCATGGGGTTGGATTTTCACCACCTTTTTTTCCGGTTCCACCAAATTTGGGGGATACCCGGGCCTCATTGGACTTATCGAAAAACCCCGGAAACCTTCCGGGCCTATCAAATTCTCAAAAAAACCCATGAGGAAAAGGGGGCGGGGGCTTTCCTGGGCGATTTGAGGACCCATGTGGTGGATCCGGCCCTGAGCATCGCGCTTTATCCCTTTGATTCCTGTATGAACCCGGGTCTTTCCTTCGCGGACTCCCAATGGGTCGCGGTGATGGTTGACGCGGATTACAAACCTTTTTTGTCGGAAAGGTTTCCCGGCGGGAAATGGTATTGGCTTGGAACGAAAATACCCTACGGAGGCTGGATGTTGGGAGTCATTCCCCTCGAGCCCCAAACCAGGAAGGTTTTTCAAAAGTGGGTAAGGGCCAATGAGGGGTTTTCCCCCGCCACTTCCCAGGTTCGAAATAATATGTTCGGGGAATCCCAAAAAAGAATATTGGAACTCCTATTCGAGAAGCGGTCCCTGGTGAAGGGGGATCCCTTCCTGGAGACCTGTTTCTGGGAAAAGGTTTTAACCCATCGAATGATCGACTGGGATTATCCGGGGTGCCTGGCGGCCATTCAGGAAGGCCTCAAAAATGGATACGCCCTTCCCGAATTTTTGAATGAGGAAGGGGTCATTGACGTGCATCTGGGAAAATACAGGGAGGCGCGGTCGGCCTTTCAAAAGGCCATCCAGTCCCCGCAAAATCTCACTCCCGCGTTTGAAAATTTGAAAGCCCTGGAAAAAGCGGGCTATTAGGGGAGCGAGGGGGAGGACTAACCCTCGAGGTCCAAAATTCCAACCTGGGCCGGCGGCTGGTTTTCCTGCTCTTTTTTTTGAAGCATGGGGTTGATGACAAGATCCGGTTTGCTGTAGAGATTCTGTATTTTCTGCATTTCCTTTTTTTGTTCCGGCAGCAGGTAATCGCAATGATTCAAATGGTCCATGACCAGGCACAGCCCGATGCCGGACCTGTTCCAGAATTCCAGAAGATTGTCCAAAAGAACCAGGGGTCCCCCGGAGTTCCTGATTTTTTCCTCGTCCACCCGGTGCAAACCGTCATGGTAGACGAAAAAGTAACCGGGGTTGAATTTGTATTTTATTTTTCGGGTTGTATCAAGGTAATAAATGCCCGAGTCGGAAACCACCAGCTCCAGGAACTGGTCGTTGTTGGTTTGTTTTCGGAAGGCCAAAAAGCGGATGGGATCTGGGGTGATGCCGGCAAACCCGAGATTTTTGTATTCAAAGTAGATTTTTTTATTCATCCGCCCGAGGGCGTCAACCTGCTCGGGCGTCATATGATCCAACGGCATAAAGCACCTTCTTGGAATTGAATGGGTATTGACCGAGGGGTTTTCCGGACCCCGCGGGAAATTAATTCTACCACAGGTCCAAAACCGAAAATCCACCGGGATGATCCGGAAAGCCGGGGGCGCGGGCCCGAAAGAAAGAGTGATGACTTTCGCGATCAACCAGAAACCGGAAAAGCTTTTTTTTTCAGGAGTTTAGGCTGGTTGAACGATCCAGCGCGGCGTATCCGCCCGGGGAAACTAAAACGATAAAACCCATCGCTAAAAACCCGATGTCCCGCGCCAGGGTCCACCAGGACATTTTTTCCGGCGAGTCCATTTTGAAACAGCCGCAGTTGCAATCTATTCCGTGGTTCAGGTCCCAAAGGATGGCGAGGGAATAAAGAACCATCAACCCGCAAAACAAAAACGCCGCTCCGCGCCATTTTCGTCCCAGAAGAAGACTGACTCCCGCGAAAAATTCCAGCCATGGGACGACGACCGCGGTCAGGGGGTTCAGGGAAGCGGGAATAAAGTCATAACACTGGCTGATCAATTTTGAAAAATGGGCGGGGTCGCCCAACTTATCAAGGCTTGCGCCCGTTAAAAGGAGCCCGCAGGCCAACCGTAAAAGTGTCAGGACGGCTTTTTCGCCGTTTTTCCCCCCGAAGAAAGGCTGTCCGAATCTAACCCAACACCAAAAGGCCGTTAATCCGGCACCGGCAAAGGTCAGGGTTTTATCGTTGAGGATGTCCTCAAGTTTCATGGCGTCTCTCCCTTGGCGATGGGATAACCTGATTTCTTCCAGTCGGGCCAGCCGCCGTCAAAAATCCCCACCTTGGTATAACCCGCGTCCCTCAAGGCCTTTGCCGCCAACAGGGAAAGGTCGCAATCCCCCCCGTGGCAATAGGCGATAATTTCCCTGCCCCGGTCCGGCAATTGGGGGATGACCAGGGGAAGATTTTTATCCAGGTCGTTGGCGAAAAGGTTGAGGGCCCCGGGAATGTGGCCTTCCTTGTATTCCTCCGGTTTTCGGGCGTCCAGAAAGACGCAGCTTTTTTTGTCAAAACGGTTTTCAACCCCCATCAGGCTGACCCGGGGGATTTGGTCCGCCGCCAACGTAGGGGCCGGCCGGGGATGAACGACCTTCGGGCCGGGGGTTTTCCAGCCTGGAGAGGTTTCGACGGCTGGCGGATCCTGTTTCAGCCTGTCCATGATGTGGAATGGTTTCGGGGGGGTAAACTTCAATTCGATTCCATCGGAATAAAAAGCGTTGAAGAGAACGGCGAAGATGGAGGAAAAAACGAATATATTCCACGCCTGTCGGAGGGTTTCGCGGTCCGGAAAATTGAAAGGGGTTTCTGAAACCTGTTTCAATTCCGTTTTGGAAGGTTTGATAGCCATGGTTTCCATTGTATGTTGCCGGGACGATTTTTCAAAGAAGCGCCCTTGTCCCTTTCCCAAATGAATGTTTAAGGTTATTCTTTGGGCCTGAATCTAACCGGTTTTAAAACGACAGGGGAAAATGAATGGCGAAGGTTTCCGTCGCTGAACAACGCGGTTTGGTTTTGGCCCACGGCCAAGTCCAGCCATGGATCAGCGGAACTTTTCATTACTGGCGTGTAAAGCCCGATTTCTGGGCCCCGATCCTCGAAAACATCAAAAAGATGGGTTTCGAAATGGTGGAGACCTATATTCCCTGGGGCGTTCATGAAATTGAGAGGGGACGGTTTGAGTTCGGGGAAACCGACGCTGAGAAAAACCTGGAAAAATTTTTTCAACTGGTTCACCAGGCCGGTTTAAAACTTATCGTCCGCCCCGGTCCCCATATCAACGCGGAACTTACCCATTTCGGTTATCCCTCCCGGTTGATGTATGACCCCCTGATCGCCGCGACCGAGGCCTCGGGAGGTTATTCGGTTCATGACGCGGCTCCCAAGGCCTTCGCCAACCCCAGCTACGCCTCCCAAAAACTTTATAACGAGACGGCCCTCTGGTTTGACGCCCTCGCGCCCCTTTTGAAGCGAAACCTGCATCCCCAGGGTCCCATTGTTTCCCTTCAGGTGGATAACGAGACGGGTTATTTTTTCAGGACCGGCGCCTATTTGCTGGACTACTCGCCCGAGTCCATCGGCTGGTACAGGACTTTTCTTGAAAAACGGCATGGAACCCTGAAGGCCCTCAACGATTGTTACGGGAGCCGATACGCGTCCTTTGAGGGGATCGAGCCCCCCCGTTATTTCGCCGGGGAAAAATATCAGGACCTTCCCTATTACCTCGACTGGAGCCGTTACAAGGAATGGCAGATCAACGAGTGCATGCGGCGGATCGCCGAGATGTGGCGGGAAAGGGGAATCACGGAAATACCTTTCTTCCAAAATTTCTTCGGGCCGGTGAATTCCCCCTACAACACGAACGAGGCGGAACAGGGAAATTACGGCCTGGAGGTGGTCGGCCTGGATGATTACCAGCGAAAGGAGGTTTTTTTCGGCACCTCGCGGAAATCGGCCTATCTCGCGGGAAGCTCCAAGCTTCCCTTTATCCCCGAATTCGGCTCCGGATGCTGGTCCTTTCATCTTTGGGAAAACGCGCTCAATATCGGGGACCAGCAATTCACGACACCCCTTCTTTTCATGTACGGGTTAAAAGCCATCAACTATTACATGATCGTGGAAAGGGACCGCTGGATGGGAAGCCCCATCACCGTGGACAATAAAATAAGAAAACCCTATTTCGATTTTTACGCGGGTTGGAACGCTTTTTTGGCTAAAACGGCCTTTCACCAGTGGGATCCCCCCCGGGACCTTCTTCTTCTCGCCAATTACGACATCGAAAGGGCCATCAAGGCCATGAGGGTAACCGAAGGGCATTTCCTCCATTTTCTGCCCGATGAACTGGCCTATCCCGATAAACCTCCCATGTTCCAATACCTCCTGGAGGAGGAATGCCCCCGTTGGACGGACAATCAATGGAGGTACATCCTGAAAAACCATTTACCGGCTTTTTGTTCGGACACCATTATTTCCTCTGAAAAAATGGAGGGTTATAAGGCGGTTTGGGTCCCCACCTTTGAGTTTATGGACCAAAGGGCCCAGAAAAACCTGCGCCGTTTCGCCGAGGAGGGGGGCACGGTTTTGATGGGACCCCTGGTTCCCTCCCTGGACGAGAACCTGAGGCCCCATTCCGAATTCAAGGAACTCCAAAACGCCTTCCAGGCCAATGTCGGGAAGGGAAAACTGGTTTTATTGAGGGAATGGAACGAGAAGGAAATTGGAAGGATTTTAACCGAGGCGGGTGTTCAATCCGTCGCGGAGTGGGCGCCGCCGGAGATTCTTTGCACCAGGTTCAAAAAAGACGGGAAAGAGATTTTGTTTTTCGCCAACCCGGCCGAAAAGACTGTTTCATTCCCCAGCCCGATGAAAAAGGGCCTCGTGGCCCTTTGGGGAGCCGAAGGCACGGTTTCCCCGGGCCAAACCATCGAATTAAAACCCTGGTCGGTCACGGTTTGGGAGGTCCGGCCATGATTCATCCCGATGTGGTTTATGAACATACGGAAATTAACCAGGTCCGGAATTTCGTGGATATCTCCAAAATCGCCCAGCCCAATCCCCGAACCCTGTACGTTCTTCATGAAAATGGAAGAATTCTCAAGGCCTGGGACAGCGCGAGTGGAAAAGTGTCTGTTCCAGGGCCGTTAAACCCCTCCTTTGAAAAAGCCGAGGAGCTTCGTCTTCAATTCAAGGCGGATGAGGTTCAACTGATCGACCGGGAAACCTACCAACGCTATTTAAAAGAAGCTCTCAACCTGGAAAAAGCCAGGGATTTGACCGGCTACGATTTCAAGGAATGGACCAAGAATTTAAAATTAACCATGGGAAACGGTTTTTTGATCCATCCGGCCCGGGAACATTATGATTATTTCCATTACGTGGAGCGGACCAAGGCCTTTATCCGGGAAAAACTCCAGCCGGATTGTGTTTTTTTGATCGGCGTCAACGAGGGCAGGGATTGGTGGACCTCCGGGGTTTTTGTTTTCACGGGGGGGCTGGTGACGACCGTTTCCACCTTTGAGACTTTTGAGGGAAAGGAAGGGATGGACGCCGCGCTGCCAGCGACCCATCAAAACCTGATGACCACCGCCGCGTGGAAATTTCAAAAAACAGCCTTTGGTTTGTTCCTTTCCAGGGAACCATTCGAGTTGTTCGCCAAAAACCAATGGCGCAAAATGGGCCAGCAAATTCTTTTGAAAACGGCCCCTTAAAAGGCTGTTTCCCGGTTGAAAACAAGGCTTGCCGGTTGACTTTTTCAAACCGCCTTCAGTTAGAATGTGTCCATTCCTTTGGGGAGCCCCATGAAAAACGAATTTACCATCAGCCGCCAAAATATTTTCGTCATCGCCTTTTTTGTCCTCTTCATCGGGCTTTTGAGCCTGCTATTCTCCCTTTTGGAACCTTTCTTGAGATCCTTCGTCTGGGCCACCATCCTGGTAATGGTTTTTTACCCCGTTTATTCCTGGTTCCTGGCAAAAACCGGAAACCGTACCACCCTGGCCTCGATTCTTTGTACCCTCCTTGTTCTGGGGTTTTTGGCCCTGCCTGGATTTTTCATTGTCATCAACCTGGGACGTGAACTTCCCAAGGCTTACGCCTTTCTTTCCACGGCCCAATGGGATGAGAAAAGTCTTTGGTTGATGGTCAAACTGAAATCCTTCAACATTGGCTCCTGGCTTCAAAACTGGGGCATTGATTCCACCCAGTATGAAAATGAGATCCAAAAACAAATTGCCACGGCCCTTCAAAATTTTTCCCAGCTGGTTTTGGAAAAAATAACCAATGTTTTCAAGAATATCGCCGTTTTCATCATGGAAGCCACCTTCGTGTCCGTGGCTGTTTTCTTTTTCTTCCGTGACGGGGCCAGGTTGTCCCTAAAAGTCATTGAATTTCTGCCCCTGGAAAAACACCACCAGGGAAAGGTCACCAAAACCTTTTCGGTGACGGTCACCGCGGTCGTCCGAGCCATTTTCGTCACGGCCCTGGTCGAGGGGATTCTTTCCGCGCTGGGTTTCGTGGCCGCCGGGGTTCCGGTCCCAGTCCTGTTGGGTTTGGCGGTTTTTGTCCTGTCCTTCATCCCCTTCATGGGGGTGACGGTGGTCTGGGTTCCCGTGGCCCTCTGGCTTTTTTTCCAGGAGCATACCGCCGCCTCCTTTTTACTGGCCGGGTGGGGAGCCATACTCACGGTTCTGGACCATGTTCTCAGGCCTTTTCTCATCGGCAACCAGGCCAAGCTCCCCCTTTTCTGGCTTTTCTTCACCACCATCGGGGGTTTAAAGGTGTATGGGTTCCTGGGAATATTTTTGGGGCCGATTATTCTTTCCATGGGCATGGCGTTTCTCGCGATTTACCGCGAGGTCTATTTGAGCCTGAAAAAACCCTCCGCTGCCGGACGAAAATCCTGATAAAAGAAGAATAAATGATTCTACCCTGGAAGAAACACGGTCAAAAAATTGATTACGACTGCGGATTTTTCCAAATCCAGGTTCATCAAAGTTCCTCGCCCGCGACCGGTAAACAGCACCCTTTTTATATTCTTTCCACCCGGGATTGGATCAACATCATCGCCGTTACGCGGGAAAAAAAGGTTCTCCTGGTTTCGCAATACCGCCACGGGTCGGGCCAGGTGGGCCTGGAAACCCCCGGCGGGGCGATTGATGCCAAGGATTTGTCCCCCGTGGAAGCGGCCAAAAGGGAACTGGTTGAAGAAACCGGCTACAAGTCCGGGGAATGGCATTTTTTGGGCAAAGTCCAGCCCAACCCCGCCATTTTGAATAATTATTGTCATTTTTATCTGGCTTTGGACTCGGAAAAGGTCGCGGAACTGAAACTGGACGAGGCCGAGGAGCTTGAGGTTAGCCTTCTTCCGGTCCATGAAATCCAGGAGTTAATTCAAAAGGGCCAAATTCAACACGCTTTGGTGATAGCGGCGTTTCATTTTCTCGGGATCTTCACCCGTCAAAACCCGGGTAAAATTTGACCCTAAACCGTCAAATTCCCCGAAAATCATTTTCCGGTCAAAATTTACGCAAGTTTTCTTAAACAATTATTTTCAAATTTGAATAAAGGGGATGAATGCCCTTGAGATTTTTTAATTGGAAGAGTAGCGTGTTTTTAATACAGGAATCTGTATGAGTATCAATATGAAAGAGGTGTCCCATGTCCCGCATCTGTGTTTTCATTGACGGCAGCAACCTTTATTTCGCGCTCAAGCGCAATAATAAAATGACCCGGGTGGATTATTACCAGTTTTCCCTGGCCCTCGCCGGGGAAAGACGGAAATTGATCCGCACTTTTTATTACAACGCGGTTTTTGACGCCGCCCATTTTTCCGACAAGGCCAAGAGCCAGCAGACTTTTTTTGATTCCCTTGACCGCACCCCTTACCTTGAACTGAGGCTTGGACGAATCATCCAGAACAGGGAAGGGCACCGGATGGAAAAAGGCGTGGATGTGAGGATGGCGGCGGACATGGTTTATTACGCCGCGAGGGATTTTTATGACACCGCTATCGTGGTCACCGAGGACCAGGATTTTTCACCCGCCATGGGCCTCGTGAAAGAATTGGGAAAACACGTCGAGTTAGCCGTTTTCCCGGACGCCCAAAGCAGGGAAATGATCCGTGCCGCCGATAAAATTTTAAACCTTGATGAGGTGGTTAATTCGCACGCTGCCCATGTTTTTCCTCCCTCGCAGGTTTCGGAGGACAAGACCCACGCGGATGAGGAAATGGCTTTCGGCGTTTAATTTTCATCCGCCAAAAAGCCCCGAAGGGTATCCTTCGGGGCTTTTTTATTTTAAACAGATCCAGAACCAGCCCGCCTTATTTGTTTAAACGGGGATCCCGGTAAAAGAAAAACAGGCTGGGGGAAAACCCGAAGGACCGGCTGACCTGGCCGCGGACCTGTTCCGCTTTTTCCAAAAAAGACCGCGAGGATTCCGCGAAATTATCCGGGGCGACCAGCTTGATCCATTGCAATTCATCGTCCCAATAATTTTTTGCCGATTCGCCCGACGGAATGGATCTTTCCTTCAGAAACCCGAGGAAGGCCCCCAAGGAGGGGGTTTCCTTGAGGCAAAGCCGGACGAACAAACCCTCGGGCCAAATTAAAAAATCCAAAAGCTGATATTGTCCCATCAGGTGCCCCTGAAGCAGGGTTTGGACCAGCCGGTGGGCCCCTTGGATCTCCCTTAACCACTCGGAGTTCGCGGGTGTTTTCAGGGATATTTCGAAAACCAAATCCCTGGAGGGCAGGGAGGAATAGTGGAATGGAATTTCATTTAAAAAAACGGGAAACGAAAGCACCTGGTAAAGCATAAAAATTCCTTAAATGGTTTTGGAAAAGAAAAGGAATGAACGGAAAGGGCAAAGGCCCTCGCGCCGATAAAATCAAAGGACTTATGGTTCTTCCGTTCCGTTTTTCCGCGGGAAAAAGCTATCTCGGACTGAAGACCCCGACCACCTTGCCGATGATCCTGAATTCCTGGCCCTCGTTGACCGGAATGTTCTGGTACTTGGGGTTTGCCGGTTCCAAAAAAATCTTGGAACTGGTCTTGCGGAAAGTCTTGACCGTGGCTTCCCCGTCCAAAAGAGCCACTACGATTTCTCCGGGCGAGGCGTGGGTGGTTTGCTGAACAATGACCTTGTCCCCCGACAAAATGTGGGCGTTCACCATGGAATCCCCCCGAACGGTCAGGGCGAATAAATTTTTCCCGCCCTTGGCCATGGACCGGTCCACCACCATGGTTCCGTCGCGGTTTTCCTCAGCCAACAGCGGCAACCCCGCCGCGACGCGCCCCAAAATGGGGATGGAAATGCCCACCGAGGAATCTTCCACTATTTTCAAGCCCCGGGCCGTGTTTTCCTCCCGCTCCAGATATCCCTTTTCCTCCAGGGCCAATAAATGCTTCCTGGCGCTTTGGGGGGAGTTCCATTTGAAGTGACGCATGACGTCCCGCACGGTCGGGGGGCGGTGGTTCTGCATCAAGTGGGATTGAACGTACTCCAGCACCGATCGCTGGATGTCGGTCAAGGTTTCGTCGGAAGGCGCCATGTTGTTCTCCTTAAAAATTTCTGGTGGAATAAGAATACGGTTGTATACTAGTATACGAGTGTATTCTTCGTCAAGCAAAAAAGGAGGACGTCATGGTGGAAATGGAGCTTCAAAATACCCTGGAAATACCCCTGTGCCAGGAAAAGGCT
>JAHFCG010000064.1:2172-15172 GCA_023249615.1 candidate division FCPU426 bacterium | reverse complement strand
GGCTTTTAAAGCTAAAGACCTTGTGGCCAATTTTAAGCTACTATACCGGTGTAAAATATTCCTGCGCCCAAGAGATCGCCTTGGTTTCGGCCAGGTCGGGATTTAACATTGATAATAATTTCGTGGTGAAGATCGCCTATTACCGTGCTGGAACAACTGTTTGGGATGGGTTTATCGTATTGTTTATGAGTGTGTTAGCTTTTATTCGATGTGTTTTTGGCCTTTTCTTGACCGTGATTGTTGAGACGCCATTAATGATGGAATCCTTTGAAAAATCAAAGGCCTTGTGGGGACGAAGAAAATAAAATTTAAAATCCAAGTGTTAAATCAAGGTGAAAAATGGAACTTAATGTCCCGAAAGTCGCCGCGTTTCTTTGCTGCAACAATATTCAACAGGATGTTTTAAGCAAGAATTACGAGATGAGGGGAATCTTCCAGGGCTTTAGCCCGCCTGGCTATCCCTTCGGCGCGGAGTTCATGAGTTTCACCCGTTTTTTCCACGACAAGGCGGGTGAGTTCCAGATTGATGTGGCCCTTTTCAACGAGAAAGGGGAAAAGGTTTCGGAAAGCCTTCCCCGAAAACTTCAATTTGGTGAAATGCCCTCCCATGACCTGATTACGGCTTGGCGGGTTATGTTTCCCGCTCCTGGAACCTATAGCTTTAAAGTTTTCTGTAACAATCTAAACCTTAGTGAATACAAGATTTTTTGCAGATAAACCCCGCCCAAAGACCCTTTTGTAAGTATTATTTGGTAAAAGTTGCGATATACTAAGCGCCGATTATGAAATATCAGGCCTATTTTAAGCCAAATATAGAAAAACACCCATTCCAGCAATTACGAGGAAAGAATTGGCTAAGAAAGCTCAACGCCTTTTAACCGCTGACATTTTTCGAAAGCCCCTCTTCTGGCTCCTGATTCTTACCCTTCTTGGCGGGTTTTTCCGTTTCTACAACCTCGATTGGGACCTCAAACACTCCTTCCATCCTGACGAACGTAATATTTTGGGGCAAACCTCGGGGATTCAACCCGGGGACGGCTACCGGGTCCACTTTTTCGCTTATGGTCAACTTCCTGTTTACCTTTACCGCGCTACCGGCGAGCTGGTTTCCACTCCCCAGGTTTTTGTCGATTTTTTCAAGGGAAACGCCGGCATGGCCCAAAAAGGTTATTGGCTTTTCTTGGTTCTTTTGTTTGGGGGGATTTGTTGGTTTGGTTGGCAGGAAAAATTCAAAATCCCCGCTTTTGTCGTTTCAATTTTTACCTTTATGCTCGCCCTGTTTTTTAAATGGGACCCAAACCATTTCACCCGTTTTGATATCTTCAATAGCTGGTTTGGCTTTCTGGATGGTCAGCGAGCACACCTAGACTTCCCCTCTTTTTTACATTTAAACGCCATTGATGTTTCCATTCTTCCAATGGTTTGCTTTGTTTTTGTCGCGGCGGCTTCTTTTGGATTTTCCGCTCTTTTTGCCTTTTTCATTGAAATGGAATGGGTGGGCCTTCCCTTTTACATTGCCTGTGGTACCACCCTGGTTTTTGGGGCTCTACCGGCTTTTTTACCCGACCAATATCATTTAACCCGTTTCTTCTCTGTTGTCGCCTTCACCTTAATTCTTTCGGCTGGCTCATTTTCTTTAGCCTGGTTTTCAAGGTGGGGAAGAATCCTGCTTCCGTTGTTCGCGGTTTGGATTTTCTTCGCTTCCCGGCTTCACGGCGGAAACAGCTACACGGGGTATGGGGAATGCATGATTATCGGGCGCTGGTGGGCGGCTCTGTTTTCAACCCTTACCATTGGGGTTGTCTACCTCTACATTCAAAAGGCCTACAAAAATATTCCAATGGCACTGGTTGGCGCGGCCAGTTTTGCCTTCGCCGTTGTCAGTATTGAGCAAACCCACTATTGCATCACGGAATCCTTTATTACTCTCATGTGTATGGTGGTGGCGCTTTGTTCCTTTCAGATTATCCAGGAACAGGGGAGCTGGAAAAGCTATCTTTTGACCGGCAGTGCTTTTGGTGTGGCAATGGCCGCCAAAACCAGCTCGCTTTTTTACCTTCTAATCATACTGTTGGCCCATTTGGTCCTTTTGTCCCAAAGGGAATCCAAGTTTTGGGAGAGGGACGACAAAAAGGATCCTGAAAATAGGTCCTTGTATTCCACCATGACGGCGGCTTTACTTTTCGCTGTTTTTGCCGGCTTCCTGGTGGTTGGCATGAAATTCAAGGGAGTGGTTCAGGACCTTGTTTATCTTAACCAGCCGCTTGCCAATGGAATTGGGACGGGTTTCTTCGTGCTTTTTTCGTTGGCGGGAATTCTGTTCACTGTTTGGGGAATAACGGAATTCAAGGTTCTGCGGGCCCAGATGCCATTGTGGATTCGTTTAATTACCGCTGGCGCGCTTTCTTTTTTTCTTTTTTGCCTCTTTTCTCCCTGGTCACTTTTGGATTTCCACGGGTTTATGGATTCCCAAAATTATGAGTGGCATGTCGTGTCCATCGCTGACGCTTGTTACGTCCTGCAATTCAAGGATACTCCCCGTTATCTATATCACCTCTGGAACTTGATGAGCGTTGAGTTGTGGTGGCCGTTGGGTTTGACGGTCGTCCTGGGAATGATCTGGGTGGTTGGACGGTTCGTTAAAAAACTGTTGAGCCCCGTTCGATCGGGTTACCTTTTGCCGATGCCTTTCGCGAGGGGAGTGGGGTTCAATTTTTCCCTTCCTGATTTGTTGCTTCTAATCTGGTTTGTGGCCTATTTCGGTTTTATCGGCTCTTGGAATACAAAATTCATCCGGTATATGGTTCCTTTGATTCCCGTTTTTTGTATTTTCGGGGCAAGATTTTTGACGGACTTTTTCCAATGGTTGAAAAATAAAAGCCCCTTCGAGAAATTTCTCAGGCCCGCCGTTTTAACGGTTGTGTTGGGTGGAAGCCTTTTTTATTCGTTGGCGTATATGCACATTTACGCGAATCCCCACACCTGGATTGAATCTTCGGTTTGGATTTTTAAGCACATTCCTCTTGGGTCCGCCATCGCCACCGAGGCTTGGGATGACGGTTTGCCCACGGGCGTAGACCATCAAATGGATTCGCGGGTCGAAGGGACAATGGGACCCCAGAATTATAAACATGTGGATTGCACCCCGTATGAGATGCATGGCTTCCCGACGGATGATTCGATGATCAAGAAAAACTATTACGTCAATTTTATTTCCCAGCCCGAATACATCAGCCTGGCCTGCAAAAAACTTTGGTACACCCTGACAGACCTTTCCCCCGAATTCCGCCCCAATGGCTACAAAGCTTATCCTGTGACTTCCCGCTATTACCGCGCTCTTTGGTCGGGACTTTTGGGTTTCAAGATGGTGGCGGAATTCCACAGTTTTCCAAAGCTGTTTGGTTGGGAACATCCGGATGATATGGCGGAGGAATCCTTCTCTGTTTATGACCACCCCAGAGTGGTTCTCTTTAAACGTTTTGAAACGGTTCCGCCGGAGCGGGTAATGAGGATTCTCGAATCGGATGAATACGTAAAAGGCGTCAACCGCGACATCATGAGGACCATTACCCCTGACAACGTTGATGCTTTTATCGCCGAGCGCCATAAATATCTGGAAGATCACGGCCTTTTAAAAAAACTTGAAGATGCGGCGCCTGTAACGACAGCCTCGGCGATCTCGTCCCTTTCGCCAAGGGCTCCCCCTGTTTCGCCGGCCCCAACCCCAGTGAGAGAAGTTCAAAAGTCTAAAAAAAATCAGCCGGCAGGTTTACCCGTTTCTAGTTCTGTCATTCCCACTCCTGAGATTAAAATTAATCCGCCGTCGACCGTTCCAGGTCTTCCCGACCCCAAAACTCTCGCGGCCCTCAAGAATTATTCTGAACATCCCTATGTTGATAATGACATTAATAATATTCCTATGGCTCCCGAAGAAACAGTTTTCTACCAACTGCGGGCATGGTTTAGCTGGCTTTTGCTTTTGATACTCCTGGGGATATTGGCTCTTCCATTAACGCTCAAAATCATGGGCCCGATTTCCGCCGGAGCTTATTCCCTCAGTAAGATCCTTGGATTCTTTGTTTTTTCCTGGGTGGTGTGGTTTTTTACCAGCCTGAAGGTCTGCCATTTCACGCTGGGTTCCTGTTGGTTCTTCCTTTTGCTTTTGGCCGCCATTTCAACTTATTATTTTTGGCGGGACCAAAAATTTTACAAAACGATCTACTCAAAATTGGGGCACTCCTGGCGGATTCAGGAAGGGGCTTTCGTTCTCGCCTTTGCCTTGTTCTCGCTCGTTAAAATTTATATTTCCCATATTCATGATCCCGGGGGAGAAGGGTACAATGGGGGCGGGGAAGCGGCGATGGATTTTGGTTTTCTCTCGACTGTGGTTAGGGGGGAAACCTTTCCGCCTGAAAATATGTGGATGGCCGGTCTTCCCATTGGGTATACCTTTTATTACGGGCATTTAATGATGGGAATTCTTACCAAAACCCTCGGGTTGGTTCCGGCAGTTACATACAATCTTGGTTTGATCACTCTTTTTGCCACCATTTTTTCCGGGGCTTTTGGTCTTGCCTACGCTCTCTCGGGAAGATTAATGAGCGGTTGGGTAGCGGGCTTTTTATGCGCGGTCGCGGGAAACGTGGCTGGAACGAAGCAGTATTTGGAAGCCATCCACCAGTGTTTGGTGTCGATGAGTCTGTCACCCTTGACTACCCATACCTATGATTTCTTTGGGCCCACACGGGTGATTCCGCCACTTTCCATCAATGAGTTTCCGTACTTCAGTGTTCTATACGGGGATATGCATGCCCATACCCTTGCCATGCCATTCGCAATGCTGTTAATCGGGGTTTTGGCCTCCATTTACATGTCGACCGGTCCCAAGATTTTTGTTTGGAAAAAGGATTTGGCGGTTTTCGGTACCGTAGGGTTCTTCCTCGGAGGTGTTGCCTTTTTAAATACCTGGGAAGTTCCAACCTGGTTGGTCTTGACCGGGATTGTTTTAACGGTCCACAGCCTGGTGAATTTAAACGGGAAGGTGTTGGAAAAAGGGTTGAGGATTACTTTTCTGACGGTTGTCGGCGCCTTAACCCTTCTCGGTCTCTGGCTGACCTTTAAGCCGGCAAGCAATCCGCATGCTCTGGGTGGAAGCACCGCCGGTTTTGTGCTCTTCGGCGGGGTAGGTTTCGTAGCATCTGTTTTTTGGCTTTCTTTCAATAAAACCACAAAAATATTTTCCAAACAAATGCTGATCATTGCCTTTGGCATGGGTGCGGTTTTGTTCTCAACAGCTCTTTTTTGGAGTCCATTCTTTTTTAAGGAATTTCATCCTCAACAAAGTACGGTTCTTTGGGTGCTGCCCTCCATTCGGACTTCCGTAAGAAATTATTTCAATGTATATGGCTCTTTTTTGGTAGTTCTTTTGTTAAGCTTTTTGGCCGCCTACTCCACGGAGCTTTTTAATTGGATGGGGAGGGAAGGGAAAAAAATTAATAAAAGATTTTCGGCTGTTGACCGGTTGATCGAGTTTTTGGAAAGGTTGATCGAACCCCAAAACGCCGTTCAAGGTATGCTTTCCCTGGGATTGGCTTCCCTTGCAGTTATCTGGGGCGCCTCCTGGATCCAGTGGACCGAACCCCCCGATAAAATGTTCTACTCACAGGTGTTGGGGACGGTGGCGGCGGTTCTTTTATTGGCGGCCATTTATTTTAAAAGCCAACTTGAGCTTTGGCTTGCTTTAACGACCGTCGTCCTCGTGTGGATGGGGGTTTTGGTTCTTCAGTGGATACACCTCGTTCGTGATATGCCGATGACACTTGAGTTAGGTTTCTTTTCTGTCCTTTGACTGCTTGGTTTTTTCCATTTGGGGATGGCGGTGAAGGTTTATAAAAACCACGGCCTTTCGTTTTCGTATATTTTGGTTTCGTTTTTCTTTTTTCTTACCGCCGCGCTGGAAATTTTCGCCATGAGCGAATATTTTGGCTTTGGGGACGGAATGAGAAACAATTCACTGTTTAAATACGGCATCAACGCCTGGACACTGGCTTCGATTGGGGCTGGCGTTTTTCTTCCGAAAATATTGGATTTCATTTCAGCCATGTTCAAGGTGGTCAAAAAGGAAACCTTTAATTCCCGCAGGGCTCTCCTAACCTTCTCTGCCCTTTCTATTTTTGTCCTAATCTGGGCTTTGCTGGAAAGTTTCCTTCCGTATATGCAGACACCCATCTTTTCCATCATCGACGTTGTTTTGATTTCCGTCATCCTTGTCTGGGGTTTGCTGGAGAATTGGTTTCAAAAGGGAATTCCAAAAAAAATGTTTATTGGTTTTTCTGGTGTTTTCATTATTTTGTCTGTTTTTGCCGCCCTGCCCCAGGGATACGGGAAAATTTTTGGACTTTTTCAACATTGGGGCATCTTGCTGGGCTCCGAAATTTTGTTTCCTGCTGGTTTGGCCTGGATTGTGACGGGAATCGGCTGCCTGATTTTGGAACGGCAGAGGAACCTTGGCCGCAAGATGGCAAAAGTTAGTTGGGTGGCTTTGGCGGGAGTTTTGGGGGTTATGGTGGCGATTTACCCTTACGCGGCCAGCGTGCGAAAGTGCCATGGGTTTTTCAATTATCTAAGACAACAATGGGGTGGTTTTGTTGAAAGCCCGACGCTTAACGGCCTTTCCTATATCAAAAGGTCAAATCCGGGGGATAACGCGGCAATCCGATTCCTAAATGATCACATCCCAGGTCAACCATGTCTGCTTGAATTTGTTGGGGCTGGGTATAACACTTGGGGCTCGCGGTTCTCAATTTTTACGGGTATTCCCGCGTTAATGGGTTGGGACGGGCATGTGGGGGAATGGGTTGGCGCAAGACTCGGGGATGACATTCGAAACCGGGTTACGGCTACTCAGCAAATATTCACAACCCCGGATCCGCAACTGGCCAAAAAAATGTTGGACGCTTATGGTGTGAGGCTGGTCATGGTGGGAACCGTTGAAAAACATGGTGCCGCTGAAAAACAAGGCTATCCCGCCGAGGGATTGGCTAAATTCGCCGGCTTTTTGCCCCTGATTTATAAGAATCCCCAAGTGGAAATTTACTATAATCCACCCCCTGTAAACTGAAATTTTTGGTTGAAGCCGTGGTTTTTTCATTCCAACTGAAAAAACCTTCGGTTAAATTTAAATCATTTTGGAGTGAAAATGGGTTCCATCCTTCTTTGGTGGTTTGTGGTTTTGGTGGCGGGCTTTGCCACATTCCCCATTACCTTTGTCGCTCTCAAACATCTTCCTGATAAGGGTTATGTTTTCAGCAAGATACTTGGACTAATGCTGATGGGCTATTTGACCTGGTTGCTTGGTTATTTTTCTTATAACGGCGGGACCATATTTGTTTCCTTCCTCATCTTGGTGTTGGTTTCCGGGCTGCTTTTGTGGAATTGGATCGGGAAATTTTTCCTTGAATTTATTGGAAAAAATTTAGGGTATTTTATTTTTGTGGAGTTTTTCTTCCTGATGGCTTTTCTTGTCGCGGGTGCCTACAAAATGAGAACCCACGATATAGCGGGCACCGAAAAACCCATGGACTTCGCGATGATAAACGGAATCCTAGCCTCGCCTTCGATGCCTCCCGTGGATCCCTGGCTTTCCGGCTGTGGAATTTCCTATTACTATTTCGGTTATCTCATCGTGGCCATGCTTTGTAAAATCACCTCTCCCTGGGTAACTTCAGGGGAGGGTTATAACCTGGCGGTCGCGCTCATTTGGGCATTGGCCGCGGCGGGAGCCTTCTCCCTTGGATACGCCCTGACCAAAAGATACCGTTATTCCTTCTTGTCGGCCGCCTGCTTGACGGTGTTCGGCAACCTGGATTATTGGCACAGGGCCGTTCAGAGTTTTCAGGTCGGGGATATTCGGGTGCCTTATTATAATTTTCCAACGAACCCCAACGCTCCCGCGGGCTTCCCGGGCGCTTTTGGTTTTCTCCTGAGTCCGTTGGAACATTATTGGGATTATTTCCAGGCTTCCCGTATAATCCCCGTGCCGCCCACCGACAAGATGATCAATGAGTTTCCCGCATTCAGCTTTTTTCTTTCGGACCTTCACCCCCACGTGATGGCCATCCCCTTCATTTTGCTGGCGATCGCCATGGCTTTTAATTTACTCAAGGGTTCCGTGGCGGGCTTCGGGGTATTTGGAGGAACAAGGCCCTGGCAAATATTTCAATGGGTTCTTTTGGCGGTCGTTTTTGGGGGACTTTCCTTCATGAACAGCTGGGATTTTCCGTCGATGATGCTCCTGCTTGGGATTTGCCTCTTTCTTCAACAATGGTGGACTAATGAACTCGAATTTGGCGTTTGGTTTAAAGCCGTCGCCACCATTGGTATTCCTATTGTTATCGGGGCTTTCGCCCTTTACCTTCCCTTTTACGCCAAGTTCCAATCCCAGGCCCAGGGGGTGGGGCTTTCCGGTGACCGGACAGACCTTTATCATTTGGGAGTTATTTTTGGAATGTTCTTTGTCATTTTCGTTCCCGCGCTAATCGGGAAAGCTCTTCCGGGTAAATCGGAAAAGGGCGCCAAAACCCGCGGAAAGCGTTCTGATGAGCTCTTCTGTGTCGTTTGTGGAAAGGAAGGTGGAGGAAAAAAGTTTTGCGGTTTTTGCGGCGGGGAATTGGCAATGCCCGCTTTTTCCGAAATGACGCCCATTCCCGATGATGCGACAAGGACCCTGCTGGGCAAAATGGGAAATTTGTTTTTTAAGGAAACGGATTCCTCCAGGGGTTGGATTGTTTTTGGACTAATTGTTCTTGCCATTCTTGGTTTGAATTTTGAAACACTTAAATTTTCCACGGTCTTATTGTCGCTGCTTTTGATTTTGTTTTCTTTAATTTCCCTCGCGGTAAAAGCCGAGACCAAGGAAATGGTTTTTTCAACGATCCTTTTGGTTATCGCGTTTTTGCTGATTTTCGCCTGCGAGGTTATATATCTCCGTGACCTTTTTACAGGGGCCCTATACCGCATGAACACCGTGTTTAAATTTCATTATGAGGCCTGGATCCTTTTCAGTATCGCCTCCGGACCGTTCCTGAAATGGCTGTTGGACAATAGCTGGCCTCGTTGGGTTGTCTGGAAAAAGGCGGTTTGGTTGACCCTGGCGGGCTTTGTTTTTCTGGGAGCTTTTTTGTATCCTGTTTTGGCCTTCACCGCGCGGATGAGGGGTAGCGCCACGGATGTGGTGACGCTGGATGGAAGTGTTTTTTATGATCATGTGTTTCCCACGGACTACCAGGCGGTTCAATGGATAAAAGCCAATGTGAAACCCGTTGGAAACAAAATTCCGGTTATTTTGGAGGCTTGGGGAGGTTCTTATCATCAGGAATACGCGCGTTTAGCCACCAATACCGGTTTCCCGACGGTTCTTGGCTGGGATTTTCATGAGGTACAATGGCGCGGTTCGGGGGATAAGGCCGTGGTTCGCGGACAAAACGCGGATGACACCATTGTCAGGCGCCAGGGGGATGTGGACGCGATTTATACCTCCGCGGACCTTAATCAGACCCGCGACTTGTTGAAAAAGTACAAGGTGGATTATGTTTATGTCGGTGACATTGAAAGGCAAAAGTACAAGGATCACCCGGAGAATCTTGGCAAGTTTTCCCAATTGGGAATGGTCGCCCAATCTTTTGGTGGTTCCGTTTTGTATCGGTTGAACCCCTTGTAGATTTATCCGGGGTTTTTGGTTAGAAGGACAGAGGTAATTAAATTTGCAGTTAAAATTTTCTGATGGAGGAATCGGCATGCTGAAGATCGGCGAACACGAGTTGACGAAAAAAGATATAGCCGCGGCGGTTGTTTTTGTCGCGGTGGCCATTACCCTGGTTTGGGTCATGGTGGGATCCAAACCCAAACCCACGGTTTTGCAGCCGGGAAGCGGAAACCCTGTATTGCTCCAAGGTGGGCTGCCGGGGTCCCAGATGGGGCAATTCAGCTATCCCCGCGGTATTGGAGTTGACAGCAATGGGGATATTTACGTGGCCGACAGCCGAAACCACCGGGTTCAAAAAATCAGCGGAAATACTGGTAAATTTCTGCTGAACTTCGGCGGACTTTTCAAGGTTGACGGTGGGGATCCCAAAAAGATTATCGCCTCCGCGCCTGGAAAATTAAATGAACCGAATGATTTGTTCGTTTCCTCGGATGACATGATTTATGTCCTGGACACCTGGAATGGGCGTATTCAAATTTTCTCCCCGAAGGGCAAACAAAAGAAGGCAATTACGACTGATGATGGATTTTTCGCCCCGAGGGGAATAGTGGTCGATCCAAATGGCTTTGTTTATGTCGCGGACACCGGGAAACACCGCATTGTCAAATTTGATCCCAAAGGCCAAAAGGTTCGTGCCTGGGGATCCAAAGGAGAAAATTCCGGTGAATTTAACGAACCCATTGGTGTCGCGCTTGACCAGGCGGGTAATCTTTATGTCGCGGATCGTTTGAATTTCCGGATTCAGGTTTTCAATTCCGATGGCCAATTCCAGAAAGAATGGGCTGTCAAGGGCTGGTCAAAGGATCAAATTGACATGGAGCCGCATTTGGCTTTGGACAAGGCCCATTCGATTCTTTACGCTTCCGATGGAAGGGGGAAAAAGGTTTATTGCTTCCACCTTGATGGAACGCTGGCTTCCACCCTCGAAAATGATTCCCAAGGGCGGCCCCTGTTCCAAGTGCCGATCGGGGTTTCAGTGGATAAGGAAGGAAATCTGTATGTCGTGGATGCCTCGGCGGCTAAAATTTTGAAATTAAAGGGTCAATTTTAAACTTCTAATTGGGGGAGCTGGATGGCTAAAAAAAAGAAAAAAAACCTAAAACGGAGAGGTCCAGGAAAGGGAACCAAGGTGGTGGTGGTGTTGTTATCCCTTGGGTTCCTTATCATTGTTTTATACAAGGTTTTTGACCTGATTAATAACGCCATCAACGCCTCCAAGTCTGTCGAAGTCGCCGTGGATATGGAAATGGGCGGAACGGGGGATGGGAAGGGTCAGTTTCGAGAACCCTGGGGAGTCGCCACGGATTCGGAAAATAATTTTTATGTTACCGATTTTGGTGGCCACCAGGTCAAGAAATTCAATTCCGCTGGTGAGCAGGTGATGGTTTTTGGGAAATCCGGGAAAGATGATGGGGATTTCAATCAACCGAGTGGTCTTTTTGTCGACGCGAAGGGAAATATCTTCGTTTGCGATACCTTTAATCATCGGATCGAAAAGTTTGATTCAAAAGGAAAATTTTTAAAAACCTGGAATCACAGCTTCTTTGGACCAAGGTCGGTTTCGGGGGATGATAAGAACCGTATATACGTGGCGGACACGGGAAACCACAAAGTTCAGGTGTTTGACACGGACGGCAACTTTGTCATGGAGTGGGGCGGGTTTGGGACCGGAGACGGAAAGTTCCGCGAACCGGTGGGAAGCGCCGTGGATCAGGCGGGTTTTGTTTACATTGCCGACTCCGATAACCTTCGAATTCAAAAATTCGAGGCCAACGGCAAATTTGTCTCATCCTTCAAGGTTTCACCCTGGCGCGGTAAGAATGAGGAGTCCCCCTATCTTGCCTTTTCCCAGGGTTTTCTGTTCGCCTCCAATGCAAGCTCCAAAACGGTTTTAAAATTCGACCTGACGGGAAAGCTTCTGGCTATTTGCAAGAAAAAGGACAAGGACGGATTTTTCACCGCGACGGGATTGGCCGCGGATCACTCCAACCATTTGTATGTTGTTGAAAGAGGGCCTGGCAAGGTGGCCAGATTTACCGTTCCCAACGCGCCCGCCCCGAACAAGTAATGGGTTCGCCCAAGGGGAAAGGGTGGGATGGTCAGCTTGAAACCCTCGATGACCTTTCCGAGGCGGTTCACTACAACCGTTGGATTTATGAAATGATGAGACCCTATCTAGGGGCCCGGATTCTGGAAGTAGGTTGCGGGATTGGCAATATGACCGGTCTTTTAGCGGGAGGAAGGGAAGTACTGGGGACGGATATTCACGCTGGTTATATCCAAATGGCCCGCAATAATTTATCAGGCATAAAAAACATAACTTTCAGAAAAATGGATCTGGAAAAAAAATTTCCTTCCCTGGGAAGGTTTAAGCCCGACACGATTGTTTGTATAAACGTCCTTGAACATATCGACGGGGATCAGGGTTTTATCCGCGAATGTTTTAAAGTTCTTCCGCCTCATGGCAGGCTTTTAATTTTTGTTCCGGCCCTTCCTTTTTTGTATGGGAGCATGGATCGCCATTATGGGCATTTCCGAAGATACCTCAAGCGTGAATTGATGGAAAAGATGCGAAGGAATGGGTTTGGGGTCCTGGGATGCCGTTATCTGAATTTGCTCGGTGTTTTTGGGTGGTGGTGGAATGGGCGGATTTTGGGAAAAACCATTGTTCCGAAATCCCAGATCCTGATTTATGATCAGATTATCCGTTTTATCGCCCCGTTTGAGAAATGGCTGCCCAAGCCCATCGGTCTGTCGCTTTTTTACGCAGGCAAAAGGGCTTAACCATCGTCCCCATTCCCCATTGCCCTGATTTTGAAACCCGAAGGATGTCATGAACCTTAAAAGCAAAACCATTATTATCGTTCCCACCTACAATGAAAAAGGGAATGTTGAACGGGTTTACCGGCAAATTTTCAAGGCTACCAGGGCGTGCGACCTGCTTGTCGTGGATGATAATTCCCCCGATGGAACGGGACAAATTGCGGATGGAATCGCGAAAAAGGATAAACGGGTCCTGGTCCTTCATCGTCCTGGAAAAATGGGTTTGGGCTCGGCTTATGTTGAGGGGATGAAATACGCCCTTGATCATGGTTACCTAAATGTGATCGCCATGGACGCGGACCTTTCCCATGATCCCGTTAACCTTCCGCGGATGCTGGAAAGAATAAAAAGCAACGATTTGGTGATTGGGTCCCGTTATGTAAAGGATGGGGGGATGGTCAATTGGAACGCCCG
>JAHFCG010000064.1:0-2072 GCA_023249615.1 candidate division FCPU426 bacterium | reverse complement strand
CGGAAAATCGCGGGAAGGGAGCCGCCATTCGGACCGCAATTCCCCGAACCACGGGGGAATTTGTCATCATTCAGGACGCTGACCTAGAATACGATCCTGAGGATTACAAAACAGTATTGGTTCCCCTTTTGAATGGGCAGGCGGATGTGGTTTATGGTTCCCGGTTTAAAGGTGTTCACCGGGCGTTCCTTTTTTGGCACTCCGTCGGGAACAAGTTCTTGACCCTCGTTACCAACATCCTTTACAACACGATTTTGACGGACATGGAAACCTGCTATAAGGCTTTCCGGGGTGACGTGATACGAAATTTAACTTTACGTTCTAATCGGTTTGATTTTGAGCCGGAGGTAACCGCGAAGGTGTTAAAAAACAAATTTAAGCTTTTTGAAGTGCCAATTTCCTACAATGGGCGGGGGTATGAGGAGGGAAAAAAAATAACCTGGCGAGATGGGTTGGTTGCCCTCGCCTGCCTTGTTCGTTACAGGTTTCTAGATTGATATAAAAAATATCCGAGGATCATGTTTTGTGAATGCCAAAAAAAACAATACAACCAAAACGCCTTTTCAAAGACTGAGACACCCGGATTCCCTGATTTTTATCCTGGGAGGGATTTCCGGGGCCCTGATTAATTTCTTGGCAACGTTTTCCCTTTATCGCTTCGCGGCCATGGATCCTTGGATCGCTTTTTTTTGCGGAACCCTGGCTAATCAATTATTCCACCACCTGTACTACAACGTGGTTTATGTAAACCAGGAAATCCAGATTAAAACACCGCTTCCCCTCCATCTTTTCCTTTACCTGTGTGTTTCGATCACAAGCTCCGTATTTTTCGGGTTTTTAATGAAAGATTTAGGTTTTTCTTTTTTTGTTTCCTTTGCGGTCAGTCTTCTCCTTTTGTCGCTGGCGAATGTGTTCCTGATAAGAATTTCAACATTTAGTTCCGCGAATTTGGCTGAAGTGGAATACATGGAAATGAATGACAGTTATTACGATGATCAAACGGATGAAAAAAAAGTAAGCCGATTCAGGGCTTGGTACCATCGTTCCCGTTACGAGCGGATGACAAAATTCGTGAGTGAGTATTTCAAGCGGGGAATGAAAATGGCGGATTTGGGCTGCGCCAACTGCTTGTGGAATATCAACGAGCTTCCTGTGTTTGGGGTGGATATTAATGACAAGATGCTCCGGTGGGCCAAGGAAAACCACCGTTTAAAGGATTTCTCCGTCACCCCTGATTTGTCCCGGACGGGTTTAAAAACAAAAAGCTTTGATTTGGTTTTGATGAGTGAAACCCTCGAACATATTTTGGATTTAAAGGGCGTTCTCAAGGAAGTCGGCAGGATTTTGAAAGATAAGGGAACCTTTTTAATCACCGTGCCGTACGATTATTTTTTGGGTCCCTTTTTCGTCCTGTTTAACCTGAATTGCATTTACATGGGATATGTCCGGGGAAGTGTTTACCATAAATACCGTTGCGGCCACATCAATCATTTTACGAAGACCAGACTGAAGCAAACGCTCGCGGAGAATGGGTTTACCCTTAAACGGTGTTTTGTGGTTAATGGGCTTCTTCTATACGCGGTGGCGGAGAAGTCTGGACGGAAGGATTATTAAAAGTCGAAGTTTCTAGGGAAATAAAAAAGGGGAGCCCAATAGGCTCCCTTTTTTTATTTAAAAGATTGGTGTTTTAGTGTTTCTTTTTATTCGAGCCATTTAATGAAGGCTCAACTTTATGGGAACGCTTTTTCATTTCCGGCGTGGCAACGGGCGCGGCCTCAACTTTGGGATAATCGGACGGAACGTCGGATCGGTTCGCTTCTGTAAACCCATATTTTTGCGCTAGATCGGGTTTTACCCAAAGGCGCATGTTGTAACTGCCCATATCCGACCAAACTTCGCGATAAAGCGCCCATTTTTTAAGATCTCCCCAATCGACCATGTCGGTACGGGGTTGCGGAAACCAGGAACCAATCAAGGGTAGGGAATTCAAGGGAATCATATTTCCAAAAAACCAATCGGGGAACAAACCCCAGTTCATTTCGCCGCCAGGAAAGCCCTTTTTGTAAAATGAG
>JAHFCG010000181.1 GCA_023249615.1 candidate division FCPU426 bacterium | reverse complement strand
GAAATAATCCGGCCGGTTTTCCTCCATCCATTCCAGCAGGGGCCCGGTGATGTGAAAGGAGCACTTCACCTTGGGGTGCCGGTGCAGGATGCGCGCGAACGGCTCGTAGGACTGCCGGTAGAGGTCCTCGAAGACCTTGCCGAAGTTGCCCACCGGCTGGTGATTGTGAACGCCGAAGATAAATGTGACTTTTTTCAATACAAAACCTCAAAATGAATTTTCACCACAGAGACAAAGAGGCACGAAGAACCATAAATCCCGAACAAAGATATTGTCTTTCTCTGTGTCTCCGTGCCTCTGTGGTAAATAGGTTCAGCCCTTTAATTCGGGCAAATACTTCTCAAGCGGTTCCCTCAAATCACCCGGCACCGCGCGAATTTCCAGTTCGATCCCGCGGCCCTTCAGTGCCTTGAATGCCTCCAGGTCCTCCTCATTCACGCAAACGGTCTTGCAAACCTGTCTTTTTCCCTCGCCAAAATGCATCCCGCCCACATTCACGGAGGAAAGGACACCCCCCTGGTTCAGGAAAGCCAACACGTCCCCCGGGCTGGAAAAAAGCAAAAGACTCCTGGCGCTCTCGCCTTCCTGCCGGCAGGCTCCGACCGCGTCTCCCACGGAAAAAAAATTAACCTTTAAACCGGCGGGCACCGCCATTTCCATAAGTGTTTTTTGCATCGAGTTTTTGGCGATGGCGTCGTTGACCACCACCAGACGTTGAATACCGAGGGCCTTGACCCATCCCACCACCACCTGGCCGTGAATCAGCCGGTCGTCAATTCTGATCAGTTGTATTTCCATAAACTCTTAACCCTTTTCACCGCAGAGACGCGGAGGTCGCAGAAAAAAATAATTTTTTCCATCTGCGTTCTCTGCGTCTCTGCGGTAAATCCCTAAGTTTGTTCCTGCTTTTTGAATAGCTCCATCGACGTTACGATGCTTTCACGCGTCGCTTTTTGAACTTCCCCGGCCAGAAATTTCAGATCCGTCTCTTCCCGATGGGAGGAAACCTTAATGAGCATGGGTAAATTAACCCCTGTCACCACCTCCACCTTTCGGGTCTGGGCCAATTGAACGGCGATATTGAAGGGGGTTCCGCCAAGCATATCCACCAAAACGAGGGTCCCCTTTCCCCCGGGATCAACCTCCTGGATTCCTTTTTCCATTTTTTCCATGAACGTTTCCCGGGAATCCTCCGAAGAAAGGGTTACCGAAAGAACCCCCTCGAAATCGCCCAGAATCATGTTCAAGGTGGACAAGAGAACGTTTCCAAATTCCCCATGGGTCGCGATAATGACGCCTAACATTTAAACACCTCGGTTTTGAGTTCAAAGTTCTTAGTTTTAGGTTTAAAAAATTAAAAACTCAAAATTCAAAATTAAGAATTTTAAGTTCAAATTACCAACAAACGAATAATGGCCTTGCCCAGTTTTTCGGGGCTGTGCCGGACAAAATCCTCCTGATGAAGCAGATTGGACTTGATCAGTTTAACACCCTGTTCCTCCACCGCGTCATCGTCCAAAACCACCGGTTCCTGCCCGAAATCCTCATACCTTTTCAGGAGTTTCGCGGGAACCTTTTCCTTGTTCGCGATCACATAGTGGACGAAATTGGGGCCCGTGTGCTTCAAAATCGCCTTCACGTGGTCGGACACCGAGAAAAAATCCGTTTCTCCCGGCTGGGTCATGACGTTGCAAACGTAAATTTTGACCGCCCTGGACAAGGCGATGGTTTCGGCCACTTCAGGGATCAGCAGGTTGGGAATAACGCTGGTATATAAACTCCCCGGCCCCAAAACTACCGCGTCCGCCTCCAGAATGGCCTTTAGTACTTCCTTGTTGGGCCTAATCTTTTTTTCCTTCAGCATGACCTGCTCAATGGGTGATTTGCTTTGTCCAATAACCGTTTCCCCGGTAATCATGATCCCATTTTTAAGACGGGCCTGGAGGGTCATATCATCAAAAGTGACCGGCATGACGGTTCCCCTTGTGGCGAGAACCTTGCTGGATTCCTCAACCGCCTTGCCAAAATCCCCCGTTATTTCCCGCATGACCGTAATAAAGAGATTGCCGAAGCTGTGCCCCTTCAAATCCCCGTGTCCCTTGAAGCGGTACTGGAAAAGATGATTGAGGAGGGTCTCCTGGTCGGACAGGGCCACGATGCAGTTGCGGATGTCCCCCGGGGGCGGTGTTCCAAAATCCTTGCGGAGGCGTCCCGAACTTCCCCCGTCATCCGCCACGGTGACCACGGCGGTCAGGTTGCTGGTGTAATGTTTCAAGCTGGAAAGAACGTTGGGAAGACCCGTGCCGCCGCCGACCGCTACAATTCGGGGCCCGCGCTTGAGCCGGTTTCTTTGATAGACGATATTGACGAATTCTTTCTCCCGTTCAGGGAGGAAATAAGTCAAGACTGTACGCATCGAACGGCCCACCCCAAGCCAAATTCCCCAAATTCCGAGAAAGGCAAAAAGGTAATCAACGAATTTCAGGCGTTTAAGGTGGTTCTCTATTTCAATGATGGTTGCCGTGCGGTAATGAACGCCGCTCATGTGCTGGCTCATGAACCCGGCAAAACCCACAAAAAGCACACCCACCGACAGGGCTATCAAAAAAAACCAACGTTTAAGCCGGATGCCCGGATATAGCCATCGGAAACCCAGCATTAATTTTTGCCTTTTGGCTTGGGGGGGATTTGGCGGGATTGTTCCTCCGCCATCATGCGGGAAACCCGGTCGGCGAATTCCTGGGCCGTAAAATAACCCAGTTTCATCAGGCGGTTGTTCATGGCCGCCACCTCAATGATGACGGCGAGATTCCGGCCCGGTCGGACGGGAATGACAAACATGGGAATTTCGGCGTCAAAAATTTTATGGGTCGAAGGCGTCAGTCCCAGGCGGTCGTATTCCTTCTTGTTGTCCCATTCCTCAAGGCGGATCACCAGTTCGATGCGCTTCTTGTCCCGAATGGCCCCCACCCCGAACAGGCTCTCGATGTTGATGATGCCCAAGCCCCTGATTTCCATGTGATGCTTGATAATTTCCGAACGGGACCCCATGAGGATCCGGTTGGCCAGCCGTTTGATGTAAACCAGGTCGTCCGCCACAAGCCGGTGCCCTCGTTCCACTAGGTCCAGGGCGCATTCGCTTTTTCCGATACCGGAGTGGCCCAGAATGAGGATTCCAACCCCGTAAACATCCAGCAGTGTTCCGTGGATGGTGGTCTCGGGCGCGAATTCCTCTTCCAAATAAACCGAGATTTCCGACACGAATTTGGTCGTGGGGGTGGGCGTGGTAAAAAGGGGAATATGTTGTTTCCGGGCCTCCGCCACCAGGTCGGCGGGCGGTTTCATTTTATGGGTGATGACAATGCAGGGCAGACGGTGGGACAAAAGGGTTTTGAGGATTTTTTTGCGCTGGTCGGGCTTCAGGGTCTTGAGGTAATGAATTTCGGTTTTACCGAGAATCTGGAGACGCTCATAGGCGAACCACTTCAAATACCCCGTCAGGGCCATACCCATGCGGTTGATATCGACGCTGACGATATACCGGTTTGCCATCCCCTCCTCGGCCACAGGGGTCAGGCGCAGACGTTCCTTGGCCTGCTGAAAAAAGGACTCAACCGAAATTTTTTTCATTTGATCTTGCCAACTTTTCGTGTTTTTCGGGAAAAACCGGGAAAGTTCCCGCCGTCATTATAAAAGGGACGCGGGAAATTGGGGCCTGAAAAAGGGAATTTAAGGCCGTCAATGCTTGAGTTTTTCTTCTTCCTGGATGATTTTGATGACATCCTCGGGGGTTTTGGCGGAAACGAGGGACTTGCGGAAATATTTGTCCTTGAGGAGGCTGGAAATCCTGGCAAGCGCCTTTAAGTGGGCGCCGGCGGCCCCTTCGGGAGCGACCAGAAGGAAAAAAATATTGACCGGTTCGCCGTCCAGCGAATCAAAGCTGATGCCGTCGGCGGAGAGCCCAAACGCGGCCGCCAGATCGGAAACGGTGTCGGATTTGCCGTGCGGAATGGCGATACCCTGCCCAATACCGGTGGAGCCAAGTTCCTCGCGCTCCATCAGGGTTTGGACCATTTTTTTCTTGTCCTTGACCTTCCCCGATTTCACGAGGCCTTCCACGAGTTCCTTGATCACGTCCTTTTTATTCTTGGACTCGAGGTTCATCTTGATGGCGTCAACGGTCAAAAAATCCAATATCTGCATGAAACTTCCTCCCCGTTTTTCGGTAATTTTGAATTCTCAATTTTGAATTTTAAATGAGGGTTTTTCCGCGCCGCGGAATTTTCCATAATTAAAAACTAAAAATTTAGAATTAAAAACTGGTCTTCCTCAGTACTCCGGTTCGATGAGTCCAATATGGTTGTCCTTGCGCTTGTAAACCACGTTGGTGTGATCGGTCTCCGCGTTTGAAAAGACCAGGAACTCATCCCGGGAGGCGGCCAACTGCAGTGCGGCCTCTTCCACGGACATCGGCTTGACGGCGTGTGTCTTGGACCGGACCACCTTTACGGTTTCAGCCTCCAGGGGGTTATGGATGACGCCATGAACCACGGAAGAGGCCTCCCGCCCGCCTTCCTGGCGGTGGCGGCCCACCCTTTTGTCCTTTTGTTTTTGAGCCTGGGTTTCCAGTCTTTGAAGCGCGGAATCGATGGACTGGTACATGTCGCGGGAAGAGGATTTGGCGCTGAGCTTAAGATTTTTGGAAACCAGGGTTACCTCGCAAAGATGGACCTTTTTCTCAAAATTCAGGATCACATGGGCTTCCTTGACCTGGCCCAGGTATCTTTCCACCCGGGCGATTTTGTCCTCGATATGACTTTTCAGGCCCGCGGTCAATTTTTCATGCCGGCTGGTAATGTGGACTTTCAGGTTGGTCTCGGTTTTAGTGAACATGGAAGACTCCTTTATATGCCGTGAACTGGTCAAACAGGCGTTCGTTAACCAGGGAAGTTATTCTAACACCCGA
>JAHFCG010000063.1 GCA_023249615.1 candidate division FCPU426 bacterium | reverse complement strand
TCCCCCACCAACTCCCCCGTAAACACAAAAACGAACACACCTTCCAATACCCCAACAAACTCTCCGACCCTTTCACCAACACAAACAGCATCACTCACCCCGACAAATTCACCTGTTAACACCTCAACTCCTACGCAAACCTTTACCGTGACCCAGACCTTTACAGGAACCAACCCTCCGACTAATACCGCGACTAATTCCCCGTCCAGCACGCCAACCCTTTCCCCGACGAATACCTTTACCCGCACCGCGACCTCCAGTCCCACTAATTCACCGGTGAACACATTTACCTTTACCCAAACCTCGACCCCGACCCTGACCTTCACAGGGACGGCGCCTCCCACAAATACACCGACCAAAACGCCGACCAATTCTCCCTCTTTAACCCCTGTTTCCACCGCCACGGCGACTTCCACCACCGTGACAGTTCAAATCCTGGCCGGTGGTTCCATGCCGGGATCCTCAACCCAGCTTCCGGGCGCGTCCAACGTTTCTGTCATGCAATTCCAATTGAATAACCCTGACATTAATTCGATTACTTTGACAAGTCTTACCTTGACAGGATCGGGGAGTGGAAATGACGCGACCGGCATTACCAGCGTCAGTCTTTATGTTGACAATAATGGAAACGGAATCGTTGATGGAGGCGATACGTTAATAGGCACCTCGGTTTATTCCGCTAACAATGGAACGGCAACTATTAATTTCACGAACATTATTCCGCCCTCATCCACTAATACTTATTTGGTGACTTACAACTTCTCCCCCTCGGCTGCCCCGGGGAATTACGTTCCAAATATCAACAATGTGACGGATCTGGTGGGGACAAACGTCAATGGACCAGTGAATTTCAACGGTGCGCCATTGGCCGGGGCCTCCATTAGCATAGCCGCCGCTACCTTTACCCCGACCAACACCTTTACTAATTCCTTCACTCCAACCGTTACCAGCACACCCACGGTTACCAGGACATTTACGGGAACCAACACCCCTACCGTTACAGGTACATTTACCTTCGTAAATACCCCTACCCTTACTCCGACCTTTTCTCCTACATTCACCCGAACCTTTACCGCAACCCTGACGCCAAAACCAGATGAAAAGCCGGCCCCGATTGTTTACCCTAATCCCTCGGATGGAACCAAGCCCATCAATGTCCATGTCCCAGGTTTGACCACGGTTTCGAACATTACAGTTCAAATTTTCACCACCGCTTTCCGCAAAGTTTTGGAACAACCATTTACCAATCAACCGGTGGGGGTCGATGTGAACATCAATCTTTCGGATAATTGGGGAGCGCCAATGGCAAGCGGTATTTACTATGTTGTGGTCACCACTCCCAACGGCAGAATCGTGGGAAAGCTCCTTCTTCTCAGATAATTTTTTTATTCCTTCCCAGGGTTTCCCCTGAAGACACTTTCAAAATAACTTTCCTAAACACGCTTAATCGTCTATACCCATGGTTTCATCCTGCGTTTGGGCGAAATGGCTTAAACCGTCGGGGTCAAATATTCGTGGGGTTGGGCATGGGGGGATTGGCTTGTTTTTTTGAGGGTTTTAGTTAAAATTGCTCTCCCCTTGGGAACGAACCAGGGGTTTTGTTGTTTGGGGGGGCGTAGCTCAGCTGGGAGAGCACTTCCATGGCATGGAAGGGGTCGTGGGTTCGATCCCCATCGCCTCCACCAATTTACAAATTCTGTTTATCTTTTCAAAGCACGCCCACCGTTAATTCGTGTCCTTGCGAAAAAGAATTTCGCCGTTTTGGTTAAAAACCAACGCGGATCGATAGGACTTTCGTGATAAGCCGAGACCAGCTGGAACAAAACGAAACCAAATTTCTTGCCCCCTTCGCCCAAAAATCAGGGCAAAGTAAGGGCCGGCAGTACCCTGAGCCGGAACACCCCTACCGAACGGCATTTCAGAGGGACCGGGACCGAATTATCCACTCCTCCGCCTTCCGCCGACTTCAATATAAGACCCAAGTTTTCGTCAATCACGAGGGTGACTATTACCGGACTCGGATTACCCATACCCTTGAGGTTGCCCAAATTGCCCGTTCGATCGCCAGGAGTCTTGGGCTGAACCAGGATTTAACAGAAGCCATCGCCTTGGCCCACGATCTGGGGCACACTCCTTTTGGCCATTCGGGTGAAAAGGTTTTAAACGAAATAATGAAAACCGACGGTGGATTTGAGCACAACGCCCAAAGTTATAGAATCGTGACCCATTTGGAAGATAAATACCCATCCTTTAAGGGTCTGAACCTTTCCTATGAGGTCTTGGAGGGGGTCGATAAACACCGGACCCGCTACGATCGGCCAGGAGGAGATGGGGAACAATATACCCTTGAAGCGCAAATCGTGGATCTCGCCGATGAAATCGCCTATTCCTCCCACGATATTGATGACGGGTTGACCTCAGGGCTTCTGGAAATTGAGGGCCTTAATGAGGTTCCACTTTGGAAAAGAAACCTGGAAATAGTGAAAAAGTATTTTCCAAATTTAAACCGGGAAAAAATGAAATACCAAGCGGTCCGGCAGATCATCGATGAACAGGTCACGGATTTATTGAATGAAACCTCGCGGCGAATCGAGAAATTCCTAGTGAAAACAGTCGAGGATGTCCGGAAAGCCCCTGAGGAAATGGCTGGACTTTCGGTCGAATTTAAACAACAGTTTTTAGAAATGAAGCGCTATTTGTTTCAAAACATGTATCGGAATCAACGGGTTACCCGCATGGAGGCCAAATCAACGAAGGTTATCCAGGAATTGTTCCGGCTTTATGAAACGGACCCTGATATTCTTCCCAACACCACGAGGGAAAAAATAAAATCAAAAATAGAACCGGCCCGAAGGGTTATTTGCGATTACATCGCGGGAATGACCGATCGCTTCGCCATAGAGGAATATGAGAAGTTGACGGAACCCTCAATCCGGGTCTGAATTCCCTAAAATTGGGCTGGGTTGACAGGGTCCTCCCCGGCCACTAAGATACTTGAAAGAGAGTCTCCTCGGTCATCCGCAGGGGGCTTTTTCATTTTGAGCGAAAATAAGGAAACAGCCATGGAAACCTTCCGGATTATTCAAAACGGTGACGACTATCTCCTTCCGGTTTATAACCGGCAGAAGGTCGTCCTCATGCGCGGCGAGGGAAACCATGTCTATGATTCCGAGCGGATGGATTACCTTGATTTCTTTTCTGGAATCGCGGTCAACGGCCTCGGCCAGGCTTATCCCGACGTGGTAAACGCCATTATCGAGGAAACCAAGAAACTCGGGCATGTTTCCAATTACTACTACAACGAACCCAATGTCAAATTGGCAAAGCTTCTGTGTGAAATTTCCTTCGCCCAAAAAGTTTTCTTTTGCAATTCGGGGGCCGAGGCGGTCGAGGCCGCGATCAAACTGGCCAGGAAATGTTTCCGGAGACAGGGCCAGGAGAAGTTTGAAATTATCAGTTTTCATCGTTCCTTCCACGGAAGAACCTACGGGGCGCTTTCGGCAACGGGCCAGGTGAAATATCAGGAGGGGTTGGGACCCCTTTTGCCTGGTTTTAATTTCGCGACATTTAACAATATTGAGAGCGTCAAGAAACTCATCACGGATAAAACCGCCGCGATTTTGATCGAAACCATTCAATGCGAAGGTGGGATTCATCCGGCAGATCCAAAATTTCTTGCGGAATTACGGGATCTCACGAAGGAAAAGGGGATATTCCTGATCTTGGACGAGGTTCAAACGGGCATGGGCCGGACGGGCAAGATGTGGGCGTATGAGCATTACGGGATTGAACCCGACATGATGACTTCCGCGAAAGCGCTGGGGGGCGGTTTGCCGATGGGAGCGCTTCTGGTGACTAATCAGGCCGCGCAGGGTTTTAAGCCCGGCGACCACGCCTCCACTTTTGGGGGCAACCCCATTGTCAGCGCCGCGTCCATTGCGATGATCGAGGCTATTATCATGAAGAATTTCATCGCCCAGGCCGCAAAGGAAGGTGAGTATCTCAAAATGGGCCTTATGGACATTCAAACCGCGAATCCAAAACTTTTCACGGAAGTCAGGGGAAAAGGCCTGCTCCTTGGTTTGGAAATGACAAGGAAGGCAGCTTCGCTTGTTTCACTTTGCGCAAAACAAGGCCTCCTAATCGGGTCGGCCAATGAAAACGTCCTTCGGTTTACGCCCCCGCTTATTACAACCCACGCCGATATCGACAAGGCGCTTGAGCTACTTAGAAAAGCCATTGCCGAAGAACTGAAAACGGTCTGAGGCAAACCATGTCAAAAAATCCAAAACACTTTTTAACCATGGAAGAATTTTCCTACAAGGAACTGGGAAGGCTTCTGGTGCTTGCCGCGAAAATGAAAAAGACTCCGGCCAAATATCAAAAGGTTCTGAATGAACAATGCCTGGCGATGATTTTTGATAAAAGCTCGACTCGGACGAGGGTTTCCTTTGATGTCGGGATGACCCAATTAGGCGGGAAAGCCCTTTTGTTGAGAGGTGACGAGCTTCAACTGGGAAGGGGCGAACCGATTTCCGACACGGCCAAGGTTCTTTCCCGTTATGTTCAGGGAATCATGATCAGGACTTTTGCCCATAAAATGGTGGAGGAACTCGCGGAACATTCTTCCGTACCGGTGATTAACGGTTTAACTGACACCCATCATCCCTGCCAGGTTTTGGCGGATTTGCAGACCATTTTAGAGAGTTTCAAAAAACTAAAAGGTCTTCAAATGGTTTATGTCGGGGACGGTAACAATATGGCTCACAGCCTCATGATTGGCGCCGCGAAAACGGGTATGCATTGTAAAATTGTTTGTCCAGCCGGCTACCAACCCCAGACATCCCTCCTGAGCTTCGCCCAAAGGGAGGGAGGCAAAAATGGGGCCAGAATTGAAGTGACCCAAAAGGTTCAAGGTTCGGTCAAGGGCGCGGATGTGGTTTACACTGATGTTTGGACCAGTATGGGGCAGGAGGCCGAGAGCAAAAAGCGCCTGAACGATTTTCAGGGTTTTCAGGTGAATGAAGAACTTATGGCGGAATCTCCCAAGGCGATTTTTCTTCACTGTCTTCCGGCTCACCGGGGAGAGGAAGTTTCGGCCGGGGTAATGGATGGGAAAAGATCCCGGGTTTGGGACCAGGCGGAAAATAGACTCCATGCTCAAAAGGCATTGCTGGCCACATTGATGGCTAAATGAGGACAAAATGAAACAATTTGTTAAAAAAGTCGCGTTGGCTTATTCCGGGGGACTGGATACTTCGGTCATCATTTCCTGGCTGAAGGAAAATTACGACTGCCAGGTCGTGGCCTTTATTTCAGATGTCGGCCAAGGAAAGGAAGTGGACCCAGCCCGAAAGAAGGCCCTGAAGACCGGCGCGATTAAAGCTGTGGTTAAGGACCAACGGAAGGATTTTCTGGAGAACTATTGTTTCCCCGCTTTGAGGGCACAAGCCAAGTACGAAGGAACCTACCTCCTGGGAACCTCCCTGGCCAGGCCGGTCATCGCCAAAGGATTGGTTGAAACGGCCCTCAAAGAGGGCTGTGACGCTATTTGCCATGGAGCAACCGGAAAAGGGAACGACCAGGTTCGTTTTGAATTAACCGCGATGGCTTTGGCGCCGCATCTAAAAATTATCGCGCCTTGGAGGGAGTGGGAAATTAAATCCCGGGAAGACGCTATTGATTACGCCCAAAAGCGGGGGATTGAAATTCCGGTTACCAAGAAAAGACCCTATTCCATGGACGGCAACCTTTGGCATTTAAGCCATGAGGGCGGGGAACTGGAAGATCCATGGAATGCGCCCTCAAAACACGTTTTCCTCACAACCATGGATCCGGCCCGGGCGTCCAAGAAACCCACGAACCTCATTATTAATTTTAAATCCGGAATTCCCGCGGGGCTAAATGGAAAAAAGACTGACGCCATCACGCTTGTCCAAAAATTAAACCAGCTTGCGGCGTCCTACGGAATCGGCCGGATTGATATTGTGGAAAACAGATTGGTGGGAATGAAGAGCAGGGGTGTTTATGAATCTCCCGGCGCGACCGTTCTTTATGAGGCTCATCGGGCGCTTCAAAGTCTGACCGTCGAACGGGAAACTCTTCATCACAGCCAATTGATGTCGGTCAAATATGCCGATCTCATTTACAACGGCCAATGGTTCTCGCCGCTTCGGGATTCTTTGGAAGCTTATTACAAAGAAATGCAGAAAAATGTGACGGGGGATGTCAGGGTGGAATTGAACCCGGGAAGAGTTGCGGCGACGGGCGCAAGGTCACCTTATTCACTTTACCGGCTGGATTTGGCGACTTTTGGCGAGGACGCCGTTTATAACCAACATGACGCGGAAGGCTTTATAAAACTCTTTGGTTTGCCTATGAAGGTTGTGGGAATGGTTAAAAGGAATAAAAAATGAAGAAGACCTGGGGCGGGCGATTTAAAAAACCAACGGACCCTCAAGTGGAAGCTTTTACCGAATCGATTTCCTTTGACCATCGGTTGGGGCTTTTTGACATTGAGGGAAGCCTGGCCCATGTCCAAACCTTGGTGAAAAGCAAACTTTTAACGGCCTCAGAAGGCAGGAAATTAGCCCTTGGCCTATTAAAGGTTAAAAAATTGATCCTAGCTGGCAAGCTTCCCCTTTATTCCAGTCTTGAGGACATTCATACCGCGGTTGAGACGGCTCTCACTCAAATTGTAGGGCCGTTGGGTGGCAAACTTCACACGGGGCGGTCCCGAAACGACCAAATTGCCACAGACTTCCGGCTTTTCCTGAGACACGCTGTCAGGGAAAGTGTTCAGTCGGGAAATCAGTTAATTGAAACTTTGGCCAAACTTTCCCTTCAGGAAAAAGACACCCTCATGCCGGGCTACACCCACCTTCAAAGAGCCATGCCGATTACCTTGGGTCATCATTTGGCGGCCTACGCCTTGATGTTAACCCGGGATATGGAACGGTTTCTTTCCGCATGGGACAGGGCCAATGCCCTGCCTTTGGGATCGGGCGCCCTCGCCGGGACCAACCACGCCTTTGACAGGGCCCTAACCGCGAAACTTCTGGGCTTTAAATCTGTTCTTCAAAACAGCCTGGACGCCGTTTCCGACAGGGATGTTTATGTGGATTTTCTCTCGGCTTGCGCGGTAACCCAGATGCACCTTTCGAGGATGTCGGAGGATTTAATCCTCTGGGCCTCAACGGAATTTGGTTTTATAGAGATGGATGACGCTTTCTCCACGGGTTCCAGTTTAATGCCCCAGAAGAAGAACCCCGACGTGGCTGAATTGGTGAGAGGAAAAACGGGAAGAATTTATGGAAACCTGATGGGTCTTTTGACCGTTTTGAAGGGGTTACCCTTGTCCTACAACAGGGATTTGCAAGAGGACAAACATTTTGTTTTTGATTCCACCGATACGGTTACCTCCTCCTTGAAAACCATGAATGGTTTTGTGGGGTCCCTAAAATTCAACCGGGAAAAAATGACCAGAGCCGCGGACAGGGACTTGACCCTGCTTGCCACCGATTTGGCCGATGTCCTTGTTAAAACGGGTGTTCCCTTTAGGGTGGCCCATGAGGTCGTGGGAAGAGTCGTGTTCTACTGCATTGAAAAGAGCAAAAGGTTGCAGGATTTGAGTGATTTTGAATTGAAAAAGTTATCCGATCTGTTTCCAAGGGGAACGGCAGGGAGCCTTTCGGCCCATTTCTCGGTCAATCAGAAGAAAGCCGTTGGAGGAACCTCGCCCCAAAACGTCGTAAAGCAAAACAGGGTTTTAAAATTGGAAGTTTCCAAAATAAAAAAAAGGTTGTCAAAAATTTAAGGATTTCCATGAACGGATTTCATTTTAAAAATAACCGCTGGCATTCCGATGGGGTGCCGCTTTCAAAAATAGCCGAAAAGGTGGGGACGCCCGCCTACGTTTACAGTTTGCCAGCCTTTGAGGATCGTTTTAAGGAGATTGACCAGGCCTACAAAACCGTGCCCCATTTGATGGCCTATTCCATTAAAACCAACGACAACCTTTCGGTCATGAGCGCCTTGTCAAAATTGGGTTCCGGGACTGATGTGGTCTCGGGCGGGGAATTATTCAAGGCCCGCAAGGCGGGCGTTCCCGCCAACAAAATCATCTTCGCGGGTGTTGGGAAGACCGACGAGGATATTGCCTACGCCCTGAAAGAAGGCATTCGTTACTTCAATGTGGAATCCATCCCGGAGATCGTTGCGATCAACGCTGTGGCCAAGAAGATTAAAAAAATAGCGCCCATCGCCATACGTTTCAATCCGAACATAGATGCCCTGACCCACCACTATATTTCCACTGGAAAAAAAGAAAATAAATTTGGGGTTTTCCTCGGGGACCTCGATAAGGTGATGAAGACAGTCCGTGAATCACATTCAGTGCGGTGGACCGGTGTTCACGCGCATATCGGAAGCCAGATGACCCAGACTGGTTCAGTAGGAAAGGCCGCAAAGGTTGTTGAACAAATTGTCCTAAAATTACGGCGTGAGGGTTTCCCCATTTATGATGTGAATCTTGGGGGGGGTTATGGGATCGATTATCAAGGTGAAAAGCCGCCGAAGGCCTCCCAATACGCGAAACAGGTTATTCCAGTCATTAAGAGGCTGAATGCGGGCCTTCTTTTGGAACCGGGCCGGTTTATTTCAGGAAACTCGGGGGTGCTCCTCACCCGGGTGGTTTATGTCAAACAAAGCGGAAAAAAGACCTTTTATATTGTGGACGCAGGCATGGGTGACTTGATTCGTCCGGCATTGTACGAAGCCTATCACCGAATCGCTCCCGCGGAAGGACCCCAGAAGCCTGTCCAAACGGTGGATGTGGTGGGACCCATCTGCGAATCGACCGATTTTTTCGCCAAAAACCGAAAGCTTCCCACCGCTAAGCGCGGGGATTTATTGGTTATCTTCTCAGCGGGCGCTTACGGAAGCGTGATGGGAAGCACCTACAATTCCCGGCCCCTGGCTCCTGAAGTTGTCACGAGGGGAAAACGGTTCGCCGTGGCTCGGCGCCGACAGACCTGGCAGGATTTGATCCGCTTGGAAAAAATTTCCCGCTGAAGGCCTAGGTCTAAAGTTTACTTGCGATAGTCGCCAATTTTCCCTAAACTAAAACCACACAACACCAACCCCCGCGAGGGGTTTTGTTATTTTGGGCCAAAGGATTGGTAAAAGGAATGTTTCGTGGCGCTTATACGGCTTTAGTCACGCCCTTTAAAAACGGGCAGATTGATTATTCCGCTTTTGAGGCTTTGATCGAAAATCAAATGACCAAGGGCATTGACGGCCTTGTGCCTTGCGGGACTACGGGTGAATCACCCACTTTAACGGAGAAAGAGCACGGGGAAGTCATCGCTTTCGCCGTGAAGACGGCGCGCAAAAGGGTTCCCATCATCGCCGGTACGGGGTCCAACTCCACCGCCGAAGCCATTCAATTAACCCGCCACGCCAAGGAAGTCGGCGCGGACGGTGTTCTTTTGGTCTGCCCCTATTACAACAAGCCCAGCCAAAGGGGATTGATCGCGCACTTTACCGCCATCGCTGACGCGGTCGCCATTCCGCAGATTCTTTACAACATTCCGGGAAGGTCGGTCATCAACATGGCCCCAGAAACCCTTGCGGAGCTTTCACGCCACCGCAATATTGTGGGTGTCAAGGAAGCCAGCGGAAACCTGGAACAAATGATCAAATTAAAAACCATTTGTTCTCCCGACTTCGATTTGATTTCGGGAGACGATACCATCACCCTGCCCGTTTTATCCATCGGGGGCGCAGGGGTCATTTCGGTCATTTCAAATCTGATTCCCCAGGAAACCTCGCGGATCGTTCATAGCTACCTTGAAGGCAAGACGGATGAGTCCCGCGACCTGTTCATGAAATATTTTGAACTGACCAAGACGGTTATGTCCGCTGATGTGAACCCCGTGGGGATCAAGACAGTTTTGGCTTTGAGAGGCCAAATCGCCGAGGAATATCGCCTGCCTCTGGTTCCTGTTTCGCCGGAAGGACGTGAAGCCATCCGCATACAGATGGATAGGTCGGGTCTTTTGACCGCCGCTGGACAAAAGCGATGAGCGTGCGCTTGGCTGTTTCCGGCGCCACTGGCCGGATGGGTCACATTATCCTGGAATTGGCCGCCGGAAATTCCCAATTTGAAATAAACGGCGCCCTGGAAAGTTCCTCCCACAAGGCGGCTGGAAAACCATTGTCTGAAGTTCTTCCATCTCTTGGAAATTTAAAGATTACTATTTCAACGACCTTGTCCGGCATTAATCCCAAACCCCAGGTGCTTATTGATTTCACCCAGCCCCCGGCAACTTTGGCTTATTTAAAAGAAGCCGTTTCCTCGGGGATAAGACTGGTGATTGGCACTACCGGGTTTTCCGAGGATCAGAAAAAAGAAATCCGTGAGGCTTCTAAAAAAATACCGATCATGATGGCTTCCAACATGAGCGTCGGCATGAACCTTCTTTTCTCGCTTGTCGAGGAGGCCGCCTCGAAGTTGGGCCCGAATTACGATGTGGAAATTACCGAGGCCCACCATAATCTGAAAAAAGACGCACCGTCCGGTTCGGCCCTAAGTCTAGGGGAGTCGGTCGCCCACGGGTGGAAAGTTGACCTCAAGGATGTTTCCACCCACGGCAGGGAAGGGCTCGTGGGGGAGCGTAAAAAAGGAACCATTGGTTTTCACGCCGTGCGGGGTGGGGATATTGTAGGTGACCATACGGTCCTTTATGCCGGGCCGGGGGAACGGCTTGAATTGACTCATCGCGCCCACAGCCGGGAGGCCTTTGCTCAAGGGGCTTTAAAGGCCGCCTTGTTCCTTTCAAGCAAAAAAGATGGTTTTTATGATATGCGGGACGTCCTCGGTCTCCGATAAACTAAAATCCAGCACCAAGACTCCAAGACGCTAAGGAAGGCAACATTGATTAATCAAAAATTGCTTTTCTTGGGGTCTTGGCGTCTTGGAGCTTAAAGAAGATTTTAAATGAGAATCGCCAGGCTTCTCCATAACGGCAAACCCCGATGGGCCATGCTGTTGGAATCGGGAGATACCTACCGTCTTTACACTTCAGAACAACCCTGGATTGATCTTGAGCTGGACGCAAAGTCTTATCCCCTTCAGGACGTCCATTTTTTAGCGCCCGCCATTCCCTCTAAAATTGTCGCTGTTGGTTTGAATTATCAGGAACACATTACGGAGATGGGCCATGAGACCCATAAGGAACCAGTTCTTTTTCTAAAGCCGCCTTCGGCTTTATTGAATCCGGAAGGGAAAATCCTGTATCCTCCCTCTTCAACCCGTGTTGATTACGAGGCGGAGTTAGCCGTGGTGTTGAAAAGCCGTTTGAAAAACGCGAGCCAGGCTGAGGCCTTGAAGGCGATTTGGGGTTTCACCTGCTGTAATGATGTAACCGCCCGTGATCTACAGAAAGTGGACGGGCAATGGGCCCGCGCCAAGGGATTTGATACCTTTTGTCCCCTCGGTCCCTGGTTAGTGACTGATTTTATTGAGAAGGAACAGAAAATTATCAGCCGGGTCAATGGGGAAGTCCGGCAATCGTCCAAGATTTCCATGAGAATTTGGAATACGGCGGAGTTGCTCTCCTTTGCCTCGCATGTAATGACCCTGGAGCCTTTGGATGTTTTGACGACAGGGACCCCGCCTGGGATTGGCTCGGTAAACCCGGGAGATGTGGTTGAGATTGAAGTTGAGGGAATCGGAATTTTAAAAAATTCTGTCGTTTAATCTGTCATTCCGAGGAGCCAACCCGATAGGGTTGATTGGCGACGTTGGAATCTCAGGTTTTACGGTGCAAAAAATACTGAGATTGTAGTTGGCTTTTGGCCAACCATGGTTGCCCGCAGGCAACTACGACAAGCTTGGCCCAAGTCGCCCCGATTGGGGCTGGGCCTCGCAATGACAACCTGGAGAAAAAATGGATTTCCAACAGTCTGACCGAATGAAAAAATTGCCCCCCTACCTTTTTATCGAAATGGACCGGAAGAAGAAGGCCGCCATCGAGAAAGGCGTGGACATCATCAGCCTTGCCATTGGCGACCCCGACCTGGCGACCCCGGATTTTATTGTCGAGGCGCTCTACAAGGGCGCAAAGGACAAGGCCAATCATCAATATCCCCTGGGGCCGGGCTTGCCCAAGTTTCGTGAGGCGGTCGCCAAATGGTATCAACACCGTTTTGGAGTCACTCTCGATCCAAAGGATGAGGTTGTCGCGCTTATCGGTTCCAAGGAGGGAATCGGCCATTTGCCCATCGGGGTTTTGAACCCCGGGGATGTTTGCCTAATGCCTTCACCTGGTTATCCGGTTTACCACGCGGGGACTCTTTTCGCTGGGGCCGAATCCTATTTCATGCCTCTGACGGAGAAGAACGGGTTTCTTCCCGACTTGGACGCGATTTCAGCCGATGTTTTGAAAAGAGCCAAACTTATTTGGACCAATTCGCCTAATAATCCAACTTCGGTATTGATGGACAAGGCTTTTTATACAAAGGTCGTTGCGTTTGCCCAAAAAAACAACCTCATCGTAGCCAACGATGCCGCCTATACGGAACTTTACTATGACGGGAAGAAGCCGGTGAGTTTTCTGGAAGTTCCGGGAGCCAAAGAAATTGGAGTGGAATTCCATTCTCTATCAAAAACCTTCAACATGACCGGTTGGCGTGTTGGATTCGCCGTGGGAAACAAAAGTATTATCAAGGCTCTGGCCGATGTGAAGGGCAATTTGGATTCCGGTGTTTTTAATCCAATTCAATACGCGGGAATCGCCGCCCTGGAAGCCCCTGATTCGGTCTCGGAAAACATCCGAAAGATATACCAGGAACGACGGGATCTTTTTGCGGCCGGCTTGAAAAAATTGGGCTGGCAGTTCCAAATTCCCCAGGCGGCCTTTTATTTCTGGATCAAGGTTCCGAACGGAATGTCCTCGGCCGATTGGTGCGGGAAGGTCCTGGAAGAGGCTGGCATCGTGGTTACCCCCGGAAACGGTTTTGGTGCCGAGGGCGAAGGTTATTTTCGCATGACGATTACCGTGGATAAGGCCCGGTTGGAAGAGGCCCTGCAACGATTGGCGAAATTAAAATAATGGCAGGGGCGATCCTTGTGATCAACAGGGCGAACCAAGGTTCGCCCGTACCCTTCATTTGAATGCGGTGTTTGAATGGTTTTAGTTTATTTATCCCTCGGTTCAAACATTGAAAACCGGGATGCCTTTCTGGCTCATGCCCGTCAGGCGATTAAAGACTCTTTTATATCCGTCCGTTTCTCAAATGTTTACGAAACGGAACCGGTGGATATGACGGATCAACCCTGGTTTTTGAACCAAGTGGCGGAAGTTCAAACGGAAATGGAACCTAATTCTTTGCTAGAATGGGTTCGTGCTTTGGAAGCAAAGTCGGGTCGACAACGAAAAGTACCTAAAGGGCCTCGGACGTTGGATGTTGATATTCTTCTTTACGGGGATTGGCTAATCGTTGAGGATCATTTGGAAATACCTCACCCCAGGATGGCCCAAAGACGCCATGTTTTGATCCCTTTAAGTGATTTGGCGCCGGGTTTGGAAATACCCGGAATTCAGGAGACGGTTCAGGAAGCCTTGAAGCAATTATGCGATTCATCACAGGTTAAAATTCATGCTCCATCATAAATATATCGCCATTGAGGGCCCGATCGGTGTTGGAAAAACCAGCCTCTCGGAAATTCTCGCCAAAAAATTGAACGCCAGGTTGGTCTTGGAAGGCGCCGTCGAAAATCCATTCATCTCTGATTTCTACAAAGACGTCAAGAAACACGCTTTTCAAACCCAAATGTTCTTTTTACTCTCCCGCTACCGCCAACAACAGGAGATGGTTCAAAGCGACCTTTTTCAACAAGGGCTTGTAAGTGATTACATATTCCCCAAAGACCGAATCTTCGCCAATTTGACCCTGGATGACAATGAATTGAAGTTATACGAGCAAATGCATTCCATTTTAACCGGGAGGGTTTTGAAACCGGATTTTGTTATATATCTTCAGGCTTCAACCGATGTTCTTCTGAAACGCATTTCATTAAGGGGCCGAAAGTTTGAAAGCCATATTTCCGGGGATTATTTGGCGGAATTGAACCAGGCCTATAACTATTACTTCTTCCATTATCAGGAAACACCCTTGATGGTAATCAACACCAGCGAAATTGATTTTGTCCATAGGGACGCGGATCTGGACGATCTTTTGAACCACATGGGGAAGGTTGCCAAAGGAACGGTGTATTACCAGCCGGTCAGCGTGAAAAAGTGAAGGTTTAACCACGAAGTACACGAAGGGCACAAAGTTAAACAAACGATTTTGTTTAGACCTTTAAATCATTTTGCTTTACTTCGTGTACTTTGTGAACTTTGTGGTGAGAGATTGGGGTTTTGATGCCTAAACAAATGAATGTTTTGGAATTCCAGCAAAAGTGCGACCGGGGTGAAAAACTCACCGTGGTTACCGCTTATGACTACTCCATGGCTCTCGCCGTGGATGCCGCGGGTGTTGACGCCATTCTTGTGGGTGACAGCCTATCGATGACCATGTTGGGCCGTCCCAATACTCTTTCCGCGAGCATGGATGAAATGATTCATCACACCAAAGCAGTCGCCAAAGGTGTCAAACAGGCCCTGTTGATCGGGGATATGCCTTTTCTTTCCTACCAGTTGGGTTTGGAAGAAACGCTTGATAACGCCGGGGCTTTTCTGGCGGAAGCGGGGGCCCAGGCGGTCAAACTGGAATGGTTCCCCAACGCGCCTGAAGTGACATCCTTTCTCGTTGAAAATGGTATTCCGGTTATGGGACATGTTGGTTTTACCCCCCAGCACGTCAATCAAATGGGGGGGTACCATCAGCAGGGCAAGGAAAAGGCTTCCGCGTCCCGGTTGCTTCAGCAAGCAAAGGCCCTGGAACGGGCCGGGGCCTTCGCTGTGGTCCTTGAGCTGATTCCCTCCGACATCGCAAGGAAAATCACCCAAAGCCTCAAAATTCCGACCATTGGAATCGGGGCTGGACCCCATTGCGACGGGCAGGTGCAGGTCCTTCATGACATGCTTGGCTTATTACCTGATTTTCATCCCAAACACGCCAAGGCCTATCTCCAGCTTCACGAAGCCATCAAGAACACCGTCCGGCAATATGTTTCAGAAGTTCGAACCGGTAAATTTCCTCCGGCCCATTAATTATGAAAATCCCTGTCCTTTCAGAACCCTCTGCTGTTCAAAACCAAGTTCATCGTTGGCGCCAAAGTAAAAAAACGATTGGGTTCGTCCCCACCATGGGAGCCCTTCATAAAGGCCATTTGGAACTGGTTCGACTCTCAAAAAAACAAAATTCCCACACAGTGGTCTCCATTTACGTGAATCCGCTTCAGTTTGGGCCAAAGGAGGATTTTTCAAAGTATCCCCGGACCCTTGAGAGCGACCTAAAAATACTGGAAAAGGAAAAAGTGAATCTTGTTTTCACGCCCTCCGACAAGGAAATGTATCCGGAAGGATTCTCGACAGAAATTAAGGTAAAGGGTCCCATCGTCGCGGGCCTTTGCGCGCCTTTCCGGCCCGGCCATTTTGACGGGGTCGCCACCGTGGTAGTAAAACTTTTGGAGGCGGTTCAACCCACCAGGCTTTATCTCGGGCA
>JAHFCG010000062.1 GCA_023249615.1 candidate division FCPU426 bacterium | reverse complement strand
AAATATATCGTCGTCAAGGGCGATACCCTTTGGGACATTTCTGGCACTGGAAGCGGATACCACGACAACTTCCAATGGCCTCTCATTTTCAAAGCCAACCGGGACCAAATCACCGACCCCTACTTGATATATCCCAAACAGGAATTTTGTATCCGCCAGGATTTCTCTGAAGAAGACATCAAGAAAGCCCGCAAAAACGCCAGCGACACCCCCCTTTATATTCCTCACCACAAACCACGCGAGGTATTGCCGTTAGATTATTTCTGAGGTTAGTTGAGGATTCCTGTTCGCAATAATCACTCCCTTTTCTCGTTCGAGAGGAAAGGGATTTTTTTTAAAAAATAAAAAGTGATTTAACCACCAAGGGCACCAAGTTCACCAAGAAGTCGAAAAATATGGATAAACCAAAAATCCAATATTTGCCTCATGTGTCTTGGTGAACTTGGTGCCCTTGGTGGTAAAAAAAATGGAGGTTTTTGTGGTTCAAGCTGTAAGTCGTAAAATCACATTCGAGGACCAACAGGAATGCCTACAATTGCTGGGGGAGAAGGATCACACCCTGAAATTGCTTCGTGATTCGTTTGCGGTGACCCTGGTGGCCAGGGGAAACGAAATAATCCTTTCGGGTGAACCCATCGAGGTGTCGCACGCCTCCCAGGTCATTGAACGCCTCCGGGGCCACCTGAAAAAAGGCCACGAGGGTTATGTGACCCCTGTGGCCGTTCAAAGGGTCATTTCCGAGGCCAAGGGTGAAAAACAGGAAGAGGAGGGTCCGGCCCGCGAAACCATCCTGCTTTCCTCCCGCAAGAAACCCATTCACGCCCGTTCAGACAACCAGCAAAAGTACGTGGATGCCATCAAGGCCAAGGACGTGGTGTTTGGAATCGGGCCCGCGGGTACGGGAAAAACCTATTTGGCCATGGCCATGGCGGTCGCGGCGCTTCGGGAAGGCCAGGTGGAACGTCTGATTTTGACCAGACCGGCCGTCGAAGCGGGGGAGAAACTTGGCTTTTTGCCGGGCGACCTGCAGGAAAAAATAGACCCCTATTTGCGGCCCCTCTATGACGCCCTATACGACATGGTGGAATACGAGAAACTCCAAAGGCTTTTCCATCAAAGGACTGTTGAGGTGGCTCCCCTGGCCTACATGAGGGGTCGAACCCTTTCCAACGCTTTTATTATTCTCGACGAAGCCCAGAACACCAGCCCGGAACAAATGAAGATGTTCCTGACCCGCATGGGGACAGGTTCCAAGATGGTGGTCACGGGAGACATCACCCAGATTGACCTGCCCTTTGGAAAAAGTTCGGGCCTCATCGAGGTTCAACGTATTTTGGGCAAGGTGAAGGGGATCGAGTTCGTGACCTTCAGCCCCGCGGACGTGGTTCGGCATCAGCTGGTCCAGAATATTCTCGAGGCTTACCACGTTAATGATGAGGAAAAGAAAAAGAAGGATAAAACAGTTTGAACCACCAAGGACACCAAGTTCACCAAGAGATATAAAAAGAGTCTGGCTTTTGGATTTTCAACATTTTTTCTTTAGTTTTCTTGGTGTTCTTGGTGTTCTTGGTGAACTTGGTGGTGAAATCATTGTTTGATCCGTGGTGAAAAGGTGTTATGAAACTCCAGGTAAATTTCAAAGTCAAAAGTCCTGTTTCCGCCACTTGGCTAAAGCGCTTGTCCGCGCTTGTCCTGAAATCCGTTAAAGGGGCCTCCTTTGAGAAGCGAGCCGAGCTTTCCATCGTGCTGACCGGGGACGCCGAAATTAAAAAACTGAACCGCCTTTACCGAAAGAAAAATAAAACCACCGATGTTTTGTCTTTCCCGCTTTTGGAAGGAAAAAAATTAATCGGCGGACCAAGGGAGTCGGTGCCGTTGGGGGATGTGGTTATCAGTGTGCCTCAGGCGAAGCGACAAGCGGCCCAGCAAGGCAAGAAATTAAGGCAGGAATTGGCCCTTTTGCTGGTTCATGGAATTCTTCATCTTTTAGGGTATGATCATGTTTCCCTGGTTCAGGAAAGAAAGATGTTCAATGTACAGGACAGCCTCCTGAAGAGTTCTAAATTCTAAGTTTTGAGTTCTTAGTTTGAAAATCCTTTAAAACCTTAACTTAGAACTCGGAATTCAAAACTTAAAACTGAGGACATTTTTGGACACTTACCTTTTATCCAACTTAATTGTTTTGGGGACCCTGATCCTCATTTCCATGTTTTTTTCCGCCGTCGAGACCAGCCTCCTTTCTTTCCCGCGCCCCCTGCTCCAGCGAAAAGCCCAGGAAGCCAATTTGCTGGGCCTGGCTTTCAAGGAATGGCAGGAACATCCCAACCGAATCCTGACCTCCATCCTTATCGGCAACAACGCCGTGGTCATCGCCGCGACCACGCTGTCCACCTACATGGCGATCCATATGGCGGAAGTCAACAACTGGAGCAAGGTGGCGACCGGTTCCGTCGCCTCGGTGGCGGTAACTTTCGCGATCATCATTTTCGGGGAAGCCATCCCCAAGGTGATGGGTCGAAGCTTCGTCATCCCCATGGCGCAATGGCTGGTCATCCCCATTTACCTTTTCGACCGCCTGCTGACGCCCTTTACCTGGATGATGATCTTTTTTGTCAGCCGGTTCTTTCCCAAATTGGGCCACTCCTCGGTCTCGCAGGTCACGGAAGAGGACATCAAGCACATGATCGAGATGGGTCAAAAGGAAGGGACCATTCAGGAAGAGGAAAAGAAAATGATCCATTCCATTTTCAAGTTCACCGACACAAAAGCCGGCGAGGTCATGATTCCCCGAACGGACATGTTTTGCGTGGATATCAAGACTGATTTTGACCGCCTCCTGGACCTGGTGATCCAGAATGGGTTTTCACGGGTTCCGGTTTACCGGGGAGATATGGACCATATCGTGGGTGTTATTTACACCCGGGACCTTCTTTCCATCTGGAAAAACAAGGAACTGATTGTCATTCAGGACCTTTTGCGGAAACCCTATTTCGTGCCGGAATCCACAAGGGTGGATCGGTTGCTCCGTGAATTCAAAAGGGGCAAGGTTCACATGGCCATCGTGGTGGACGAGTACGGCGGTACCGCCGGATTGGTGACCCTGGAGGATTTGGTTGAGGAAATCGTGGGTGAGATCCGTGATGAGCATGATATGGGCGAGGAAAAACCCATCATCAAAATTGGCGATAACTCCTGGGTGGTTGAGGCGGATTTGGCCTTGGATGAGGTCAACGAGGTTCTGGGCTTACACCTAACCCCCAAGGGGGAAGTGGCCAGTCTGGGCGGGTACATCATGGAATTGGCCGGCCGGGTTCCCAAAAAGGGCCGTGTTTTTGAGGACCGGGAGGTGGTTTTCAAAATCCTGGACGCTATCGAGACGGCCGTGACCAAAGTTCGAGTGGCCAAACGCAAGACGCCCCTGCCAGTACCGCAGCCTGAGGCGCCTGCCGCGCCAAAGCCCCGAAAAAAGAAAGCAAAGACTCTGGCTGCGGAGGTTCCGCTACAGGAAGTGAGTGCTGTTGAGATTCCCGCAGAAACGCCTGTTGCTGAAGCATCGGCTGAGACGATTGATCCAAATGTGGAAAAACCATCCTGATTTATTAGCAATTAGATTTTTTGGAGTTGTCCTCAATGGCTGCCTTTTGAATTGATTAAATATTGAAAGGAAGTCAGTTGATTGTTGATCGATGGGGGACCGGGCAATGAAAAGTAAAATATCTGATTCTGCAAAAAAGAAAAAAGAGCTTCTAAAAAACTTAGAAGATTTTCAAAAAAACTATTATGCTCCGATGTACTTTGTGAAATCAAAATGGCGGTGGATTGGTTCAGCCATTACGATAGTGTCGATTTGTTCTGTTGGCTATTTTTTGTTGTCCACAATTCTGATAAATATAGGTGCTGACGAAATTGTCCTTGTTTTGTTTTATGTTTTTGGGTGTTTGGTTTTTGATGTTTTGACCAAAAATAAAACATTCAGATTTAAAAGTGAATTGGTTGGCTTTGCTTTCTATTTTTTTTATATTTTTTTAATTTCAATGCTTCTTTTTTTTCTTCTTAACTGTCGAATAATTATTTACGGTAGCAAATATTGGGTCGTTGCAGTAATTGTCGTTTTTTGGCGTTTGACTTTTAATTTAGCTTTTATTTCCGAGGGAATAGTTTCTAGCTGGTCTTATATTATTGGGAAATCAAAAACATAGGATTTTTAAATAATATTAGTTACTATTTTAAAATTTAAACATGCCAATAACGTGGAGCCGTTTTTATGAGTTACTTAGATTGCCATAACCACACCGCCGAATGGTCCGACGGACGCCAATCCATTGAACAGATTCTGGAACGGGCCAAGGAAGAGGGCGTCCGGATGGGCCTGTAAGACCATACGGGGATGGGGAAATTCGAGGAGGGCTACAGTTATTTATGTCTGTTAAAGTTTTCGCGCTTTGCACAACGAGTAAAAAAGGTATAATTACTTCCATGAAGACCAAGAAAAATGTATTAACTCTTATCAAGAAAATTGAGGCCCTTCCCGCTGATAAAATCAACGAGGTCGAAGACTTTGTCGAATTCCTGGAAAGTAAGGGTTCCGACAGGTCCTTGACCCGGGCGGCCGCGAAGCTCTCCGAAAAATCATTTAGTAAAGTCTGGAACAACCCCGAAGATGCCATCTACGACAAGCTATGATTTTGGGGATGTCCTTCTGGTCCCCTTCCCATTTTCCAATCAAGCTGGATTCAAGAAACGTCCCGCCGTTGTTGTTAGTTCTACTACCTATAACCGTTCCCGCCCTGATCTAATTATTCTCGCCCTGACCAGCCAACCGATCAGTTCGAGCTTATTTGGGGGCAGCAGTCTTTCCCATTGGAAAGGGGCGGGATTATTGAAACCTTCAGTTTTTAAACCCATTTTGGCTACTATCGAAAAGGTCTTGATTATTCAGAAAATGGGGCGACTTCACCCCAGTGATCAAAAGACTCTCCAACAGATTTTGAAAACAATTATCCACGTTTAAAACCCCCGGGTCAGATGTCATCGAATAGGGAGTCTTTTCAAATGAGTTACTTGGATTGCCATAACCCTTCGACTCGCTTCTGGCTTCGTCAAGACTACGCCAAACAGGTTGCTCGCTTCCCACTTCGCCCTTTGGGCTACGAGGGACGGGCAGGGCAGGCCGCCCCATGACTTACCTAGATTGTCATAACCATACCGCTGAATGGTCCGATGGGCGCCAGTCCATTGAGCAGATATTAGAGCGGGCGAAAGAAGAAGGTGTCCGGGTGGGGCTTTCCGATCACACGGGGATGGGGGAATACCTCAATTCCAATGACCGCCTTTTAGCCTACGCCGATTATCTTTCTCAATACCCTGTGGCTCGCGGGCTCGAGATGGACCTGGGGCGCGGGTTCCTGGTTGACCCGATGGTCCGAAAGAAATTCGACTACATGATTGGTTCGATCCACGGCCTTGAATTCAACGGTGTGAGATTGGGATTCGCGCCCCTGATTAAATATCTCAAAGGCGGCTTGCCCGATTACAACCCCGGTGCCCAGATCAAGGATTGGGACGCTTTTTTCAACACCCACCTGGATATATTAAATAAAGAGTTCGGAGAGCAGGAATACAGCATATTAGGCCACTGCACCATGCTTCCGGCCCTAGCGAGAGCCAAGAATCCGGAGGAGGCTTTCCCCGAGTGGTGGGAAGAGAAACTGGTCACGACCCTTTTACTTTTCAACGTTTGCATGGAGATTTCCAACCGGTGGTTGACGCCCTATGACCGGCTGATGAGAAAGGCTGTGGACGCGGGGGTAAGGTTTTCGGTTGGGTCGGATGGGCACGAACCGGCGAAGACCTGTAACCTGGATTTTCCAAAGAAAATGATCGAGAAGTTTGGCCTCAAACCGGACCGCATTTTCGACATAAAACGGAACATCGAAAACAAAAGCAATTAGCCACAGATGCATGGGATTCATGGGATGGGGAAGAGGAAAAAATATTTATTTTTAAATTCGTAAGGAAAATCAGGACGGTTTGCCCGTGGATAACCAAAGATTCATGAAGAAAAGGATTTGATTGTGGAAAGAAAAAACGGAATGATTTGTTTTTGCCTTCAATGTTCATCCCGTGTATCCCATGCATCTGTGGCTAAACAATGAGTTCTTCGGGTTTCATCTGTGGCGCTGTGGCGATTCTCGGCAAGCCCAACGTGGGCAAGTCCACTTTCCTCAACTCCGCCCTCAAGCAAAAGATCGCCATCGTCTCCCCCCGCCCCCAGACGACTCGCGGGTCCATGGCCGGCATTTACCAGGACGACCAATCCCAGATCGTTTTTTACGACACCCCCGGTATCCACCAGCCCCACAATAAACTTTCCCAGTACATGCTTCACGAGGTGGAGGACGTTCTGGACGGCGCGGACGCGGCCCTTTTTCTGATTGACGCCAAGGACGGGTTGATGGACGAGGAATATCTGGTGGCGGAATGGCTAAAAAAATACAAAAAACCGGTCTATTGCCTTCTGAACAAGATTGACCAGGTGGCTTCGGGGCGGGTGCAGGAACTTGTCGGAAAGATCAAGGCGGAACTGGGGGAGTGGCCCATTCACCGGATTGCCGCCATATCGGGCAAGGGGGTTCCGGATGTTATCTCGGAACTTAAAAAGATTTTGCCTCATCAACCCGCCCTTTTTCCCCAGGAGGAATTGACGAACAAGACGATGAGGGAACTTGCGGCGGAAATGATCCGTGAGCAGTGTTTCCTCCAGTTACAACAGGAACTTCCCTATGGGGTTGCGGTTGTGATTGACGATTTCGTTGAAAAAGACCCGCCGGATCCCACTGTGATCAAAGCCACCATTTACGTGGAGAAGGACAGCCAAAAAGGAATTGTCATTGGGGCGGGCGGAAAGCAGTTGAAGGAAATTGGGATGCGTGCCAGAAAAGAGATTGAGAAGATGCTGGAACAGAAGGTTTTCCTGGAGTTGTGGGTGAAGGTATTGAAGAACTGGCGCAAGGATGAGGAAGTGCTGAAGAGGTTGGGATATCCCGTGACGAAGAAAAAGAAATAATGAAAAGCAACCGACGATAACGAACGATTTCCCACATATCTTTTTGAAATGCCAAAGGTGAAATGTGGGATGATGCCACCCCCTCTTCAAATCCCTAAAAATGAAGGGTGGCATACACGCCGATGAAAGCTGGGGTTCAAAAACCCAGGACGTATCGGCGTCGATCGGATTTGATCGGCGGCTAAAAGGATTAAGGCGTTTATGAAGAATAAGCATCCCAAAACAAAAATTGTCTGCACCATCGGCCCCGCTTCGCGTTCCGAGAAGATGCTTTCCGAATTGATCCGCCGGGGCATGAGCATGGCCCGCCTCAATTTCGCGCACGGAACCCTGCCCCAACAGGCTGTGGACATCAAAAACATTCAAGGAGTCGCTCGCCACGAAAGGGTTCACTGCCCCATTCTTATTGATCTGCCTGGTCCCAAAATCCGGGTGGGGAAACTCCGCCATGAACCCATTCATCTTCGCCAGGGCCACCATGTTTGGCTGACCACGCGAAGAATCCTCGGGCTTTTTTTGGACAGGATCCCGGTGGCCTATCCCCACCTGACGAAAAGCGTCAAAAAAGGGTCCCTCATCTATTTGAACGACGGGTTCATTCAACTCAGGGTGGATGAGGTAAAGTCCTCCGCCGTGAAGTGCGAGGTTTTGATGGGCGGGAACCTCCTTTCCCACAAGGGGCTCAACCTGCCCGACGCGAAGCTGTTCGTCGATCCCGTGACGGACGAGGATCTTAAATACATGGAGTTCGGCTTGAAACATGGTGTTGAACTTTATGGGGTGTCTTTTGTTGAAAAGGCGGCGGACATTTTAAAAATCAAGGCTTACGCGAGGAAGCTGGGATACAAAATCAAAACCGTCGCGAAGGTTGAAAGGGCCGAGGCGGTAAAAAACATCGATTCCATCCTCAAGGTGACGGACGCCGTCATGGTGGCCAGGGGCGACCTGGGAGTCCAGATTCCCTTGGAAGAAGTTCCTCTGGTTCAAAAGAGCATTATTCACAAGGCCTGGCGCAGGGAAATACCCGTCATTACGGCCACTCAAATGCTGGAATCCATGGTTCACAACGTCCGCCCGACGAGGGCGGAGGTGAGTGATGTGGCCAACGCGATTTTAGACGGCACAACCGCCGTCATGCTTTCGGAAGAAACGGCCATCGGTGATTTTCCGCTTCAGACCGTGGAAATGATGGCGAAGATCGCTTATAAGGTTGAAGAAAGTTTTCACCACCAAGGGCACCAAGGACACCAAGTAAGGCATATGAAATTTTAAAATTGTAGGGACGCCCCCATGGGGGCGCCCAAAAGGGGCGGGAATTATGGCGCCCCTACAGGTTTGTCTTTAACGATAGATGTTCTCTGCGACCTCTGCGCCTCTGCGGTGAAAACTCTTGAAGGAGTTATTAGATGAAAATCACCATCTACCAGAAACCCACCTGTTCCACCTGCCGGGAGGTTTATAAGGCCCTGAAGGAAAGCGGGGTGGAAATGGATTCGGTGGACTATTACATCGAGCCTCTGTCCAAATTGAAATTGGCGGAATTGGTCAAGAAAATGGGAATTAAAGCCTCGGAGTTGCTCCGGTCCAAGGAAGAGACCTACAAAAAGTTGAAACTGGGAGAAAGGGAAGTGCCTGACGCCGAGGCGGTAGATTTGATGATCAAATACCCTGAATTGATGCAGAGGCCCATCGTGGAAAAGGGAGCGAGGGCGATTTTGGCCCGCCCTGCCGAAAAACTAAAAGAAATACTCTAATTTTCACCACCAAGGCACCAAGACTCCAAGTAAGGTAAAACCCCTAAAAGTAAAAGTTTTTTGTTTCAGGCAATTTAGATTTTGTCATTGAAAGACATGCTTCCCTTGGTGTCTTGGAGTCTTGGCGGTGAAATCAGGTTTTTCGTTTTCGGTCGAAGTCGATTTCGCCGTCCACCAACCCTATCCTCCGGCCGGCTCTTCCCGCATAACCCATGTCGTGGGTTACCATCAAAATGGTGGTCTTGTCCTTCTTGTTCACCCTCTCGAAAATCCTCAAAACCTTTTCGCTGCTGATGGAATCCAGGTTGCCGGTGGGCTCGTCCGCGAAAAGATACTTCGGTTTCATGAGAAGTGCGCGGGCAATGGCCACCCTTTGGCGCTCACCTCCTGAAATTTTCCCGGGAACCTTGTCCTTCACATGGGTAATCTCGAAGTCCTCCATCAGTCCCAACGCCGTTTTCTCAAGGGCCTCGTGCCGGTTGGTTTTACGGGCCGGAACCAGGATGTTTTCCAAACAGGTTAATTCGGGGAGAAGGTAATGGAACTGGAAAACAAATCCCATGCGGAGATTGCGGAACTGGTGGAGCTCCACATTTTCCAGCTTGGATATTTCCTTGCCGTCCAATTTAATGGATCCGGAGGTTAAGGGGTCCAGGGTGCTCAGGGTATAAAGGAGGGTGCTTTTTCCCGACCCCGACCTTCCGGTGATGGCGACAAATTCCCCTTCCTTGATCTCAAAGGAAAGATTTTTCAAGACCCTGGTGGGGGGCTGGCCGAAGGATTTCTCGAGGTTTTTAACGAGGATTCCCATATCAACTTCCCTCCGCGCGGAGAATATCAATGGGCGACATTCGGCTGGCCGCCCGGGCGGGGAAGAAGCCGGCGAAGACGCCGGACAGGAAAGCCAGGGTGAAACCAATCAGATAGGTGCTCAGGCGCCAGGAAATAAGGATGTGGTCGATGGTCGTGTGGCCCATCCCGCCGAAATGAATGGTCTCGAGGTAAAGGCAAAGCAGGGTGCCAAGGCCCATTCCCAAAAGACCCCCGCAAACCCCCAGGAAAAGTCCCTGCTGGAAAAACAACAGGATGATGTCCCTTTGGTCGAAGCCCATCGACCGCAAAATGGCGATTTCCCCCCGCTTCTGGATGACGATCATGTTGAGGATGTTGTAAACCCCAAAGGCCGCCACGATCACGATAATCCAGCTCAAGGTGAACCTCATGATGTCCTGAAATTTGAAGACCGTGGTGAAGTTCGCGAAGGCCTGGTCCCAGCTCTGGACCTTGTCCCGACCCAGGAGGGCCCATTGATCCGCGGTCGCGCGGGCCAGGGCCACGTCTTTAAGCCTGACCGCTATTTGGGAAATCTCCCCCGGTGTCTTGTTGAGCTGCTGGACATAGTGAAGGGGCGCGTAGGCCAGGGTATCGTCAATGTCGGTGATGCCCGTGTCGAAAAAGCCGGCCACCTTGGCCGGGTGGGAAGCGCCGCGGGCATCAATGAGGTTGATGGCCCCATCCTTGCGAACCCCCATTTTTTCGCCCAAGCTTCTTCCCAGGATGACCAAAAACCCGCCCTTGTCCAAATCCTGGAAATTTCCCTCCACCATATCCTCCTGAATGTCGGTGGCCTTGATTTGCCGGGAAGCCACCACGCCCATCAGTCGGATGGGGCGGGAAACCTTGGTTCGCGAAATTAAAACCTGGACCGAAAATTGGGGGGCGTAGGCTTCGACGGAGGGGTCCTGATCGAGGCGGTCAAACCAGCCCTGGGGAAAATCCAGGTGGAGGCTTTCATCCTTGGCCACGGGAGGGGAAATCCATTTGACGAGACTGCCGGGAAAAAAGAAACCGTCGAGGGAATGTTCGGTGACGGGATCCTCGTGGGGGGTGATACTGACGTGAGCGGTGGAATTTACCAATTGGCGGATAATAACCTCGCGGAAACCCAGCATCATTCCGGAGATGGCCAAAAAAGCCGTGGTGCCGAGGCCGATTCCGAGGATGGCCAGGACGGTTTGACGGGGCCGCGAGAAAAGCTGGCGAAGAGCGAGGAATAGCATTTATTTCCCCTTGGGGGAGACCAACTTGTCTTCCTGTTTTATATCGCCCTCCACCACCTCGCCCCACATCCCGTCAGAGGCGCCGATTTTGACGGGAACAGCCTTGGGGACGCCGCCGCGGATAACCGTGACCCTGCCCTTGTCCACGGTTGAAAGGGGGATCTGCAAAACATTTTCCCGCGCCGCCACCTGAATGGCAACGTCGCCGGTCATGCCCACCAAAAGTTCGGCGGGAATTCCGGGAACCTCAATGTTGACGTAGAACTGCCCGTCCTTGGGATAAATGGAAGTTACCTTTCCCGTGAGGCGTTGGGTCCGGAGGTTCTCGAAACTTAAAAGGGCTTCCTGGTTGTTTCGGACCCTTACTGCCGCGGACTGCTCCAGGGTGACCACGACATACGGGTTTTTCATATCGGTCAAGGTCAAAACGGGCATTTGAGGAAAAAGGGTTTCCCCTTCCTTGAAAGGCAGGGAAGTCACGATGCCGGCAAAAGGCGCCCTCATGACGCGCCCGTCGGAAAAGCCGATCAAGGGGTGGCCTTGTTCCACCGCGGCGCCTTCCTGGATGTAAAGTCTTCCCAAGGTATCCGTTACCCCGATTTTAAGGTTATAGGTCCGCCGGGCCGTGACGGTTCCGATGCCGTAAACCGCCTCGACGATTTTTCCGGTCTTAGGTTCAACCCGGGGGGAGAATGATCTCATGGTTCTCAAAAAGAGGATGGACCCCAGGACGAAGAGGGGGAACAGGAGCAAATAGGGCCGCTTCTTAATCTTATCCAGGATAATCATGACAATTTTCCTTTGAGTTATTTATTGAAAGATTCCTTAGCGGCCTTACCAACTTATTGAACCCTTTAGGCAATGGCCATGACCTGGATCATATGATAATAAAAAGAGAAACGGGGGGAAAGCTGGTTCGCAAAGCCTTGGAACACCTTATAATAAGCGGACGTTTTTCAATCCACGAGAGGTTTCCTTGAATCCCTTTTTTCTCATTAGCCTGGTTTTGGCGGGGATGGTTGTTTGGACCGCGGGGTCCTTTTTCTTTTGGCGGATTTCCCAAAGGAACAAGACCCTCCGTTCCCAAACCCTTTCCCAGCCGGTTCTCCGACTGGCCGAAAAATGGGTCGCCGAGGCGCAGGGGAAATTGGAGGTCCTGGTTGAGAATTCGGAAAAGCCATTAAGTATGGCACAACATGAGCTTTTGGAACTGCGTCTGGAGGCGAGCAGGCTTCCCCAGGGGGTTAAAAATCTTCGGTTGGTCCGGGAAGCGTTGGCTTCGAAGTTAAGTCCAATTCGCTTGAAACAAAACCTTGCGGATATCACCGGGCTTTATCTGGACCCTGGTGATTTTAATGTGATCGATCCCCATTTGATCCAACTTAAAACCTCACTTGGGGAAATGCCCTGTTTGGAAATGGAAAGCCAGGGAAGCCCCCTCTCCGAGGCCCAAATGAAAACCCTGCTTTCACAGGTCAGCCAATCCCTGAACAAGCCTGGGCCCGATCTGGTGTCTGGCGGATTTCTTTATTTTGGAAACGACCAGGATTACCAGGCCTGTCTAGCGAATTCAGAGTGGATGGAGGGGCTCAAGTCCCGCCGTCTGATGGTGATGGATTTCAAGGGTCTGACCGCCCTGCTTATTTCCCTCCGTCTTGTCCGCGACGCCGATAAGGTTTTAAAAACATTCGAGGCGGGGGTACAAACCACCCTGGGCCTGGAGGGCCAGCCGGAAAAAATGAGCGAGGCCCTGGGGCGTCTGACCGCCAACACCCTCAAGACCCGCACCGTTTTGGAAGGCACGCCCCCGGAAAATTTGAAAGCCAAGCCGTGAGCCTGGACCTTTCCATTCGGTGCTTCCAGGAGTTCACCGTGGAAGAGCTCTGTTACCACTCCGGGCAGGCCTTGATGGAAACCCTGGGGCTGACCCACATCCCTGATTTCCAGGTTGAAGTCATCGAGGATGGAAAACCCTTCGCCGCCGAAAAGGAATTCATTTGCGGGACCCAGTGTCCGCTTTTATTGATCGGCTTCCGGGACATGGAAGGCAAGGTAAAGGTCCTTTTGTACGATGTCCCCCTGGGGACCGTAGCCCCGGGGGAGGACCCGGGTTTGAGAACCAGCATCCTCGCCGGGGAAGGGGAACCCCTGAAGCTGGCTATTGGCTCTTCCGTGGCCATGGGGTTGGCCCGTCTTCAGGACAGTTCCATCAGGGATAACAATCTTTTTTTCGGGAGTTCCCCTGAACTTTCACCGGAGGAACTCCGGAGGGCGCTCCGCCAACACGGCCTGTTTCGGGATATCCAGGAAGCCGCGAAAAAAATGTTCTTCCGGACGCCCCTTTCAGCTTTCGAGCCGGAGGCGCTTCGGGCCCTGCAAATCGAGGAGCAAATCGACAAGGTCATGGTGGACATGCTGGGCCTCATCAAGGTTTCCCGCCGGGTGGACGGGAAATTATTCGGAAAGTTTTACGGTCTTTTGGACGAGGTTATTTCCGGTGGAAAAATGGACGAGGAACGAAAGGGAAACCTGATGGGTCTATTGCTTTTGATCCACGAATATTTGAGCGAGGAAGCGAAGCGCTTTACCGATCCCAAGCCTTTGCATGAAGAGGTGGCGAGAATCAAGGGCAAAATGAAGGCCATGGGCCTGGAATTGCCGTGAACAACATGTTTTGCCACCAAGTACACCAAGGAAGACATTAAAATCATTTTTGTTTAAACAAAAGAATTTTTCTTCCGCAGTTCTTGGTGAACTTGGTGCCCTTGGTGGTGAAAATATTATTTTAGGGGTGTTGTCTTGGGCTTGAAAGACTGGCTGGGAAAAAATCATTTCGTCACCCGACCGGGGGATTCGGATCCTTTTTTTCGGCCCCGGCGCTACCAAAAAACAAGGGAGGAAGTGGTCCAATCCGCCAGGGAAGCGATTGCCTCCCTGAAGAACTGGCGGCTTGAGGAATACAGGGAAAATCAGGGCCTCCTGAGGGTTTCAAGATCCGCCCTTTTTCCACCCTCCGCCCAGGACATCAATATTTACGTGGTTCAGGGTTCGTATGGATTTTCCAGCCTGGAGATGACCTCCATTTCCCGGGGAACCAAAAGGGATTTTGGCCAAAACAAACGTAATGTCCGGGGATTACTTTCCGCCGTGGACTTAAGGATGAAGCCCCTTTAAGGAATGAACCTGATAGACGTTGAAAAAAGAACACCCAAAAACCTTTTTGGGTGTCACTGAAATCCGGTAATTTTCCCTCATGCAGTTCAGATAAAGATCCCACTCGTACGGTTCGCAGATCATGAATAATTTGGGGTTGTCCACCATTTCCAGGAATAGATTTTTCACGCCAAATTGTTTCAGAACCTCCTCCCCCACGGGGGTTCGTTCGTATTCGTGCAAGGCGAAAACGTGGAATTTTCTGAAAATCTTGAAATCGTCAAAAGCGTTTACCGCCTGGTAGGGAATGGTGTTGTGCCAGGCAACGTACAATTGATCGTTTTGGGGTTTAAGCTCAAGGATGGCGTTTTTGACCTCGGACTCGTTTTTTTGCTGGATCTGGTTGGTGAAAAAGTAGATGGAAAAAACGGTGGCGGCCATTCCCCCCAAAAGGACCCAAAGAAGTGAGTTGAGCCAATGGGCCGGTGTTTTCGCGGAACCCGCTTTGGGGGAAATATTGCCTTTCCCCAAGGGTTCGGAAAAATGAATGGCCAGATAGGGAAGTGAAACCATCGCGGGAAGGAAAACCCAGGGCGCGGTTTTCATGAAATAAAAAAGGCATGTGTAAACCATTGAAAACCAAAAAAGCATGAACGCGAAGGCGGGAATTCTTTTAAAGGGAATAAAGGCGGCGGTCCCCAATAAAAAAAAGAATATGAACTGGGAAACCGTGTTTTCGAAAATTATTTTATAGGGGAACGGATGGGTCGGGCTTGGGTTTGAGATTTTCCGGGAATGATCCAGTTTTTCCAGGTTTTCGGGACTGAATTTTTCCCTGTCGAGGATAACCCAATTTCTCTGCAAATTCAGGTCGTTCAGGCTCCAGCCCATTTCGGCCAATACGGATTTTTCCCTTTCGCCCATTTCACCGGACGGAAAGTCAAAAAGGCTCATCAGGGTTGGAAAAAGTTTTTTGAAATCGTTCCAGCCCTGGTTTTTTTGATAATAAAAATGATCGGTCAGGGCGGCGCCCGAAATAAGGGCGAGGGACAAACCCAAACCCAGGATTAAATTTTTTCCCAGGGGTTTTCTTTTTTGGGGCAAAAGCAAGGGAAAAAACAGAGGAAGGGCAACCAGTGTTCCGAGAAAAAAAGCCTTGGGCCGGATAAGGAAGCTCAAAAGAAAACAGGCGCCCATTAAGGCGGCGGGGCCCTTGGGGACCCCGGGTTGCCCTGACAAGCTGGACAACAAAAAACAACCACCCAGGCAGGCCAGGATGGAGGCGCTGGTGTAGTGGGGGTTGATTAAAAAATAAATATTGACGCAAAAAAAACACAGGACTGAGAGGATTATTTTAATTTTTGGGGATGTAGAGTAAAAAACGGACAGAAAGTAAGCCCACGAGCCTGAAAAAAAAGCCGTGAAGACCGCCGCCCCGTGCCAGGGTATTCCGGGGAAAACGCCGTAAAAATATTTCAGAAAAAGGCCGTGAATTATATTGGTATAAAAAATAAATTCGGAGGGACTGGCGGCGATTCCCATTCCCTTCGCCACGAGGATCGTGAAGGGATCATCGTCGGTGAAAAAATAGGGTTTAAAAAAAAGAAGGCCCGCGCAGGTTAGGAACAAATTCAGTAAAAAAGAGGAAAGGAAGGGGTTCCGCGTAAAGGTTGAAGTGAGGGGAAGGTGATTTAGGATTTTGCTGGAAAGTTCCCGATCGTTTTTCATTCTTATCAATATAACAAATGGCCAACCCCAAACCTTTCGAAAAACAGGGGAAGGTTGGGGGGCCAACCGGTTATTTAAACCCGGTCCGGCGGCCCTGGTGGTG